>NZ_CP035120.1 GCF_004087835.1 Halorussus pelagicus
TCTATACTGCTCGCCCAGACTCACACAATTTTAAACGCCATCCCGAGCAATTCCCTCGCATGAGCGCGTTCGAGGACCGAACCCGGCGATGCCAACAGCGACTGAGCGCGGTCGGCGCGGACGCCGCCGTGCTGTTCCCGAGTACCAACCTGTTCTACGCTTCGGGGTTCCGCGAGGAACCCGGCGAGCGCCATCTCTTTCTGGTGATTCCGAGCGATGGCGACCCCGCCTTCGTCGCGCCCGAGATGTACGACGCCCAGATTCGGGACGCCTCGTGGGTCGAGGACCTTCGCCTCTGGTCTGACGGCGATGACCCCGCACAAGTCGTGGCCGACCTCGCCGCGGAGTTCGAAATTCGGGGCGGCCACCTGCTCGTGGACGACACGATGTGGGCGCGATTCACCCAAGACCTGCGCGAGACCCTGCCCGAGGCGACGTTCGGACTCGCCAGCGAGGTGTTCGACGACCTCCGGATGCGGAAAGACGACGCCGAACTCGATTCGCTTCGGCGGGCGGGTGAGGTCGCCGACCGAGTGAGCGTCGAGATTCGGGAGTTGGGTGAGGAGGCCATCGGAATGACCGAGACCGAACTCGCCGACGAAATCGAGCGACGACTCGCCGCCGCGGGCGGCGAGGAAGTCGCGTTCGGCACCATCGCGGGGTCGGGTCCGAACGGTGCCAAACCCCACCACCGCCACGAGGACCGCGAGATTCGGCGCGGCGACCCCGTGGTGCTGGACTTCGGGGCGTCCGTCGATGGCTACCCCGGCGACCAGACCCGAACGGTCGTGTTCGCGGGCGACCCACCGGAGGGTTACGAGGAAGTCCACGAGACCGTCCGCAAGGCCCAGCAGGCCGCTATCGAGGCGACCGAACCGGGCGTTCCCGCCGAAGAAATCGACCGCGCGGCGCGCGAAGTCATCGAGAACGCGGGCTACGGCGAGGAGTTCGTCCACCGAACGGGCCACGGCGTCGGACTCGACGTTCACGAGGACCCCTACATCGTCGCGGGCAACGAGACCGAACTCGAAGCAGGGATGGTGTTCAGCGTCGAACCCGGAATCTATCTGCCCGGCGAGTTCGGCGTCCGCATCGAAGACCTCGTGGTCGTCACCGAATCGGGCTGTGAGCGATTGAACGACTCGCCGCGGACGTGGGAATCGCTCTGACTCCGGTCACGATGCCCTACCTGAGCCACACCGTCCGGTCGCTCCGCGACGACCCGATTCCCGACGAGACGGTCCGACTCGTGCTAACGGTCGGCGACGACGCCGACCTCTCCTCAGTCGCCGAGTCGGTTGAATCGCTCGACGGCGAGGTCATCCGAGAACTCCAGTTCGAGCGCCTGCTGGTCGAAGTCGCTCAGACCGACCTCGATGAGGTCTGTTCGCTCGACGGCGTTTCGTCCATCGAGACTGACGCGGTTCTCGGGCCGACCTGAGTCCCGCGGGAATGCCGACTTCTCGTCGCGTGCGGATATCAATTGTAAGAGCCGCGTCCCGAAGCGGTGACCTCCGACCGCCCACGTTTGTAGCGCGTACCCGAACAAATGGATCGGACGGTCCTACTGATTTGGCTGTTGGAAGCCTCGATATTTTGTGATCGGGTATGGCCGTCGAGTGTGCCGTTTCGTCATCGACCCCAGGGGCTTAGGGGGTTATCGAGGGTCGATGAAAATGTTGATGTGTCAGGCGGAGGTTCACCCTGGTGAGGCCCGTGAATCGGGCATGGTTTCAGCAGAACCCTTGTGGGTTTGAAGCTCCGAGTCCTATCCACTACCCACACTCCGGAACCGCGTTTCAGCAGAACCCTTGTGGGTTTGAAGCCAGATAGGGGCGTGCGTCCCAAATCGGGAGAACTCGGTTTCAGCAGAACCCTTGTGGGTTTGAAGCCTCCATCACCCGTTTAAGCTCAGGCAGGAACGCGTTTCAGCAGAACCCTTGTGGGTTTGAAGCAGTATTTCGACCCTGAGAGTCCGTCAGACGGCCGCGTTTCAGCAGAACCCTTGTGGGTTTGAAGCCACCAACCCGCGGTCGTTTCGTAGCCAGCGCGGTCGGTTTCAGCAGAACCCTTGTGGGTTTGAAGCCTCAAGCGCCCCGCCACCGCCGTCACCAGCCGAGATGGTTTCAGCAGAACCCTTGTGGGTTTGAAGCGCCGAATCCGGGTACAAAGCGATGGTTCTGAAGGGTAGTTTCAGCAGAACCCTTGTGGGTTTGAAGCGTTCTCTCGACGGACGCCTATCACACGATGGGGAAGTTTCAGCAGAACCCTTGTGGGTTTGAAGCCCCACATCACAGTAGCAACGTAAAGTTGTTACGCTGTTTCAGCAGAACCCTTGTGGGTTTGAATCTCTCCTAACCAGTTACCCGTTTAACGTTTTAAGTGCGTTTCAGCAGAACCCTTGTGGGTTTGAAGCCTCTGCCGACGAGACCCCAACCCCGAGCGCGCCCGTGTTTCAGCAGAACCCTTGTGGGTTTGAAGCGTCCGACTCGCCGAGTCCTCAAACCTATCCCATTGCGTTTCAGCAGAACCCTTGTGGGTTTGAAGCGACCGCCCTCCGGAGGCGCGCGAAGGTCGTCGCGCCGTTTCAGCAGAACCCTTGTGGGTTTGAAGCGCACTCGTCGAGCGGGGAGTCGGCCAAAAGGTCCCTGTTTCAGCAGAACCCTTGTGGGTTTGAAGCTGATTTAGGACGCGCATATCCTCGAATCGGTCAGGAGTTTCAGCAGAACCCTTGTAGGTTTGAAGCCTGAGTCGTGCGACGGGCCAGCAAGCGCGTCGCAAGTTTCAGCAGAACCCTTGTAGGTTTGAAGCATCATCGACGAGTTTGGCCTCTCCGACCGGAAGGCAGTTTCAGCAGAACCCTTGTAGGTTTGAAGCGTTTGGTGGCCTTTCAGCGCGGACTCGCGGAGGAACGTTTCAGCAGAACCCTTGTAGGTTTGAAGCCGGATGGTCCTGCGGGTCGGGCACGGCCACGTCTTGTTTCAGCAGAACCCTTGTAGGTTTGAAGCACCGACTTGGTGATTCAGACGCTCAACGGCAACAGCGTTTCAGCAGAACCCTTGTAGGTTTGAAGCCTCTGGTCCGACCTTCTCGACCACGCCGACGAGAGTTGTTTCAGCAGAACCCTTGTAGGTTTGAAGCGGGCGCGGTGACAACCGGACTGTCGTGTCGGAGCAGTTTCAGCAGAACCCTTGTAGGTTTGAAGCCCGCGGACCTGAAACCCTCCGTAGCCCGTGCTGTGGGTTTCAGCAGAACCCTTGTAGGTTTGAAGCACGGAGGTGTCCGACTGATGAGTGAGACTACAGACGACGGTTTCAGCAGAACCCTTGTGGGTTTGAAGCAACGGACAGTTTAAGACGACTGTCCTCCCGAACCAATGTTTCAGCAGAACCCTTGTGGGTTTGAAGCGCGCCGGTCGTCACGCGCCTCACGTCGTACCACGACGTTTCAGCAGAACCCTTGTGGGTTTGAAGCGTGACCTACGACGGCGAGACGGGCGCGCGCGCGTCGAGAGTTTCAGCAGAACCCTTGTGGGTTTGAAGCGTACCGTCGTCGGATGTGTACATCGTCTCGTCACCTGTTTCAGCAGAACCTGTGTGCGGTTGAAACGTAGTTACGAGCGATAAATGAGGCAAATATAGCCCGACCCGACTTGTCGCCGTGATCGGTCGCTTCAGTCGCTGTCGCGGTTGGATCGACCTGAACCTCGTCGGGCGCGGGTGGACACCGCCTTAACCGCCGAAACCGACATTCCGGCTCCAAGCACTCACCTGCCGGTATCGTGTCACCGACCACCACGATCATTCTCAGAGGCGAAACGCTAACAACCACTGAGTGTCTGTCGTGTGTACGATGCTCAGGCCGCAGGGGGAACAAAGCCGAGCGATGGGGACGGCACTGCAGGTGGTGTACGTCGGCGAGGAAACGCGCGGCGACGCAGTCGCCGCGGCGCTGCCGGACGCCGAGGTGACGAGCGAGCGCGATGGCGCGGGCGCGCTCGACCGCCTCGAAAGAGACGAGGTAGACTGCGTCGTTGTCGAGAACGAATCCGTGGGCGGAAACGGCGGTGAACTGCTCGCCACGGTTGGACGGCGCGCTCCCGCCGTCGCGCGCGTCCTGCTCGCCGAGTCGGTCCGCGACGCGCCCGACGACGCCGCGTTCGTCCCGACTCGGCCGCGGTCCGGACTCCCGGCGCGGACCGCCCGACGAATCGAGCGCGAGACCGTCGCGCGAGCGAGCGAGACCTGACGGCCGACCGGTTCGAGACGTTGGTCGAGGGGTCGCCCGACCCTATACTCACCATCGACGACGATTTCGAAGTCGCGTTCGCCAGCGAGACCATCGAACGCGTCTTCGGCTACCGGCCGGACGAAATCGTCGGCGAGTCGGTCGAGACGCTGCTCGCGGAGTCGGTCCACGACGATGTGGCCGAGACCGCCCGGTCGCTGTGCGAGGATGGACACCTCCGACGCGACTACGTGGAACTGCCGGGTCGCCACCGTGAGGGTCACGAGGTGCCGCTGGCCGTCTCGTTCCGCGAGATCGAGCGAGACGGGCGAACATACTTCTCGGCCATCGTCCGCGACGCGAGCGAGCGCGAGCGACTGCGAAAACGGCTCGAAGCCGAGAAGCGAAAGACCCGCGAACTCCACGAGGTCGCGGTCATGCTGGAAAACTGCGAGAGCGTCGAGGAGGCCTGCCAGTTGGCGGTCGAGACCGCAGAGCAGTTGTTGCAGTTCGACCTCTGTGCAGTGGACACCGTTGAAGACGACGAACTCGTCCCGCAGGCCGTCTCCAAGGGCGTCCCGACCGACGGGTACTACACGACCACGCCGCTGTCGGCCGACGACAAACTCGGCGCTCACGCCTACCGCGAGAACGAGACGTTTCGCGCCGACAACCTCCACGAGGAGGGCTTCGACCCGGCCGAGAGCGGCTACCAGTCGGCCCTGACGGTCCCTATCGGCGATTTGGGCGTGTTTCAGGCCGTCTCGAAGCGGACGGGTGCGTTCGACGCGGGCGACGGCGAACTCGCGGAGTTGTTGGCTTCGCACCTCGGGCAGTCGCTCCAACGAATCCGGTCTGAGGCCGCGCTACAGGCCGAGCGCGACCGGTTCGCCGCGCTGTTCGAGAACGTACCCGAACCGACCGTGGACTACGGCATCCGGGACGGGCGGCCGGTCGTCCACTCGGTTAACGAGGCGTTCGAGGAGACGTTCGGCTACAACGAGTCCGAAATCGTCGGTCGGTCGCTGGACGACCTCATCGTCCCCGACTGCGAGCGGACGAACTACCAGTGTCACCTCGAAACGGTCCGCGAGCGCGACCACTTGAACACCGAGGTCCGCCGCGAGGCCGAAGACGGGATACGCGATTTCCTCCTGCGGACCGCGAAGGTCGTCGGGAGCGGTTCGGGCGGGTACGCCATCTACACCGATATCACCGACCGCAAGCAGTTGAAGCGGGACCTGACCCGCGAGAAGAGCAAAATCGAGGACCTCCACCACGTCGCGGTCAAACTCGAAGGCTGTGACACGCCCGAAGAGATATATCGCCGGACCATCGACGCGGCCGAGGAAATTTTGAAATTCGACATCTGCGGCGTCGATATCGAGGAAGACGGCTACCTCGTCCCCAAGGCGACCTCCTCGAAACTGGACGAGGCCGACTACGCGACGTTACGGGCCGACGAGGGACTGGCGGGCGAAACCTACCAGAGCGGCGAGTCGTTCGTCATCAACGACATCCACGAGGTGACGGACGTGAACGTCGTGACCGAGCAGTTCCGGTCGGTACTCAGCATTCCCTTCGGCGACGAGGGGGTCTTTCAGGCCGGGTCAGAATCGCCCGGTGCGTTCGACCCTGAGGACGCGAAACTCGCGGAACTGCTGGTCTCACACGCCGCCGAGGCGCTGGTTCGCGTCCAGTCTGAGACCGCGCTCCGCGAGGAGCGCGACCGGTTCGCCGCGCTGTTCGAGAACGTTCCCGAACCGATAGCCCGGTACGAGCTTCAGGACGACGAGCCGGTCATTCAGTCGGTCAACGAGGCGTTCGAGGAGACATTTGGCTACGACGCCGAGACGGTCGCCGGGTCGTCAATCGATGACCTCCTCGCCCCCGAGGGGCGACTCTCGGACGCCGAGCAACTCAACGAGCGCGTGGGTCGGGGCGAGCGCGTCGATGCCGAGGTCAAGCGGACCGCTGAGGACGGCGTTCGAGACTTCCTGCTCAGAAACGCCGAGGTGTCGGGCGACGGCGACAACTACGTCATCTACACCGACATCACCGAGCGCAAACAGCGCGAGGAGATGCTGGACGAACTCCACGGGGCGACCCGCAAACTGATGACCGCCGAGCGCCAGCGTGACATCTGCGAGACGGCGGTCGAAACGTCTCGGAACGTCCTCGACATTCCCCACGCCTCGGTGTTCCGGTGGGACGAGACGACGGGCGCACTCGAACCCTACATCATCCCCGAGAACACGGTCGTCGAAGTCGGCGACTCCCCGTCGTTCGCGCCCGGCGAGGGAATCGTCGGGAGCGTCTTCCAGAACGGTGAGGCCTCCCACTTCGACAACGCGTGGAACGACCCGCGGGCACACGACGACGGGGCGGAGGGAATCCGGGCGTTCGGCGCGTTCCCGCTCGGCGACTGGGGCGTGATGACCGTCGCCTCGCCGACGGTCGGCGCGTTCGACGACTACGAAATCGACCTCGTGCGCGTGCTGGCGGCGAACGTTCAGGTGGCGCTGAACCGCGCGGCCCGCGAGACCGAACTCGCCGAGCGGCGGAGCCAACTCGTCGAACTCGACCGCATCAACGCGGTCATCCGCGACGTTGACCAACTGCTCGTCCGGGCCTCGACCCGCAAGGAGATAGCGGAGGCCGTCACCGAGCGACTCGCGGAGTCCGACCACTACCAGTTCGCGTGGACGGGCGAGGCGATGGCCGGGAGCAACGACGCCACGCCGACCGCGTCGTCGGGCGTCGAAGCGGGCTATCTCGAAGAGATACTCTCGATGCGCGACGAGACTCCGAAGGGACCCTCCCAGCGCGCGCTCGACACCGGGGAGGTACAGGTGGTCCAGAGCGTGCCCGAGGACGACGACTTCGAACCGTGGCGCGAGGCGGCGCTCGAACGGGGCTACCAGTCGGCCGCCGCCATCCCCCTGCGCTACCGCGAGACGCTGTACGGCGTCCTCTGTGTCTACGCCGACCGGGCCAACGCCTTCGACGACCGCGAGCAGGCCGTGCTGGCGGAACTCGGCGAGACCATCGGTCACGCCATCAACGCCGCCGAGAACAAGAAGGCGCTGCTCTCGGACAGCGTGGTTGAGGTGGAGTTCCGGATTCACGACGGCGACGGGTTCTTCGCCCGCATCCCCCGCGAGGACGGCGGCACCTTCTCGCTGGAGGGCGTGACGATGACTACCGACGGGTCGTTCGTCTACTTCATGACGGTCGAGGGTCTCGAACCGGACCACGTCCGAGCGCGCGCTGAGGAAGCCCCGGACGTGGAGCAGATCCGACTCGTCAACGAACACGACGGCGGCAACCTCTTCGAGTTCGTCTACACCGGGCCGTCGCCGCTCCAAGGACTCTCTGAACACGGCGGCACGCTCCGGAACGTGGAGTTCGACGCCGATGGTGGCCGGAGCGTGGTGGAACTCCCGCGGAAGGCCGACGTGCGCTCGGTCGTTGAGTCGATTCAGGAGAGCATTCCCGGCACCGAAGTCGTGGCCCAGCGCGAGCGCGAGCGACCGGACCAGACCGTCCAAGAGTTCCAGTCGTCGCTCGAAGACGACCTGACCGAGCGCCAGCGGTCAGCGCTCGACGCCGCCTACTACGCCGGGTTCTTCGAGTGGCCCCGCGAGAGTACCGGCGAGGAGGTCAGCGCCTCGCTCGGCGTCTCCGCGCCGACGTTCCACCAGCACCTGCGCGTGGGCGAGCGGAAACTACTGTCGGCGTTTCTGGACGACTGAACGAGCCGCGGCCGTTTCGCTCGCTCGTCTTCGTCGTCGGTTCGGCGGAGTTTAGACCGTGAATTCGGCGATTTTGTACGAGTCGTCCCCGCTCACGATTCCGGGGTTGACGCTTCGGATTCTGCTCGCGCTCCAGTAGATTCGGACGGTAACGTCGCTCGCGCTCCCCTCGGGGTCGAGATATATGGTCTCTCCGGCGTCCCACGTATCTCCGATACCGACCTGCGGCGGGTTGCCACCGCTGGACTCGGTGAACCGCTCCAGTTCGCTGGCGTAGGCGTCGTTCGCCCCCGACCCGCTTCCGGGACTCCCGCCGATGTCGAGTCGCTTGGAGGCAGTCACGTAGAGTTGGTCCGTCTTCAGTCCGCGACTCGCCTCCATGGTCACGGCGATAGTCCGTTCGCCTCCATCCTCGACGAGTTCGTACGACACCGAGACCTGCGGGGCGGTCGATTGGGCCGACGACCCGAGGTTGAGGACGAAGACCGAGATGGTGGACGCGAGGATGACTACGACCGCCACCATGATTATGGTCCCGACCACCGGGGAGGCTCCCCGCCGATGTCCTATCGGACTGTTCATGTGTAGGAAGACAGGTGTATAGGAGTAAATATTTGTCTACTGAGGGTTCGCCTACGCGTACTGTTTGTGAACTCACCGGCTCCCCGCCCCGAACGGTCAAAATGTGAACCCGTGGTTCTTTGTGACGTGGTGGGCCGCCGTCCCCCAGATGTAGTTCTCGCCGGGCCACCACGTCCGGGCGTTGTTGAACCCGCCGACCAGCACGCCCACGTCGGGGTCGTCCGGGTCCGGGTGGTAGTTGACCGACCCGCTGTCGCCGTCGTCGAACCCCGACTCTTTGCCCCACTTGAGCTGGCCCTGCTTGCAGATGGCTCCGTAGGCGCAGGTCACGCCGTCCACGGCCTGAATCCGCCCCGTCGTGTGGCCGGTCTTGACGCCGACCTTTTCGAGGGGTTCGCCCGCCGCCTTCAGGTCCGCGAGACCGACCTTGGTGAACTGCCCGAGGACGCGCCCCGGTTTACCGTCCCGAATCCGGTGGAGCGGCCGGTAGCCCTCGTTCGGACTGGCGCAGACGAGGTCCGACTTCGGGTAGCTCGCCCGGACCGACCCGATTTTGGTCCGGCCGCCGTCGAGCAGGTAGAACGGGTCGCCGTCGTTTCCGGTACCGCCGAAGACGTGGTTCGAGGTAGCGAAGTACAGCGACTCGTCCGCGGGGTCGCGCATCGCGGGCGCGAGCGTGCCGTAGGCGTCCTCGCTGGCGACGGCGACGCTTCCCGGAACGCTCTCGTCGGCCGCTTCATCGCTCTCGAACGCCGTGGAATCGCGGTCGAGTGCCGCGACATCCGCGCCAGTCGGCGCGGATGTCGCATCGAGCGCGGCGGATTCACCTTCCGCTTCGCGCTCGCCCACCCGTTTGATCCGGCGGACCTCGACCGGGGTGTCCTCGACGCGCTCGGGCACCGCGCCGCGGACCTCCTCGGCGGTTATCTCGACCCGAATCGTGGCGTTCGCGCCGCCGTATTCTCCGGGCGCGACGGCGGAACTGGCCACCCCTTCGCGGCGAATCACGTCGAGGTTTCGGTGGGCCGCGACGGCCGACCGGAAGTCGTCGTACCAGTCGGCCGGGACCGTCGTCCGGCGCGGGCGGACCTCGCCAGCGGTGCCGTCGCCGCCGCTTTCGCCGTCACTCTCGCTATCGCGCGCTAACCCGTAGACGACCGGTACTTCGTCGCTCCTCGCCGCCCGCACGTCGTCCGCGGTTAGCAGACTCGCCGAGAGCGCGCCGAACCCGAGACCGGCGAGCGTCTCCACGAATCGCCGACGGCCCATCCGCCCGACGGGTTCGTCGTGGACGGCGCTACTCCGCGGACCCCTATCGTCGTCCCCCATTTTCCCGCACACCTGTACGCCGGACTTTCACTTGAAACTGCTTGCCCCGAAGAAAGTGTTGCCAGTTGAAACAACGCGGGAGGTAGCTCGTGAAAACGTCCGCAAGCCGTCATTTCCGCGGCCACCGGGGAAACCGGCGAGTCTCGGCGAGACGACGCTTCTACAACCCTTAAGAGTCGCGGGCCTCACATTTCGGGTATGCGACTGGAGGAATACTGGGGCGTCGGACCCAAGACGCGCGAGCGGTTGGAGGCGGAACTCGGCACCGAGCGCGCGGTCGAAGCCATCGAGTCCGGCAAGGTCCGGGCGCTCGTCTCTTCGGGACTTTCCCGCGGGCGAGCGACCCGAATCCTCCGTCGGGCCAACGGCGGCGAGGGCATGTCCGTGCTGGCGACCCGCGACACCCGCGCCGTCTACAAGGAACTGCTCGACGTGGCCAGCGACTACGCCGTGACCGACGATGCCGCCGACCGGATTCGAGTTCTGACGCCGCTGATGGAGCGCGAGGCGGCCGAGCGACGACTTGACTCGGTGATGGCCGCTACCGAATCGTGGGCCGGACTCGACGGCGAGACCCGCGAGGCGGTCCGCTCGGCGTTCGCCGAGTACGCCGAGAACGACCGCATCGGCGACGAGGAGGCCGCGGTCCGGACCGTCCTCGCGCTCCGAGACGCGGGACTCTCGGAGGGCGCGTTCTCGCGCGTGGCCGACATCGACCGCGCGGACCTCGACGCCGCGGCCTCGGCGCTTTCGGACCTCGACGGCGGTGAGGTGGCCCGCGGTGTGGACGGCGAACTCGACTCTCTGCGCGACGCGCTCGACGGCGTCGAATCGCTCTCAGCCGACTCCCTCGACGCGATGCAGGAGTTGCGCGAGGAGGCCCGCGCCGGGGCGGAGTTCGGCGAAGTCGTCGTTGATTACGTGGCCAGCGAGACCGACGCCGGATTTCAGCGCGTCCGCGACGCCACGCCCGACGAGGCGGTGGACGCCACCGACTTCGTGGACGCGACGCTCCGGGAACTCACCGACGACCTCCGGGAGGCGGCCGCGGAGCGCGAGCGGTCGGTCGCCCGGCGACTCCGGGGCCGCATCGCCGAGACCCGCGACGCCATCGACGCCGCGAGCGCGGCCGTCTCGGACCTCGCCTTTACCCTCTCGTTGGCGCGGTTCGCGGTCGATTTCGACCTCGTTCGCCCCGCGTTCGCGGAGAACGGCTTCGCGGTCCGGAACGCTCGGAACGTCTCCATCGAAGCCGCAGGCGAGACTGTCCAACCGGTCACGTACGCTGTCGGCGACCACGACGTGCCGGGCGGGAGTGCGACCGGTGGCGGTTCGACAGCAAACGACCCGGTCCCGCCCAGCGGCGACCGCGTGGCCGTCCTGACCGGCGCGAACTCCGGCGGGAAGACGACCCTGCTCGAAACGCTCTGTCAGGTCGCCCTGCTCGCCCAGATGGGCCTGCCGGTCCCCGCCGAGCAGGCCGAGGTCTCGGTCTCCGAGGATATCGTGTTCCACCGCCGCCACGCGAGTTTCAACGCTGGCGTCCTCGAATCGACGCTCCGGAGCATCGTTCCGCCGCTGACCGAGGGGGAGAACACATTGATGCTCGTTGACGAGTTCGAGGCCATCACGGAACCGGGGAGCGCCGCCGACCTCCTGCACGGTCTCGTCCGTCTGACGGTGAACCGGGGCGCGCTGGGCGTGTTCGTCACGCACCTCGCGGACGACCTCAAGCCACTGCCCGAGAAGGCCCGGAAGGACGGCATCTTCGCGGAAGGGTTGGACGACGACCTCGAACTCGAAGTGGACTACCAGCCCCGCTTTGGCACGGTCGGCCGGTCCACCCCGGAGTTCATCGTCTCGCGCCTGCTCGCGGGCGCTGACGACCGCCCGGAGCGCGCCGGGTTCGAGACGCTGGCCCGCGCGGTTGGCGAAGAGGCCGTCCATCGAACGTTGAAGGACTGGTCGCCGGAGTCCACTGCTGAGGACTGAGAGCCGTGACCCCGCCCCGAAACCCCACCGACGCGCGCCTCGTCCTCGCCACCGGAATCCTGCTCGGCGTCGTCGGGTTCGTCACGACCGCCGTCCAGCACCCGGCGCTGGTCGGCATCGACCTCCAAGTCTACTACTTCGCGGCGGAGACCGCGCTCGCTGGCGGCGACTTCTACGCGGCCGCGCCGCCGATGCACCCCACCTACGGCTACGTCTATCCGCCGCTCACGCTCCCGTTCTTCTACCCCTTCGCCCTGCTCGGAAGTTGGCAGGCCGCGTTCGTCGCGTTCACTCTGCTCAACGTCGCGGCGGCGCTCGGGGTCGCGGTGTTGCTCGTGCGCTCCATCGAGGACCACCGGGACCGGCCGCTCTCGTGGCTAGACCGCGGTCTCGTCGCCGGGTTCGCCCTTATTTCGCTTCACTCGGCCTCGACGCTGCTCTACGGCGAGACGAACTTCCTCCTCCTGCTCGCGCTGGTTGCTGGCTTCCGGTGGCTCGCAATCGGCCGCGAATCGCGCGCCGGAGTCGCCTTCGCGGTTCCCGCATTCGTCAAACTGTTCCCGGCCGCGGTCGGGGTCTGGCTTCTCCGCAAGCGCGCGTGGCGCGCAATCGCGGCCGCCACCGCGACCGGCGTCGGCCTGTTCGCGCTCAGCGCGGCCGTCTTCGGCGTCGAAACCCACCGCACCTACGTTGAGTTCGCCGTCCTCCCGCGACTGTCGAGCGCGAACTTCGCGGGCGGGCTTCCGGCGGGCGCGGACCTCCTGACGCTCCGGCGACCGCTCTCGGTCTTCCTGCCCAATCTCGACCCCTCGCTGTACGGCCCGCTCGCGTTCGGCCTGCTCGCGCCGGTCGTCGGCTACTGCTACCTGAACGTGTCGGGTCCCGTGAATAGACTGGTCGCCGTGTTTGTGACGATGGCCGCAATCGTCGTCGGCTTCCCGTCGCTGTTGCTCTACGGCGTTTTCCTGCTCTTTCCGCTCGTGCCTCTGCTCTACCTGCTTGAGCGCGGTCCCGCGAGGACGCTGTTCGTCGCGGGGGCGTTCGTCGCTAACTTCACGGTGACGCTGGCGAACGTCCGGAACGCGCTCGGCGGAACGGTTTTGGCGGACCTCGTCGGCGTTCTGCGCCCGGCGTTGACGCTCGGGACGCCGACGCTGTACGGAATCGTCCTGATGCTCTGTGGCTGTGTCGTTCACGTCCGGAACGCGGCCGGGACGCCCGAGGCGTCTCCGGAGTCGGCGTAGCGCGTCTCAGAAGAACAAGGCCCACGCGATGAGTCCCATCGTGAGGAGGGCCAACAGCGCGGGGAGAATCGCCAGCAGTGCGTTCGTCAGTTTTCCGAGACGTTGCTCGTTGTTCACTGGCCGCAGTACGCTGTAGCCACACTCGACGCACTGCTTGCGGTCGGAGCGATGCTTTCGTCCGCACTCTTTACATTCCCACTGTTTTGGCCCGATACCCATATCGCGTTGACCGACTCCACGAACGCGGGGGTGTTAGCTTTTGGGACCTCTCTCCGAACTGACGCCGAACCGACGACGGGGCGACACGCCGCACGAAATCTGGAACTCGACGCCTCTCTGCCGGAGTAACACCGTGCGACTGACAAATCCGCACCTTTTCTCTCCGGTTTTCGCCGCCAGCGCCGAGTGAAGGAACACTTATCCGGCAGGCGCGACACCCCCGGCGTACGAATGGCAGGCCGCGAGCGAGACGGGAGCGAGCGCGCCGGTGACGACCGCGACGAGGGCGACCGCGCCGGAACCGACCAAGAGACCGGCGGGAGCGACCGCATCGAGCGACTCCGCGCGGAGGCCCGCGAGCGGTGGGGCCGGTCGGACGACGACGTGATGGCGGTCGCGCCCGACCTCGACAGCGCCGACCCCGAGGAGCGCGCCGCGGCCGCGTGGACGCTCGCGGAACTCGCGGCCGAGGACCCCGACAACTCACGGCGCATTCCGGTCGAATCAGACCTCGCGCCGCTGTTGACCGACGACGACGAGTGGGTCCGCCGCGGTGCCTCGTGGGCCGTGGCGAACGTCGCCGACCAGCAACCCCACCGGGCGCGCGCCGCGCTCTCGGAAGTCACTGAAAGTCTCGGCGACGGGGACCCGCTGGTCCGGGAGAACAGCGTTCTCGCGGTCTCGGAGGTCGCCCGCGAGCATCCTCACGCCGCCGAACCCGCGTTGAACCGACTCGCGCAACTCGCGCGCGAGGGCGACGGTCTCGCCCGCCGCTACGCCGCCGAGACGCTTCGCCGACTCGTCACGAGACTCGACGAGAACGGGTTTCCAGAGACCATCGAGGCGTCCTCCGACGTGGCGGCGCTCCTCTCCGAGACGGGCGTGGTCGCCGTGACCGACGACGAGGGCGACGGTCCCGTGCGAGTCGGCGGCGCTGGCGACTCCTCGGAGGAGGACGAGCGGTCGAGCACTCCCCGTCGAGGGACCGCGACGACCGACGACCGCGGCCCGCCCGACCACTTCCCCGACCCGCCGGAAATCGTCGCCGACCGCCGCGATTTCGAACGCTCTGAGGACCTCGACAGCGGGCCGCTGACCAGCGCCGCGAAGGTTCGCGCCCGGACGACGAACGACGGCGGCCAGCGCGTCGTGGTCGTCTTCCGGATGCTCCGCTCGGACACGGGACTGAACCCGGCCGACTTCGAGGACGCGGTCCGTCTCTGGGCGGCCGTAGACGACCACCCGCACGTCGCGCCCGTCCTCGCCCGCGGCCCGAACCCCCGGCCGTGGGTCGTCACAGAGGTCTTAGACGGCGGAAGCCTGCGGGACCACGTCGGGAGCATCGGCTTCGAGCAGGCGGTCTGGTACGCCGACTGCGTCGCCGCGGCGGTCTCGCAGGCCCACGCTCGCGGGGTCGTCCACGGCGCGCTCCGGCCGAACGCGGTCGGGTTCTCGCGGACGCTCGGCGCGTGGCCGATTCCGAAGGTCGGCGAGTGGGCCTTCGGCGACTTGCTCGCGGCGGTTCGAGACCTCCCCGTGCCGCCCGCCTTCGCCGCACCGGAACACGTCGCCCCCGAGCGGTTCGGCGCGCCGGACTCCACGACGGACGTGTACCAGCTCGGCGCGCTCTGTTACGCGCTGTTCGCGGGCCGACCCCCGTTCGTCGGCGACGCGACCGAAATCGTCCGACAGGTCCGCGACAAGGAGCCGAGACCGGCCAGCGAGTTCACCGAGCGCCTCCCTCAGTCTATCGACGACCTGCTCGCGCGGGCGCTGGCGAAGCGAAAGCGGGCGCGCTTCGAGACGGCCGCGGACTTCCGGCGCGAGTTGGCGGTCGCTACCCGAGAGCTATCGCTGTCCGTCGAGTTGTAGTCTCGAAACCGAACCCGGACGCGGCCCTCCTCGGTGGCTGTCGCGTCGGGGACGCCGCGTTCTCGCACTGACTGTCCACCGTCGAGAGCGACTGTTCCGTTCGACTATCGCCCGCCCGCGGGACCGTCGTCGTGGAAGTACAGCACTCGCTCGCTCTCGCTTCGGGCGCGCTCTTCTTCCACGTCGTGGCGACTCGAACACCGGCGCGCGTACTTCGTCAGCGCGGAGAACGGCGGTCCGCCGAACACGTCCGCCCAGCGGTCGCCGCGCTCCACGACGACGCGCTGGTCGTAGGCTTTGCCACAGACCGGGCAGGGCGTCTCGTCCGGGTCGTGGGAGTGCACGTCGGGCTAGACGGGCGCGGACGGTTTCAATCTCTCGGCAAGAGCGAGGGCGTCGCCGAACCCGACTCGCCCGCTTTTAAGTGGTCTCGCTTCGTCGCCCCGACAACGATGGCGCTCGCGCCGCTCACCGCGCACGCCTCCGGAGACGCCAGCGCCGCGGCCGTCCACTTCCTCGCGTCGGTTCTCGTCGCCGCGGCGGCGGTCTTCTTCGGCTACTACGCCGTGCTGAACCTTCGCCTGAATCGGTTGGAGTCCCAACGGCCGTTCTGGCGCTACCTCGCGCTGGTCGGCGCGACGGCCGGTGGCTACGGACTCCTCGGCGTCGCCGAGACCGTCGTCCACTCGCGGGCGCTGACTGCCTTCGGTTATGGGGCGTTGCTGTTCTGTATCGTCTTCCTCGCGTTCTCGATGCGGGAGGTGTACTACGAGTCGGCGCTGGCCCCCGCGCCCGCCGACCAGCGGTTCTCGCTGGAGACGCTTCGGCAGGTCGAGGCCGGGTTCGTGGTCGTCATCCTCGTGGAGTGGGTCGCGGTCCTGCTCATCGGTCAGTCGGTCGTCGCACAGTTCGTCAAAGGAGTCGGGAGCGTGGCGTTCGCCGCCTACGGCGTCGTCTTCGCCGAGAAGTTGGAGGAGATGGCTCGCGGGACCCCGCTCGACACCCTTCGCCGACATCTCCTTCCGGTGTTGGTTTCGTTGGGCATCCTCGGGGTCGCGGACCTCGGAGTCGCCGTCGGTCTCAGCCCCGTGGTCGTGCAAGCCGTCGAGAGCGTCTTCGCCGTCCTCGTCGCGGGCTTTCTGGTCACGGCGACGATTCGACTCCAGCAGAACGTCGAGGGACTGTCTCCGGAGTAGGTTTCGAGCGCGTCGCGGCCCGAACTGGTCGGAAATCATTAGTACGAGTCCGTCGTCTCCGTCTTCGGGGGTTGACAGATGGTAACACACGACGACACGGTATCGAGACGCACGTATCTGCGAGCGACCGCCGGGGCGAGTGCGGCAGGACTCGGGGGTTTGACCGGTCTGCTCGGGCAGAACCTACAGACGCTCGAAGTGCAACACTGGTGGACCGGCGGCGACGGTGCCGACGCCATTCAGGCGCTCTTCGAGGGGTTTCAGGAGCAGTACCCGAACGTTCAGGTCAACCAGAACCCGGTCTCGGGCGGGGCGGGCCAGAATCTCCAGACGGTCATCAAAAAGCGCGTGCTGAACGACAATCCGCCGAGTTCGTGGCAGGCGTGGCCGGGCGCGAACCTGCTTCCGTACACGCGAGCGAACAAGTTGGAGGACATCGAGGAGTCGGTGTGGTCCCGAAATAGCATGAAGGAGGCTTATCTTCAGGGACCGCAGGACGCCGCCCGGCCCTCGGGGAACTACGTCACGGTGCCGCTGAACATCCACCGCATCAACAACCTGTTCTACAACGTCGAAGTCATCGAGCAGGCGGGCGTGGACCCGTCCTCGGTCTCGACACCGAGCGACCTCGTGGGCGCGCTCGAACAGGTCAGCAACAACACCGACGCCGCGGGGATGGCCCACCAGACGCAGTCCGCGTGGTCCACGTTACAGCTCTGGACGACGGTCCTGCTCGGCGAACACGGACTCGACACCTACACCGCGTTCACCGAGGGGAACGTCCAGCAGAACGAGCAGGCCGTCAAAAACTCCCTCCAGATAGTCGCCGACTACCGGGAGTTCTTCAACGAGGACGCGGGGTCAGTCGGCTGGACCGAGGCCAACAGCAAGGTCATCAACGGGAACGCCGCGTTCATCCATCAGGGCGACTGGGCCGCCGGGATGTACCGCGGCCAGAGCGGGTTCGCGTTCTCCGAGGTGTGGGACCAAGCCCCGTTCCCCGGAACGCAGGGGACCTACATGCTCAACATGGACTCGTTCCCCTTCCCGACGAACAACCCGTCGCCCGAGGCGACGACTCGATTCCTACGGTACGTCGGGAGCGTGGATGCCCAGCGACGGTTCAACCCGCCGAAGGGGTC
This sequence comes from Halorussus pelagicus, assembly GCF_004087835.1. NCBI lineage: Archaea > Methanobacteriati > Methanobacteriota > Halobacteria > Halobacteriales > Haladaptataceae > Halorussus > Halorussus pelagicus. The sequence continues at coordinate 17,559 of NZ_CP035120.1, forward strand.
GATTCCGCCGCGGACCGACGTGTCACAGGACGCCTTCGGGCCGTTCCTCCAGCGCCAGATGGACCAGTTCCAGAATGCGGAGTCCCAACCGCTATCGACGGCCCACGGTCTCGCGGTGGACCCCGAGACCCTGACGAACCTCGAAGACGCGATGGCGACGTTCGTCTCGTCGTGGAACGTTGACCGGACGTATCAGGGACTGGTGCAGGCGTTCCAGTAACTCGCGCGGTTCACATTTTTCCGCGGAGGCGGTTCGTTCGGCGACGCCGTCGCTCAGAGCGTAGAAACAGGGCGGCAAGGACCGCCCCGGTTGTCAGAGGCACAGTTTCTGGTACGACTCCCTTGCCTGCGACGCCGGGGCGTCTGGCAGGCGTATCTACACGCGTCCGATACACGGTTAGCTGTACTGCATGGTATGACGCCTCTTTAAATGCCCTCCAGAGTGTTACCCCGACAGTTCGGCGTCCTCGGGGGCTTCGACCGACCGGCGGTCGTACAACCGCTTGCGCGCGTCAGGGACGTACAGCTGTTCGACAACGAGTCCTTGGTCTTCGAGTTTACTCAGCGCGTCCCGCGTCGTCCGCGCCGGGAGGAGCGCCTGGTCACGAATTTGACTCTGCGTCAACGCCGCGTCCGCTTGCTCCAGCACTTTGTAGACGAGTTTCGCGCTCGGCGGGAGATTCAGAAGTCTCTCGAATCGTTGCTCCGGAGTAGTCTCCGGGTCACTGCCCGTGGCAAAAACGATCACTGGTCTTCGACATAGCCATCGAACGCTACCGTCTCGACCGACTTAGTTATTCCGCTATAAAGTGTTGAAAAAACACTATTTTCTCAGTTCGACCTCTTTTCTTTCGGGATTGTAAACGTTCAGAGATGTATCTAATTGGAGTAAAGTATAATCCGCGTTTCACTCTACGAAGTCCCGTCGCCCGCTTAGGTTCCGCCGCCAGAGCCACCAAGAGACCGACACGACGACGATTTATCTCTCGGGAATAGTTTCGGACTCGTAACCACAAGATATAAGTTTATCTTGTTGCATGATTCAGTCAGTAACCAGAGGCGATACGACGCCGCCCCGAAACGATCATGTCTCCCGACCAATCGACAGTTCTCGTCGTCGATGACGAGCAAGATGTTGCCGACCTCTACGCGATGTGGTTGCAGGCGGACTATCGCGTGCTGAGTGCCTACGAGGGCGACGAAGCCCTTGACGTTCTCGACGACTCCGTGGATGTTGTTTTGCTGGACCGCCGGATGCCGGGCCAGTCCGGCGACGAGGTACTGGCAGTCATCCGCGAACGCGACCTCAACTGTCGCGTGGTCATGGTGACCGCAGTCAAACCTGACTTCGACATTCTCGAAATGGGCTTCGACGACTACCTCGTCAAGCCGGTTACGAAGGACGAACTTCAGGACACCGTCGAGAAGATGCTCACTCGCGTCGATTACGGCGCGAAGTTACAGGAATACTACTCGCTGGTCTCGAAGAAAGCGGTCCTTGAGTCCGAGAAAGACTCCGAGGCGCTCCGGACCAACGAGGAGTACGCCGAACTGGAAGACGAAATTCAGGAACTCAGCGCGGAAGTTGACGACACCCGCGAGCAATTGGACGACCACGACGACTTCGTCGGCGCGTTTCAGGACCTCTGAGCCGTCGTCTCGTTCCCTCACCTTCCGCCTTTCCTCGTCCGTCTTTTTATGGCTCGCCGTCGCTTGCGTGTCGCTCCAAAATCCGGGACCGACTCCGGAGCAGCGCCGAGAGGTGGTCGTCCGTCTCGAAGACGGTCAAGTCGGCGTCCGGAATCCGCTCGGCGAGGCTCCGAGCGCCCTCGACCGGAACGTTCCCATCTTGCTTCCCGTGCCAGAGCCGGACCGGCCGGTCGATGTCGGCCAGCGAAAATTCCCACTCCCGAACTGACTGTTTGCTCTCGGTCACCATCCCCTCGCGCCGAGCGTCGAGCGCGCGAACGAAGTCCCGGCGGACGATTTCGGCCGCCTCGTCGGGTATCTCGCCGCCCTCGTCGGTGTACTGGCCGACGACGACCGAGGGCGGTCCGCGCTCGGCCAGCCACGTCTGGACGCCGAGCAGTCCCGTCAGGAGTCGCGGCGTCCGCTCGGCCAGCGTTCCGAGCAGTCGAATCATCCGCGGCGTCTCGGCCCGGAGCGACGGCGGGGTCGCGCCCGATACGATGTCGATTTCGGTCACCAACTCCGCGCAGGTGGCTCCGAGCGCGAGCGCGTGGGACGCTCCGCCCGAGAATGCCACGACGCCGACCCGCGAGACTCCGGCGTCGTCCAGCACCGGGCGCAGGTATTCGCCCGCGTCGGTCGGCGCTCGCTCGGGGCGCGGCGTCGAGTCGCCGTATCCGGGCCGCTCCACGGCGAGCAGTCTGACGCCTCGCCGTCGCGCCGCCTCGTCGTACAACTCCCCAAGGACGTGCGACCCCGGCGTCCCGTGGAAGAACGCGACCGGCGTGGCGTCGGTCGCTTTGTCCGTGGTCCTGTCCGTCGCTCCGTACTCCGCGTACGCGACGGTTCCGCCCGTTTCGGTCGAGACCGTCCGGACTGTGGATGCTCCGCCCGACCGTACTTCGCCTGCCTGCGCTCCAGTCACTTCCTCGGCGCGTTCCGACTTCATGCTCGTCTGTTCGCGTTCGCCCCGAGAGTCCATTTCGCCGGACTGATACGCTTGTTTATAAGTGTTCTACGGCCGTCGCGTTCGTCGTGAAGCGAGTCTCGTTTAGCGTCCGCTACTCGGACGAACTGGCCCACCCGATTCATCGCCGGATGATGGCCGGTCACCCGGTCTCGCGGATGGAACTGTTGATGTGGGGACCGATGTCCTCGGTGACGACGCTCTCGTGGTTCGACGCCGACCGCGAGGCCGTCGCCGACGCGTTGGACGCGGTGGAGTCGGTGGTCTCCACCCACCTCGTCTCGGGCGACGGGGGAACCTACGCGTTCGTCGGCCAGTCCGAGTACGAACTCGGCGGGCCGGTCCTCGAACTCGTCGCCCGGTCGCGGGTGGTGTTCGTCCCGCCGGTCGTGTTCCGGGACACCGGCCGGGTTACCTTCGAGGCGGTCGGCCAGTCCGACCGCCTCGGCGCGTTCTACGACGACCTCGCCGACACGCTCGACGCCGCAATCGAGGAAGTCCACGAGTTCTCGCGGTGGTCGTCGCCGACCGACGTGACCGACCGCCAGCGGGCCGCGCTGGAGGCCGCGGTCGCGGTCGGTTACTACGAGGTCCCCCGGACGGGGACGGTCGAGGACGTTGCCGCGGAACTCGACTGCGCGGCCAGCACCGCCGGAGAACTCCTTCGCCGGGCGGAGTCGTCGGTACTGACCGCGTTCGCGGGCGACGTGTAGCGGTTTCGTTACGGAAAACATATCCTCGGTCTCGCTGATGCTACGGGTATGCCTGGTGCATACGTCCAGCGCGGCGAGCGCGTCACCCTTCGGACTGTCGAATCCGAAGACGCCTCGTTCGTCCAACGCGCAGGCACGAACCCCGAGATTCGCTACCCGCTCGGCAATCCCGTGATGACTCGCGCGACCCACGAGGAACGCATCGAGGACGACGGCGACGACCGGTTTCTGGTCTGTCTCGACGGCGACGATGCCGACCCCGCGACCGACGACGAAAACGTGACCCGAATCGGGCAGGTGGATGTTGTGGACGCCGACTACAAGCGCCCCGAACTCGGCTACTGGCTTGTCCCGGCGGTTCACGGCGAGGGGTACGGGACGGAAGCCGTCGCGCTCGCCCTCGATTACGTCTTCCGGGAGTACGACACCCCCGCCGTCGGCGCGAAAGCCTTCGACTTCAACGACGCCTCTCGGGGCCTGTTGGAATCGCTCGGCTTCGAGACGGAGGGCCGGTGCCGCAAGTACATGTTCGTCGATGGCGACCACCGCGATATGATTCAGTACGGACTGCTCCGAGAGGAGTGGCACGAACGGGGGTGAGCGCGGGCGTCCGGTTCGATTCCCGCGCTGGCCGATTTTCCGTTAGAGACGATTCGACGCCGCCGACTCTCCCGATGACTCGACGTTTACGCATGCGTTTGCGTTTCCAGAAACGCAAACGCAAACGTATGCGTACGTCGCGCTTGGCTACCCATCGCTACTCGGTAACGTCGAAAGAAAGCACCTCGTGTACCCCTACCCGAGGTGTATCGTTGGTCACACGCCCTTCATATATGCTTTGTGTTCCGCCCGATTCTGCCGGTTAGAGACTCATCGACGGCAACCAGCCGCTCGACTCGGCTTCCGGAGGGGCGTCCTCGAACACGAGTTCCGTTCCGGGACCGACGCCGGTCCGGTTGGCGAATCCGCGCGGGAGTTCCACGACGTATTTGGCTTCGCCGTCGCTCGGGTAGGTTTTCAACTCGCCGCCGGAGGCGTTCGGTTGCGGGGTGGCGTGCTGGACGTTCAGGACGCTCCGGTCGGGACCGAGGAAGATCATGTCCAGCGGAATCAGGGTGTTCTTCATCCAGAACGACACCTGTTGGGCGTTCTCGTAGACGAACACCATCCCGGTCCGGTTCGCCAACTCCTCGCGGTGCATCAGTCCCGACTGGCGCTCGCTCCGTTCGTCGGCGACCATGAGCGACACCGTCTCGTTCTCGCCGTCCTCCACGACGAACGTCGCGTTGACCGTGCGTTCCACGTCAGTCGTGGTCGGCGGCGTCGCGTCCGCGCTCGTGGTGTTTGCAGTCGATGCCGGTTCCGTCGTCGGCTGTCGATTCGCATCATCGGTGGCGGTACCGCCGAGTCCCCCGATACAACCCCCGAGCAGCACCATCGCCCCCACGAGAACCGCCGCGTACGTCTTCATGCACGCTACTACTTCCCGGTCGGACAAAAAGGTTAGAGCGCGACGAACAGGAATCCGACGAGCAGCGAGAGCGTCACGACCAGTTGGACCACCGCCGACCCGAGGACGCCGACCGCGGCGAAGACCGCCGCCCGCGCGCCCTGCCCGGCGCTTCGAGTTCGGTAGAACTCGGCAGCGAACACGGTAGCCGCGATGCCGAGGACGAGTCCGACTGGTCCCGCGACGAATAGAAGCGGAATACTGAGGACCGTCGCCAGTGCGGTCGTCTTTATCGACGCGCCGCCCGCGCTCGCGGCCAGCGCACCGCCGAAGTGGTCGGCGACGACGGCACCGAGTCCCACGAGCGTGAACGCGACTAGTACACCCAACTCCGGCGTCGCGTAGCCAGACGACCACCAGTAGAGATAGATTCCCGCCAGTGAGAGGCCCGCACCGGGAACCACCGGGACGACGCTACCGACGACGCCAGCAAGCAGTAGCAGGACCGCGGCGACGAAGAACAGGTCCATACGCGCTCGTAGGCGGCCGCGGTGGTTAGCGATTCCGGCCTTCTCACGACGGTATTTCCGAATGCGTTTACGCAAACGTAAACGCATCCGTAAATGTTATTTCTCTCACAGGTGTCTGACGAAGGATTAAATGGCTCGTTTGCGTTTGCGCAAACGCAAATCATGTCTCGATCCATCCGCGCCTGCACTTTCCTCGACAAAGGGGGAACGGGCAAGACCACGACGGCGGCCCACCTCGGTGTTGCGCTCGCCGAACAGGGCAACGACGTGTTGCTCATCGACCTCGCTGGCAAACAGGGCGACCTCGTCAAGCATTTCGGCCGGTGGGAGACGGTCGAGCGCCAGATTGCCGAGGACGACGACTGGCCAAACATCTCGACAGTCTTTCAAGACCAGTGGGGCGCTATCGCCGAGAAGTTGGGCGACGCCGCGGTGGACGACCTCATTCTGGAGACCGACGAGGGCGTTGACCTGATTCCGGCCCATCCAGGACTAGACAGTCTCGACGCCGAACTCGGCAACATCGACGACGCCCACGACCGCTACTCGCGTCTCGACTCGTTTCTCGACGAGTACATCGAACCGCTCGGCTACGACGCCATCCTCATCGACCTGCCCGGCCTGACGAACAACGTCAGCTACAACGGTCTCTGGGCCGCGCGCAACGTCATCGCGCCGGTCGAGATGGGACCGTTCGAGTCCGAGCAGGCCGAGGCGCTCCGGGCCGACCTCGACAAAATCGGCGCGAACTTCGACGTGGACGTGGAACTCGCCATGGTTCTCCCGAACAAGGTAGACACGCGCACGAAACTCGCCGAGGAGTATCTCGACGCCTTCGAGGAGGCCTATCCCGAGGCGTTCGTCTCCTCGCACGTCCCCGTCAGCCAGGACATCCGCAACGCCGCCGAATCCGGCCGGACCGCGTTCGCGCTGGAGGACCCCTCGACCACGGCCCGACGCGCGCGCGAAGCATTTCTGGAAAATGCCGCGACGTTGGTCGAGCGACTGGAAGAGTCCGAGCGCGCCGCTCCGGTCGGAGGTGAGACCGCGTGAGCGACCCCGACCTTGAAGAACTCCGCCAGCAGACCCAACGCACCGACCGTCTCGCCGAACAGGACGCGCGCGAGGACGGCACCGAAGACCTGTTCGAAGACCTCGTGGACGCCATCGCGGCCATCGACTCGGGCGAGCAGGCTAAGACGTTCGCGGCCAGAGACGAGTCGGTAACCGCGCTCCTCTCGACGCTCGACGACCGCCAGCACGACCTCGAAGCCGTTGGCACCGCCCTGCAAGGCGCGCTCGGCCGGGAAATCGAGACGGATTCGCTCGACCGGAGCGAAATCGTCCGGCTCGCAGTCCGACTCGGTCTCCGAGAGGCCGCCCCGAAGTATCTCGATCTGCTTGCCGACGCGTCTGGCGAGTACGCCCGTCGGAACGTCTAAAGAAACTATATTTGGACGTTTACGGTATCGTTTTTCATTTCGTTTTCGAAACTGGTAACGAAGACGATTACGTTCGCGTTTTCGAAAACGATTGCGTATTCGATTTCGAGTGTGGTTTTGGGTCCGACCCCGCCACTTTCCGACTCCGCTCCTTCCCGAAGTCGCCTCGCTAGACTACGCTATCGTTTCCGAAACTGCTATCGTAAACCTATACGTTTTCGTTTTCGTTAACAATGCCGTCGGTGTTCGAACAACTGCACTGGCGAATCCTGCGCTCAAAATCGACCGACGACCGACTTTCAGGCCGGAAACGTTTGCGTAAACGATATCGTAAGCGAAAATGCAAATGTCTTCGAGCGCGTCGCTCGAAAATAACTACGTACTGACACTCGACGTGGAGATTGATAACGGATGCCGACGTACCTCGGTTCGTGACCGACGACGCGCCGACGTTCGACATCCCCCGGCGGCCCGAGCGAGTCTACCCTCGGGACGGCGGCGTCGAGTACGAGGGCGGCACCGTCTTTCGACTCTCGCCAGACCCCGAGGTTCCCGAAGAGGAGCTAACCACGCTCGTGGAGGGGGTTTTGGACGCCGACCGATACATCTACGGCGACTGGTTCGAACTCCCCGCGCCGGTCTATCTGGTCCACGACGAGCGCCACTCGACGGCGTTTCGGGTCGTGATTCGCTACGGAAGCGTGGAGTTCCACGTCCTCCCAGACACCGCCGTGGAGGCCCTTCGCGGGATGTACTCACGGTTCCGCGACGCGGGGGACCTCCGCTGGTGCGTCGATTGCGAGACCACCCGGCCGAGATGATACTCTCGGGACAGACTCGTCGCGGTGCGCGGTAGCTTTTTACCGTCGCCGTGATACCCCCACAGTAATGACCCTCCCCACGGCCGACGACGCCCAGTTACGCACGAGCGACACCGAGCAGGAGATGTGGAACCTCGTTGAGGGCGGCGACCCCGCCGAGGCCCGGCGGGCCTACCCGAGCGGGTGGCTCTGGCTGACCGGCGAGAAGTCGGTCCGGTCGCTACTCGCGGCGCTCCTTGACGCCGACACCGACGCGCGCTACGGCGTGGACGATCTCGCCTCGCGTGCTGACCTTGACGAACCAGCGGTCGAAGCGGCCATCGACGCGCTCATCTCGCTCGGCGTGCTGATTGCTGACGAGGGCGCGTATCGAATCAACGACTGTGCCATCGTCTATCACGCGGTCACGGAGCTATCGGCCGCCGTCGAGACCACGGGCGCGCCCGACGACGAGTCCGGATTTGAGTACCTCGCGCGACTCGAATCGGTGCGCCTGATGCTCGACGCGCTGTTGGAGGTGGACCCGGACCAGTCGCTCGAACAGGAGGATATCCATCGACTGAGCGGCGTCTCGCGCAAGCGCGTCTGGCATCACGTCGAGAAGTTGGTAGACCTCGGCGTCGTCGAGGAGTCGGGAGACGAGTACGTCGTTAGTGGCGCTACTCCCGTGATTCGCTGGGTGCAGTCGCTCGACGCGGCGGTCGTCGGCGCGACGCTCGCTCCCTCGCACCCCTGATTCGCCGGACTGTTTCCGGTACGCTTAGGCGGTCGCTTCCTGTGGCAGATCGACGTACTGGGTCTCCCACTCGCGGCGGGCCTCGATTTCTCGGGTGCCGCGGCGGGTCAGCGTGTAGTAGTTTGTCCGCCGGTCGCGCTGGCCCTTCTCCACGAACCCCTTGTCCACGAGCGTATCGAGGTTCGGATAGAGTCGGCCGTGATGAATCTCTTTTTCGTAGTACGATTCGAGTTCGTCCTTGATAGCGAGGCCGTGCGGTTCGTCTCGTCCCGCGATGACGTAGAGCAAGTCTCGTTGGAATCCTGTTAGGTCGTACATCGTCTCCCCTTCTAGACCGGAATTTCCGTATCGGCAAAAGTATGGTGGCCATTTCGAGAGGCCGGAACTATCACGGCGGAAAGATTGCGAAACCGACTGACACTATCGGGACGGAGCGGTTAAGCATTCCATACTCACGGACTCGAGCCACGTCTCCGCGACGGTCGAGTCGTCGGCCAGACTGGCGCGCGGGATGGCAACGATTCGGACCTCGTCGCCGTCCGACACGGCGTCGGTCAGGTCGTGTTCGAGCAGGACTGGGAGTTCCGCCTCACCCGTGGGGTCCCGAACGCGGACCTCCCGCGCGTCAACGTAGTCGCTGGTCTCCGGCGCGAACGAGAGATAGCCCACCGAACTGCACCGCGGACACTTGGCGTGCGCCTGGAACTCGCGGCCGGGTTGGGCGACGTAGCGCGTTACCGTCTCGCACTTTGCGCATCGGAACCCCGCCCGGACGACTTTCGGCCGAACTGGGCCGGTGTCGGCGACGACGCCGTGAACGGTGTGTAATTCGTTCAGATGGCTCGCCCGAATGTCCTCTAGGGCCACCTCGCTCTCGTCGGGCAGGTTGCTGACCCGGAGGTACACGTCCTGCATCTCGCGGTCTACTCCGTCGTCGAGGACTCGTCTGAGCGCCGCTTTCCCGGCGCGAAGCGCCTCGTCGGGGTTGCGCAGGAGCGGCCGGACGAACTGGTAGTCGTGTCCGAACCGGTCGCAATTCACCGACAGCGCGCGCTCGTCGGGGTATCGCTCCACGAACCGACGCACCGATTCGCCGCGGTCGCGGTACACGTACTCGTACCACTTTTCCGTTAGGTTCCCGCTTCGAACTGACATGGAGTTCGCTTCTCGCCTTTCGGCCTTTGTTATGCGGTTCCTGTCTGTTTGTGTGCGTCGAGTGGCGCGAACCTACGCCCGCAATCTGCTCGCTCGATAGCTAGTTTACGTTTTCGTTTACGATTTCGTTTGCGGAAGCGATTACGTTACTATTTACGCTTCTCGAAACCCGGCCTGCGACGACGACTCGCCGCGTCGTCGAGAGGTCGCCCACGACACCGCTTCGTCGGTAAACATTCGTTATCTTTCCTGATAACTGTCGGGTAGTTTTAAATCTCTAGAGTGGGACACGACTAACTAACGAAATGCAACCCATGGAAGTCGCCTACGTCGTTCTCAGCGCCGCCCTCGGCGTCGCGGGACTCACGCTCGTCGCTAAGTCGGCCCGCGCCTACCTCGAAACCGAGAACCGCTCGATGCTCTTGCTGACAGTCGGCTTTTCGTTCGTCGTCGCGGCCGCGGTTGCGACGACCTACAGCGCGTTCGTGACTGACTTTTCCCAGAGTCGGACTCTGTTGACCGCCAACTACGCCGTCACGACTCTCGGTTACGCCTTCATCGTGACGAGCGTGCGGGCGCAGTGACCGTTCCTCGGCTTCGTTTTTCCTCTTTTGCTGCCCTGTAGCGAGCCGAGCGTTCTCGAAACGTCCTTGCCGACTCGGAAACCTACTTGCCGGGCGACGCCTACGAGTTACCCATGACGGACGCGACGGCGTTCAGACGACTGCTCCGCGACGGTGACCCCGTGGTCGGCCACTGGCTCTCGCTCGGCCACCCGGCCGTCGCGGAGGTCTGCGCCCGCGACGCCGACTTCGCGGTCGTGGACACCGAACACGCGCCGACTGACCTCGAAACCGTGGCGAACGTGGCTCGCGCGGTCGAATCTGTCGGGAACGCGGTGCTTCTCGCCCGCGTCGCGGACAACGACCCCGTGCGAATCAAGCGCGTGCTGGACACCGGCGTTTCCGGTGTCCTCGTCCCGATGGTGGAGTCGGCCGCGGAGGCCCGCGAAGCGGTTGAGGCCGCGCGCTACCCGCCCGAGGGAATCCGGGGAATCGCGGGGTCGCGCGCCAACGACTACGGCCGAGACCTCGCCGCGCAGGTCGGCGACGGGCGGACCCCCGCGGTAATCGTACAGGTCGAGACCGAGGCGGCGGTGGCCGAGGCGGGCGACATCGCCGCCGTTGAGGGCGTTGACGCTCTGCTTGTCGGCCCGGCGGACCTCTCGGGTTCGCTGGGCGTCTTCGGCGAGTACGAGAGCGACCGCTTTTGCGAGGCGGTCGAGACGGTCCTCGACCGGGCGCACGAGACCGACACGCCGGTCGGCACGCTGGCGACCGACGACGGCGAGATTCGACTCTGGGCGGAGTACGGCTACGACTACCAAATCGTCGGTACCGACGCGGGCTATCTCGCTTCGGGGACCGAGCGCGCTCAGCGCGCCTACGAGGACGCCATGGGACGCGATTCCGCGAGTCCTCGCCGCGACGACGAGGACGCGATTCGATGACCGACGCGCCCCTGACGTGCTATCGCTGTGGGGCGACCGCCCGGTTCCCCGAGCGCAAGCGCTGTGACTGCGGGGAACCGCTCTGGTTCGACACCGACGCCGCGGCCGAGTCGTTCGCGTGGCCCGACTCGGGAATCGGCGTCTGGCGCTACGCCGACCTCCTCCCGGCCGAGATTCGGGGTCGCTCGCGCGCCAGCGAGGGCGTGAGCGGGACCGCTGGCGCGACTCCGCTCGTCCGCGCGTCGGGTCTTGACGCCGACGCCGGATGCCGACTCTGGCTGAAAGACGAGAGCGAGAACCCGACTGGGAGTTTCAAGGACCGCGGGAGCGCGGTGGGCGTCGCGTGGGCCGTGGCCGCGGGCCGCGAGTGGGTCGGCACCGTCTCGCACGGCAACATGGCGATGAGCGTCGCCGCGAACGCGGCGGGCGTCGGCGGGACCGACGCCCCGCGCGCGCTGGTTCTCGTGCCCGACGACATCTCGGGCGAACGACTCGCGGCGATTGCACAGTACGACCCCGCCCTCGTCCGGATTGCGGGCGACTACGGTCGCCTCTACCGCGAAACGCTCGACGCCGACGCGCCCGTCGAGTTCGTCAACTCCGACACGCCCTTGCGCGTGGCCGGGCAGAAGACCACGGCGCTGGAACTCTGCGAGGCGTTCGCCAGCGAGGCGCGCGCTCGGTCGGAGCGCGCGCCGGGCGCTTCCGACGCGTCGGACACCAAATTCGGCGCGCCCGATGCCGTCGTCCTCCCGGTCAGTAGCGGCGGCCACGCCAGCGCGACGTGGAAGGCCCTGCGCGAACTCCGGACCGCGGGCCTGCTCGCCGAGCGCGACCTGCCGCGACTCTACTTCGTGCAGGCGGCGGCCTGCGACCCCATCGCGGCGGCCTACCGCGAGGGCGCGGACGAAGTGACGCCCGCCGAAGAAACCAGCGAGACGGTCGCTTACTCCATCGCCAACGCCGACCCCCCGAGCGGGACGCGGGCGCTCGCGGCGGCCTGCGAGACGGACGGCGCAGTCCTCTCGGTTCCGGACGACGAGATTCTGGACGCGAAGAAGACCCTCGCCAGCGAGGCCGGATTCTGCATCGAAGCGGCCTCGGCGACCACGCTGGCCGGGATTCGACGGCTCTCGGCGTCCGGCGAACTCGCCGACGACGACGAGGTGGTCGCGGTGCTGACCGGCACGGGGTTCCGCGAACTGGACGCCGGGAGCGCGACCCCCGAAACCGTCGCGCTCGGGGACCTCTCCGAGCGTCTGCGGGCGCTCACCGACGCCGAAAACTGAGTCTCGCTGGGGCTACTCCTCGGCGAAGACGATTTCCTCTATCTCGCGGCGCTCGCCGTCCGAATCGTCGTTTTCGTACTTGTAGCGCACGCTCGGTTCCTCGTCGTCGGTCGCGTTGTGCGACCCGTCGCAGAAGGGGTACTCCGCCGAGAGTCCGCAGAGACAGACCGCAACGCCGCCTTTCTCGTCGTCGATGTCGTCCTCGTCGAGTTTGAGCGGTCCGGTCGCGTCGTGGGTGACTTCGCGGGACATGCGCCGGGTTACGAACCGGAGACGCTAATCGTTGGTCCCGCTGTCGCCGTCGTACGCACCTTCCCGAACCAACTCGCCGCGCTCGGCCAGCACCTCCGGCGTCCGGCAGACGCCGCTCGCGCCCGAAGTCCGCCGCGAGGTCGTACGCTTCGTCGGTCGAGAGGACGCGCGCGCGTCGAGTTCGAGGACACCGAGTCGGTCGGCCGCCCGGAACGGCCACGGCGGCCGCGACACCGCGAGTTGGCGCAGGTCGGGGTTCGCCCGCCGGTACGCGGCGTGCCACGTCTCCATGCTCCGGAGACCTCCGGCGTCGAGTTGCGCGAAGATGCGTCCGCCGTGGGCGTGGATTCGCTCGGGCACCGCCGAGAGAGTGGCGACGAATGTCGGGTCCGCGAAGGGAGTCATCGACGGCGCGACGCGGCCGCCCGACTCTCGGACGGGGGCCGCGCCCTGACAGACTAGTCCCGCGCCCGCCGCGGCGGCGGGTTCGAGTTCGTCGGCGAGAACGTCCGCGGCGTCGGGTCCCTCACCCGCACACTCCAACAGCGGCGCGCGGTAGAGTCGGTTCGGGAGTTCGACGCCGCCGATTTCGAGAGGAGATTCGAGTTCGGGCACGCTCGCCTCGTCGTTCGACGGGTTTCGGGTAAAGTGTTTGGTCAGTGGGTTTCCCAGTTAGCAGTCTTCAGACGCTCCGATACTGACGCGTATATCCGACGGTTCGATGGTGAACGCAGTGTCAAAGCAGGTGTTCCCCCCCCAATCGGAGACGTCTTCTTCCGCGTCACTTGTGGTATACGTTTTCGTCACGGTAGCGTGGACTACCTTGACGGTAATTGAGTACGGGACCTGGTCTCCCATCCAGTCCGTCTCTATTTCGGTCGCGTTGTCGTCCGCGTCTTGGCCAGAAATTCGATGGGTCTCCTGATACTGCGTACTCCCGTCTTTGTCGATGCGAACGGCGACCTCAACGGGATTCTTGCGGTCGTTGACGACAAGTACGCTCGCTAAGGTCGCCTCAGGTGTCCTATCGGTCAAGCATCCTGCCACTGAGAGCGTTCCGCAACCAAGTGCTGAGAGAATGGTACGGCGTTTCGCTTTTAACATTATTCCTTATAAATGATATGGACATTGTGTGTATAGTTCTTATGCTAGTAGTAAGAATAAAAAATTTCAGAATTATATTTTTATTAAAATTATAGTATCTTAAACAAAATAAATATAATTAATACTTTTATAAAATAGATTTAAGTTTATAGCTTTATTTTATCTAATGCATGTCTGATAATAGAAGGTCAGTGCTGAAGAAAATAGGGCTGGCTGGCGCAAGTATGGCAACAATGACCGGAGCTGTCGGAACAGCGAGTGCAGGAGAAGACTGGACCTGCTCTGACTGTGACGTGACGCTTGAAAAGAGTGATTCGTTCGATCTCCCTGAGACTTGGCAGGGTGACAGAGCTGACATTGACTCGAAACTCGGCCTCCATTGGTTCGCATCGGACTACGTCGGCGAGGATATCGGCTATCTTCACGACTTCGCGGTCTCGGGCGGCGGTGCGATTGAGTGGAACGAGCCGACAGCGCCGGGTGAGTACTTCAAGGGTCATAAGTACAAGATTCAGGGTTCGGAGGGTGAACTCCGGCCCAACACGAGCAATGACGACCACGGTGTCATTCCTAACGGTGGTAGCGAAACACTTGACGGCTGGGGCGGGCTAATTCTGGAGCAGACCATTGGGACGTTCGTCGCAGGTGCTGGCTACTTCCTCGCAGTCGACAAGAAACTCAAGGAAAAAATGGGGCCTGCCGACGGGTTCGACTTTGACGTCTCGAATGGTTTTGCTTACCGCGATACGCCGGGTCAGTTGAGTCTCGGGTGGTTTGAGTGTGCCTTCTTCCACCGTTGTCAGTACCAGAGCGACTACTACTCTGCCGACCTCGATATCGAAGCTTCGCTGAAGGACAGCCTCAACACGTGGAATAATGTGAAATTTAGTACAACTCCGCAAGGCTATGCTACGTCTACGGCCGTCGAACCGACTTCGATGACCGCAAGCGAGCGGAAGTCGCTGGGACTCCGAGACGTTTCAGACAAGCCGATTACTCGGGTTGTCGACGGAAAAGAGTACGACGTCAAGTACAGATCGACAAGTTCCCCCTACGACAGCATCGAGGTGACGAAGAGCACGGAGAAGGGCCGCGAAAAGAATAAGAGTAAAGCTGCTGGCAAAAACGCTAGCGAGTAGACGCCGAACGGGCGTTCTCCTTTTCTCTCGCTTTCGTTTTTGTTCGGTTTATGCTAACGTTTTCTTTTATAAAATCGCAAAGTTCTGTGGAATAGCTGTTCGTTTATGTGCTCATCAGAAGACTCCTCTCAGTCACTGACAGTCCGATTCTGGGTGCCTGAAGATCGGAACAGTTTGATTCGGCGGGTCGATTCCGCCCCGTCGAGTCGAGTCGGCTGTTCGACGTAGTAGAGCGCAATTTGCTCCACGTCGTTCTCGTGGTTGGCGTTCCAGCGCTCGCAGAGATAGCCCGCAAAGTGGGACCGGAGCGGTTCGGCCGCGCTCGCCCGGAGGTCCATCATGTACTTGAACCACCGAATGTTGCGATAGCTGGCCGCCACGTCCGGCGGTTTGTCCCACTCGACCGCTCGGTCGTGGAACACGTCCGCGCGCTCGCCCGACTCCAACTCGCCCGCCACGACGTACCAGCCGTCGGCCGTCCGCGGTTCGGGCGCGAACATGTCCCAGCGGTACTCCTTCGGGTCGGCCGAGTCGCTCACGCCCTCCGGCAGGGCGACGTAGCCGAGCGCCGCCGCGTTCCAGACGAGGACGAGCGCGAGCAGGCCTGCGACGACGGGCGAGCGAAGCGTCTTCGCCCATCCGCGCAGGCGGCGTACTCTCTCTGAAACTCGGCGGGCGTCCGGAATCACGGCGTCAAGTCGCCCGCGGATGTTCGCGTCGTCGAACCACTTTCTGAGGCGTGATTCGCGGGCCGTCGCCGTCGCGGCGTCCCAGAAGACGCACGGCAGGAACGGAATCAGCCCCGCGATAGAGAGCAGCGGGAAGACGGTAATCTGCATCGTCAGCGCCATTCCGAGGTGCATCCCGGCGAACAGCGCGGAGAAGGCGGCCCGCGCCCACCCGGTGAGGACTAAGAGTCCGACCGAGGTGACGAGCAGGCCGAGCCACACCCTGTCGAAGGCCCTGAGAAGCGTCGGGTAGTCGGCCAGCGCGTCGCCGAGTCCCGTCGTCAGTTGATTGAGGCTGAACACGTACAGAATTGCGTCGCCGTTGACCCACAGGTCGCCCCGGAGTTTGTACACCGCGTTCGTCGCGTAGACGAACACGACCTGAACCAATAGCGCGGCCGATGCGAGGTTGGCCACGCGACTCCGCGCGTTGCTTTCTCGGTCCTGCAACTCGTCCGCTCGACGCGCTCCGCGCCGGAGCGCGTCCACCGACCAGCGACGACCCAGTGGCAGGAACGCGCCCCAGAACAGCAGGCGGCGGAGCAACGAGTCGCCACCGTTCAGCAAGACCGGGTTCCGCGCGTGGAGCGAGACCACGAGGACGAACGAGACCACCGTTGCGAGTCGCGTCCGGTAGCCAAGTAGGAGCGCCACCCCGAACGCTCCGGCGACCAGAAAGAGCAGTCCAACCGCCCACGGCGACCCGAAGTGAGCGTGAATCGAGAGGGCGGCGATACCGCCGAACTGCTCGCGGAGGACCGACCGCGGCAGAACCCCCGAATCGGTGTAGAACGCCACGAGGTCCCGTGAGCGCAGGTAGAGGTCCGCCAGCAGAAGCACGCCGAGCGAGACGCGGAGCGCGGCCAGCGCCCGCGCGTCCACGCCGAACCGACGAGCGAGCGCACTCCCGCCGCGGTCCCGGACTCTCGCCGCGAACGAACGCGCGTCCATGATACGGCGAGTTATCAACTCCGACTTGTAAACGTAGCGAAGCGAGCGTCGGTACTGACGCCGAAGGCGGCGACTCCGACGAAGCGGCGTTTACGAAAACGTAACCGATTTCGAAAACGAAACTGTAAACGCTGGATTCGAGCGTCTTACTTCCACTTGATAGAGCATCCCCGCGAGGGCATGAACTCCAAATCGACTTCCTCGCCCGCCAGCACCGCGTCGATGGCGTCCCGGATGTAGATTTCGGTCGGGTCGTCGTCGGGGTTCAGCGCGTCGTCGAGGCGGCCGTGGTACGCGAGGGTGAACTCGCCGCCGTCGTTCTTCAATAAGAATGGGTCGGGCGTACACTCCGCGCCGTAGGTCTCGGCGACCGCTTGGGTGTCGTCGCGGAGGTAGGCGTCGTAGCCAATCGTCCCGTTCTCGACGTACTCGACCATCTTCTCGTAGGAGTCGTCCGGATACTCCGTCTCGTCGTTCGGATTGACGCCGACGATTGCGGCGTCGTCGTACTCCGCCGCGAGGTCGTTGAGGATGTCGAACTTGGCCTTCGCGTACGGGCAGTGGTTACAGGTGAAGACGAGCAGGACGGCCTCGTAGTCGGCGAAATCCGCGAGCGTGTGGGTCTCGCCGTCGGTGCCCCGTAACTCGAAGTCGGGGACCGATTCGTCGCGCTCTAACTTCTCCGCTGACTCTTTCATGACCATGGTCGGGAGTTGGTGGTCGTCGGAAAAATAGGTTCGCCTCGCGGCGTCGCGGTTCGAGCGGTCGGCGGCTTATCGAGCGAAAGCGTCGGTCTTCTCGGCCGCTCCTCTCGACAACGCCTCGCGGTCGTGGGGCGCGGTAAAGTCCACGTCGGGACCGTTCGGCACGATTTGCTTGGGGTTCAGGTCGGCGTGGCTCCGGTAGTAGTGTTCCTTGATGTGGCTCATATTCACCGTCTCGGCGACGCCGTCGGTCTGGTAGAGGTCCCGGAGATACGGCCAGAGGTTCTCGTAGTCGGAAATCTGGCGCACGTTACACTTGAAGTGGGTGTGATACACCGCATCGAACCGGACGAGCGTGGTGAACATCGCCACGTCGGCCTCCGTGAGGCGGTCGCCACAGAGGTATCGCCGGTCGGCCAGCAACTCGTCGTAGCGGCCGAGCGCGTCGAACAGGTCGGTGACGGCCTCGTCGTAGGCGGCCTGCGTCCCGGCGAACCCGGCGCGATAGACGCCGTTGTTGATGGGTTCGTAGATGTCCGCGATGGTCTCGTCCACCTCGTCGCGGTCGCCCTCGGGGTAGAGGGTCACGTCGCGGTCGGCCACCTCGTCGAATGCCGTGTCCAACATCCGCATTATCTCCTCGGACTCGTTGTTCACGATGGTTTCCTTCTGCTTGTCCCACAGCACGGGCACCGTGACGCGCCCCGTGAACTCGGAGTCGGCCGCGACGTAGGTCTCCCGGAGGTAGTCGAAGCCGTTGATGTGGTCCTCGGTACAGCCTTCTTTGTCAGGGCTGAATTCCCACCCGTCGTTCTCGCGGTAGGGTTCCACGACCGAGACCGAGATGGCGTCTTCGAGTCCCTTGAGCGTGCGCGTGACGAGCGTGCGATGTGCCCACGGGCAGGCCAGCGAGACGTAGAGGTGGTACCGTCCCGCCTCGGCCGGGAACTCGGCGTCGGAGTCGGCTTCCACCCAGTCCCGAAAGCTGGTTTCCTGCCGGTCGAAGTTCCCCTCCTCGTCGGTTGATTCGTAGGCGTCGGTCCGCCACTCGCCGTCCACGAGCATGTTCATGATGAATGGGTAAGCGCCGAAGGCCAAAAGAGGCGTTGCTCGCGGCAGTCGGGACCTCAAAAATGAGCGCGAGATGATACATTACCATCCGTCGCGTGCGGGCGCGAGGTCTGCGCGAGCGAAGCGAGTGCAGGCTCGTCAGAGCGTGCCTCTGACGGTGGACGACTGAACGCCGGAGGGAGTCAGAGAAGAGGTTGGTGGAGGCGTGAGGCTGCTGCGGGGCGGTGTTGTGCGTTCTGAGTGGCGTCGGCCATAGCTAGCTTCACCCAGTTCGACCAAAATTCGTGGTAGCGACTTCACGCGGTTCGGTCGCCTGCTGTGCCATCCCGAGTGACAAGATACTTGAAAGTCACTTCGGTACTCATTATCGATGCCCTCCAGACGCGAACTGCTCGGCGGCGTCGCCGGACTCCTGACGCTCTCGGCCGGGTGTCTCGGCGCGGAAGAGTCCGTTGCTCACTGTTCCAGTCGGTCGAACGGCGGCGGCAACGAGTACCTCCGCCGTGTGGCCCCGATTGACGGCGACGAACAGGTGTCGCTCGGCCTGCTCGTCGCCGAGGAGGCCACTCACTCCGAGGACTTCATCGCGGTGCGTGTCGAGGACGCGGACGGGTCGCTCGTCGCCAGCGTCCCCCTTGACGAGAACCGCGATATGAGCGAACTCGACCCTGAGGACCACAATATCTTCGCCTCGAACACCGGAGAACTCTACGCCATCCCGCTTGGGCCGCCGCCCCAGCACGGCCGGTTTACCGTCGCCGCCGTCGGTCCCGACGGCGACCGTCTCAACTCCATTGAGTTCCAGTTCAACTGCTACTCGCCGGATGGGTCGCTCCCGTGAGTCGAGCGGCGAGTCGGGACTCGCCGCTCGACTCACCACGTCCCTCACTGCTCGACTCACCCTCTCGTTCGCTACCGGACCCACCGCCCGCTATCGATCCTCGCCGACGAAACTCTGTGCCAGTTCCGCCTCCGCGCGCCGGAGGCGGTACGAGAGCGTCGAGCGCGGTAGGTCCAGTTCCGCGGCCAGCTCCTTGACGGTGATTTCGCGGGGCGTCTCGTAGTACCCGCGCTCCACCGCGGCCGCCATCGCCTCGTAATGGGTGTAGGGGAGCGCGGGTCGCCCGCTGTAGGCCGAGAGCCACGCCGATTCGTCGGTGACTTGCCGGAGGTCGAACCGAACGCCCGCGCCCGTCTCCGTCCGGATCGCGTCCGAGAGGTCCCCGAGATTGGCGTTGCTCGGCATCAGGACGTGCCACTCGTACCGGTCGCCGTGGCGCTCGGTGGCGAAGAGGACGCCGGGACCCAGATGGTCGAGCGCGAGGTGGGGAATCGAGCGGCAGTCGTCGGTCCGGGTCCACCCCGTGAACAGGATTCGGGTCGAGGGGTCCCGATGGAGGGCTTTGACCCGGAGGTCTCGGCCACAGTCGCCCGCGCCGAAGCAGTCGGCAGCGTGACCCGCCTCGGCGTAGGCTGCTTCGGCGCGCTCCAGCGCCTCTGTCGGGCCGGTGAGACGGTCCACTCGCCAGTAGTGGTCGGGGACGACCGAACAGGCCAGCGAGTGGCCGTAGAGGTCCGAATCGGCCCGGAACGCGTCGGCGACCGGGTCACCGTCCTCGTACTCCAGCGTGAACGAGAAGGAGCGCATGGTTTCCGTTCGACGCGCGCCAAGTTAGGGTCGGTGGTGCCCGCGGTCGGGAGGTTCCGGATTCACTCCGAAATCGGTACCAACGAAGACCTGTTCGCTCTCGTCGTCGCCCGAATCGCGGGCAAGTGGCCGATTTTCCGCTGACCCAATTGCGAGCCGAAACGAGTTGGCGCACGCCAACGGAGAAACCACGTATCTCTCGGCCTTGTCTTGGCGTATGGTCGAAGCAGGGCAAATCGCACTCACCGCCGTCATGGGCGTACTGTTAGTCGCCGTCGTCGCGTACATCCTGCGCATCGAGGACTGGCGGTCGTACACGCCGCTTTCGGGTGGCGGCGGCGGAGCGTACCGCGAGGGCGCGGCGGTGACTCACGAGGAGAAGCCCGGCGGACTGGCGCGCTGGCTGACGACCGTTGACCACAAGGACATCGGCATGCTCTACGGTCTCTACGGTCTCGTCGCGTTCGCGTGGGGCGGCATCGCCATCCTACTGATGCGGACCGAACTGCTGACGCCCGAAACCGCCGTCATCGGCGCGAACTTCTACAACTCTCTGCTCACCTCCCACGGAATCACGATGCTGTTTCTCTTCGGGACGCCCATCATCGCGGCGTTCGGCAACTACTTCATCCCGCTGCTCATCGGCGCGGACGACATGGCGTTCCCGCGGGTCAATGCCATCGCGTTTTGGTTGCTCCCGCCCGGCGCGCTCCTCATCTGGGGCGGGTTCTTCCTCGCGCCGTTGGGAATCGGTGTGGACCCCGCACAGACCTCGTGGACGATGTATACGCCTCTCTCGGTCGAGCAGACGAACCCCGGCGTGGACCTGATGCTACTCGGACTCCACCTCACAGGCGTCTCGGCGACGATGGGGGCGATAAACTTCATCGCCACCATCTTCACCGAGCGCGGCGAGGAGGTCGGCTGGGAGCGCCTCGACATCTTCTCGTGGACGATGCTCACTCAGTCGGGCATCATCCTGTTCGCGTTCCCCCTGCTCGGGAGCGCGCTCGTGATGCTCCTGCTGGACCGCAACTTCGGAACCACGTTCTTCGCGGCGGAAGGCGGCGGTCCCCTGCTGTGGCAACACCTGTTCTGGTTCTTCGGTCATCCCGAGGTGTATATCCTCGTCTTGCCGCCGATGGGACTGGTCAGTCTCATCCTGCCCAGATTCGCCGGGCGCAAACTCTTCGGGTTCAAGTTCGTCGTCTACTCGACGCTGGCTATTGGGGTCCTCTCCTTTGGCGTCTGGGCACACCACATGTTCAGCACGGGTATCGACCCCCGGATTCGCGGGAGTTTCATGGCGGTGTCGCTGGCAATCGCGGTGCCGAGCGCGGTCAAGGTGTTCAACTGGATTACGACGATGTGGAACGGAAAAATACGTCTGGCAGCGCCGATGCTGTTCTGCATCGGGTTCGTCCAGAACTTCATCATCGGCGGCGTCACCGGCGTCTTCCTCGCCTCCGTCCCGGTGGACCTCGTGTTGCACGACACCTACTACGTCGTCGGACACTTCCACTTCATCGTGATGGGTGCCATCGCGGTCGCCGGATTCGCGGGCATCTACTACTGGTTCCCGCTCTACACCGGCCGGATGTACCAACAGACGCTCGCCAAGTGGCACTTCTGGCTGACGATGATCGGAACGAACGTGGTGTTTTTCGCCCTGCTCCTGCTGGGCTACGGCGGGATGCCCCGGCGCTACGCCACCTACCTTCCGCAGTTTCAGGACCTCCACCTCGTCGCCGGAATCGGGACTTTCGTCCTCGCGTTCGGCCAACTCATCTTCGTCTGGAACATCGTGACCTCGTGGCTGGAGGGCCGCCGCGTCGAGAGCGGCGACCCGTGGAGCCTCGAAGACGACGGCATGAAGACCAAAGAGTGGGCGTGGTTCGAGCGCAAGCGCGACACCGCCATCACCGACGGCGGGGAGTCCGACTCCCGCGACAACTCGGAGTCGGCCGAGGACTGACGCTCATCGCCGCGTGACATCACTTTCGGCCGCGCTCTCGCCGCGGCGTCATCTTCGGCCGCGCTCTCGCCGCGGCGTCATCTTCGGCCGCGCTCTCGCCGACGCTCGGACGAGCGTCGGCGACCGACTCACTCGCCGCCAGCGAACGGCCCGACCTCGTCCACCGGAATCACGGAGTAATCGACCGTGAGGGTGTCCTGTGCGGCCCGAATCTTGCCGACGAACGTCGAGATGTCTTCGAGTTCGCCTTCGAGGATGAACAGTTCCATGCAGTAGTGGTCGCCGACGTGGTTGTGGACGTTCGAGGCGACCAAGTCGTCGTACTCGTGGCGCAACTCCATCATTCGCTCCTCGACGGTAGAACTCTCGTAGTTGAACAGCACCGTGACGACGCCCATCAGGTCGCGGTCTTCGAGCTTCTTGTCCTCGAACTCGCCGAGTAGATTTCGCCCGGCCTCCCGGAACACTTCGCTCCGGCCGGTGTAGCCGTGTTCGTCGGCGAACTCGTCGATACGCTCCAGCAGTTCGTCCGGCATCGAGATACTGACGACTGTCATATATTAACCGAGTCGCCGGAAAATAATAGCTCTTAGTATTCGAGGGTGCGTTCGACTCCCCGGATTGCTAACTCCGGACGCGTCGTCGCGCTCGCCCTCGGTCAGTCTCTCGTTCGACTCCCCAATCGGGCCACCAGCATCGCGGACGCCAGCGCGACCAGCGCCGCGCCGACGCCGAATCCGGGGATTCCGGGCGGGTCGTCGCCGAATCCGCCGCTCGACTCCGTGACGCCGAGTTCGGCGGTCTCTCCGTTCACGTCCACGGTGTAGTTGCCCCCGGCGTCCACGCGCTGGACGAAGGTGACCTCCTTCGTCTCGCCTGCGGGCACGCGCGCGGACTCGTTAGCCAGTTGCTCGCCGAACATCGTCAGCGCGACCGCCCATTCGCCGACCTCGTTGCCAGTATTTTCGACCGTCGCGGTAATCTCGACTCGCTCGCCTGCCGCAATGGTCGAGGCGTTCAGCGCCACGTCGGTCACGCTAATGTCGGCCGGAAGCGTCTCTTTCACCGTCAGCGTCCCCGCCGACGCCCCGCCGACCGTCGTCTCGTAGGTGCCCGGCGACGGCGCGCTTCCGGACAGCGTCACGTCCGTCCGCTCGCCTGCGGGCACCTCGATTTCTTTCGAGACCAGCGCGCTCCCGTCCGCGGTGAGGTTCACCGTGGCGCTCCGGGGGGCGGTCCCGGCGTTCTCGACGGTCACGTTCGCCGTCACGTCGCCGCCGGTCGCCACCGTGTCGGCCGACAGCTCGGCCCCGCTGGCCGACAGCGAGCGGTCCGCGCCGACCGCGAGCGCGCCCAGCGAGTCGGTCGTCGCCGTCACTCGGTAGCCGTCGGCGCTCGACGCCGCGACCGTCGCGTCGAGTTCCCGCCACCCGTCGTCGTACTGGTAGACTGAAACGTCGTCGCCGCCGTTCAGCGCGCCGACTGCGGACCGCTCGACGGCGAACCCGACCGTCGCGCTCTCGACGCCGCTATCGAGGTATTCCGCGTCGAGACCGAAGTAGGCCAGCGACTCGTCGGTCGCGGTCAGCGCCGCGGTGCCGTCGGGCGCGTCGGCGCTCGCCGCAGTCTGGAAGACGATGTGCGCGTCGTCTTCAGTCGGTTCGACCGCCAGACGCGCGAACTGAACGCCGGTCTCGTTGCCGACCGCGCTGGCGGGCAGGTCGGCTTTCACCCGCCGGTCGTCCTGCGCCTGCCGCACGTCCACGGCCGCCGAGTTCGCTCCCGTCTGTGTCGTCTCGGTCAGAATCGGTGGCGGGCCGAAGCCGCCACCGCCTCCACCGCCACCCCCGCCGCCCGTAGCCTTCTCCTCTGGCTTGACGAGGATTTCGGTCGTCGCGGTGTCGGTGTCGCCGCCGTCGTCCGCGACCGTCACGGCTGCCTCGTAGGTGTCTGCGCTCCCGTACTCGTGGGTCGCGGTCGCGTTCTCGCCAGTGGTGTTGTCCTCGATTTCGCCATCGCCGTCGAAGTCCCAGCGGTACTCGGCGACGGGACTCTCGCCGCTCGCGTCGGTCGAGTTACTCGCGTCGAAGGTCACCGACTCGCCGACCCGCGTCTCGTTGGTGACCGAGAGCGCCGCGCTCGGTTTGTCGGTGACTTGCACGCCGATTTCGCCGGTCGAGTTCCGCTGACCCGCCGCGTCGGTCACGACGAGTTCGACCGTCGCGGACCCCTGCTGGTCGAACCCCTCGTAACGAACCGATTCGCCGGTCGCGGAGTCGGTGTCGCCGCCCTGCCGGAACAGCCACTCGTAGGTCAGCGGCGTACTCTCGTCGCTCGCCGACGCGCTCGCGTCGAGCGCGCCGCCGACCGATAGTTCCTCGCCCTCCTCGACGCTCACCGAGTCGATGGTCGGCGTCGTCGCATTTGTCACGGTGACATTCACGCCATCAGTGTCGGTGTTGCCGTGGGTGTCCGTGACCGTGAGATTCACCCGGTAGTCGCCCGCCGACTCGAACGTAACGCTGGTCTCGTTCGCGTCCGGGTCCGCCACGTCTCCACCGGGCGCGCGCCACTCGTAGGACTCGACGACGCCGGTGCCGTCGCTGCTCTGGGTTCCGTTGAGGGGTATCGGCGCGCCCGCTTCGACCGTCGTCGGGTCCGCCGAGGCGCTGGCCTCGGGGTCGTCGGTCTCCACGATTTCTATCCGCTTGGTAGCGTTGTCGGTGTTTCCGAGACGGTCGGTGACGGTGAGCCTGATGGTCTTCTCGCCCGGCGACGAGAAGGTCCGCTCGGCGGTGTCGCCGCTGGCCGCCGAGCCGTTCAGGTCCCACTCGTACCGCGAAATGGCAACGTTGTCGGAACTCGCGGACCCGTCGAACGCGACTGATTCGCCGACGACGTGTGTCGCGGGGTCGCCCTCGCTCGTTGCGTCGAAGTCGGCGGTCGGCGGTCGGTCCGCGCCGACCTCGACCGTGGTGGATGCGGTCAGCGTCCGGTCGCCCTCGACCATCGTCACGGTCGCCTCCCGCGTTCCGGAGTCGTTGTAGGTGTACGACGCCTGCCGAGCGGAC
The DNA here is from genome assembly GCF_004087835.1 of Halorussus pelagicus. Taxonomy (NCBI): domain Archaea; kingdom Methanobacteriati; phylum Methanobacteriota; class Halobacteria; order Halobacteriales; family Haladaptataceae; genus Halorussus; species Halorussus pelagicus. The sequence continues at coordinate 42,504 of NZ_CP035120.1, forward strand.
GTGTTCTCTTCGATTTCGCCGTCGCCGTCGAAGTCCCAGCGGTACCCTTCAGCGCCCGAACCGGCGGTGAACGTCACGCTCTCTCCGGTCTCTGCGGGATTGCGGTCCGCGCTGATGCTCGCGTCGAGGCAGTTCGCGCCTCGCTCGATGACGACCGGTCGGTCCATCCGGAGGTCCTTCAGCTCGCCGTCCATGTCGTCGTGGCCGGTGTTGTCCCGGACCTCCCACCTATCGACGTTTCGGAACGTCTCGGGGTCGATGGTGACTTGCTCGCCGTCGCCGAGATTGTGGAAGCCACGGTACGCCCCGCCGTCAGTCCTGTTGTCGCCCCACCGCCAGTCGATGTCGAAGGTGCCGCCGGAGAACTCCCTGAGCGGCTCGGAGTCGTACTCGGCCTCTCGGTGGCCGTACCGAGTCCCGTCGCCGTCGGTGTACACGTCGTCCAGATTCTCGCGGGGGTACATATCGTCGATGTACGCCCACTCGCCCTCGGGGAGGTTTCGGAACTCCCACGACACCCGCCCGCCGTCGGGCGACGATTCGTGGAACCCATCACCGGCGATACCGCCGTAGAGACCGTTGTACTTCCTGTGTGAGGCCGTGTTGTAGTGGTCGTACAGTCGGTCGTGGCGGACGACGAGGCTGACCTCGCCGTTCGCGTTCTCGTAGAAGAACATGTGGCTGTCGCCGTCGTGCGACCAGTTGTAGAGTCCGTAGGTGCTGTACTCCCAGTTCTCGTTCATGTACGGGGTGTTGAGATACGGCGCGTAATGCTCGGTCTGTCCCCGTCCGCCGTCGTGGTACCGGTAGTCCATGATGGACTCGATGCTCTCGAACCCGTTCCAGTCGGAGTCCCGATACGGACCGGTCACGTCCCCGACCGTGTTCGTCCCTCGCTTCTCGACTTCGGGCACCATCTTCGGGTGGTCGTGCGAATAGGGCGCTATCTCGTAACAGACCGACGTGCCGGGTTGGCGCACGGTGTACACCGGCCCGTCTTCGTGGTCCGCCCGTGCGGTTCCGACCATCCCGACCATGTTCGCGGGAAGCACCGACGCGACCAACAGCACCGCCAGCGTGAGACTCAGTAGCGCGGTTTTATCGGCGTTCATTTCGCTGCTACCGGGTCGTATTCGCGTATTTCCCTTTGTTATGGACTCTCTGGGCGTTGTCTGGCGACGATATCTGGTCTACAGGCGGTCCGTTCGGTCGGCGTAGCCACCGTGTACTGCAGGGAAACGACACAAGTGAACTCCCAAACTTCCAAACTCCCAAACTCCCGAACTCTCAAACTCCGAATCAGCCCTCGCGCTGAATCTCGATTTCGTTCTCTGTGATGTCGGTGTTCGAGAGCGTCACGTTCTCGCTGACGGCCGAGACGCCCACGAGGTTGTTCGTGACGGTGCTGTTCTCGACGGTGACGCCGGTGGCATTCTCCAGTCGGACGCCGTAGGTGTTCGAGTAAGTCTCGACGTTCCGAATCGTCGCCGACCCCTCGGTCACGTCGATACCCGCGTGCCAGTCGTCCACCGCGAGGTTCCGAATCGTCACGCCCTCAGCACCGACGACGGCGATGCCATTGGTATGGCTTTCGCCCCGGCCGTCGATGAGATGGCCGTTACCGTTGAAGGTCACGTCGTCGGCGGTAATCTCGATGCAGGGCTTCGAGATGGCCGTGTTGCCGCCGTTCTCGATTTCGCTCGACAGGATGTAGGTGCCCGGCCGGTCGATGGTCCCGCAGGAGTCGATGGTCCGCTGTGTCGCGTCGGTCGAACTCGGTGCGTCGGTCGAACTCGCGCCGGGTAGCGTCGCGCCCGCGAGGGCGACGCTTGCGCCCGCGGCGACGACGAGCGCGGCGATGAGGACGCCGAACCGGCGAACATCTCGGGAAGTCACGCTCGCGCCAACGAGAGACGAGTAATTATAGCCACCGTGCGGTTCGACCACTACCGCCCGCGAACGAAACGGTAAGCCGAGACTAACCGGCGGAAAATCCGCCGCAAGCGTCTCCTCCGGGCGAATCCCGGTTGTTCGCGTGTGTCGTCGCTTCGCCCTCGCCGAAATCAGTCGAGGTCGGTCACATTCGGTCTGGCCGCAGTTCTCACCGCCCGTCGGTTCGGCATTCCTCGCAGATGGCTACCTCCGCTGAAATCTGCCCTTCGCCGGAATCGACCGGTAGAACCGTTATTGGAACGTACTCCCGGCAGTACGCACAGCGCTCAATGGCCGTGATGTGCGTGTCCATACGGCTTTCCTCAAACCCCCACTACTCAAATGTTACCCTGGCTGTCAATCGATAGAAATAAATCTTGTGGCCATCTGTCGGAAAACCAACGACGGAATTTACGGGAACGCAAGCCGTTTGTTTGTCGCTCTCGTACCGCCGTTCAGTGACCGACGCAGACGACGAGACGGACGAACTCGATTTTGACGACGACGCGCCGAGCGAGAACCGGGGGACAGACGCGGCCGAAGACGGGGAGGTCGGGAACGACGACGATAATCAGACCGAGGCGGAAACCGAACCGGTGGACGTGGAGTCGTTCCACGACGCTGTCGAACAGTTCGGCCGCCCGGTCGTCACCGCCGAGGAGGTCGCTCGCGCGCTTGACCGCTCGCAGGCCGAGACCGACGACGCGCTGGCGGGACTCGCAGAAGGCGAGGGCGTCGAACGCCTCGACGTGTCCAACGACCCCGTGGTCTGGTACCCAACCGACTGGGGGAACCTCGCCGACCGCGAGCGCGTCATCGTCTTCCCGAAGCGCCGCGAACTGGTCGTGGACCAACCGACCCAGTTCACGCGGGCGCAACTCTCGCAGTTTGCCCACCTCGTGGATACGACGCGCGACGGCGGTTACATCTACGAGATTCGCCAAGAGGACGTGTGGGCCGCGCCGTTCGACGACTTCGAGGACCTTCGTGGCACTCTCCGGGACGTGCTTCCCGAGCGGTCGCCCCACCTCGAAGAGTGGATGGAGAGCCAATGGAAGCGCGCCCGCCAGTTCGTTCTCCGGACCGACGACGAAGACGGCTATGTCGTCCTCGAAGCGGCGAGCGAGGACCTGATGGGCAACGTCGCCCGCCAGAAGCTGGACGCGGGCCAGTTGCGCGCGCCGCTCTCGGACACCGAAAGCTGGGTCGCCGAGGAGTCGGTCGCCGAGGTCAAGCGCATCCTCTACGAGGCCGGGTATCCGGTCCGCGACGAGCGCGACCTCGAAACCGGCGAGGAGTTGGACGTGCAGTTGAACCTCCGACTCCGAGACTATCAGCAGGAGTGGGTGAACGAGTTCGTCCAGACCAAATCCGGCGTCCTCGTCGGCCCGCCGGGGAGTGGCAAGACGGTCGCCGGGATGGGCGCGTTGGAGACTGTCGGCGGCGAGACCCTGATTCTGGTGCCGGGCCGAGAACTCGCCAGCCAGTGGCACGACGAACTGCTCGCGCACACGACGCTCACGCCCGAGCAAATCGGCGAGTACCACGGCGGCACGAAGGACGTGCGCCCCGTCACGATTGCGACCTACCAGACCGCCGGGATGGATAGACACCGGCAACTGTTCGACCAGCGCGAGTGGGGCCTGATTATCTACGACGAATGCTTGAGTGGAGACACTATCGTAGAAACTCAGTCCGGACGTACGACGTTCGCTGAATTAGATGAGAACTTTGGGTTTGACTCGGGTTGGAACCGAGACATTGATCTCTCAGTTCGAACATACCTACCGGAAGATGGAAACTACACTTGGACAGACGTACAGGGCGTATACAAGACCGAATCAGCGGTTCAGCGTATAGAAACAAATACTGGTCGTAGACTAGAAGCAACTCCAAATCACACGCATCTTGTCTTCGACCCCCAAACGGGGAAAGTTGAAGAACAAAAACACATTGAGCAAGGGGATTTCCTCGTTCAGCCTCATAAACAGACCGAAACTCCGAGTTCGACTTCAGAGGCGGCTGATTTGACGAAACAGGAAGCACGTGCCGAGTTGATGGGTTGGTTCATCGGTGATGGCCATTTAAACCAGTATGGAGATGTGAAATTCTCGTTTGCCCGGCGAGCCGAGAGACAGGTGGAGATTCTTCAGGACCTCTGTGAATGTCTCGATACGGAGTATTCCGTTTTCGACAACTCTCGGGGTGATCTGACCCTTTGGGCACCGAAACTACAAACTGAACTAAACTGGACTGGAGCAAGCGGCGATAAAGCAAGCTCAGTTACAGCACCGAAGGAGTGCTACTGCTGGTCGAAAGCTAAAATCGGTGCTCTTCTTCGAGGTCTCTTCGACGCCGAGGGGTCCGTCGATAAGAAAGGTCGTATCCAGTTCAATTCCGTGTCTGAGCAACTAGCGACGGACGTAACACTCCTTCTCCAGAAGCTTGGAATCCTCTCTCGAACGTTCGAAATTGACCGCAGCGACGAGGCGCACAACGACATCTACCGAGTGACGATTCCCTCGTACTATGGAGGCCATTTTGAGGAGCAGGTTGGCTTCCAATTACAGCATAAGGCCGAACGAATCTGTGGGGGAGAATCACCGGCTACTGGGCTTCCAGTTGGCCCATATCTCCAGCAATTGAAAGAGGATATAAATCTGACCAACGAGGAGATTGCGGAGATGTGTGACGTAGCAAGAGTCACTATCTCTGACGTGATAAACGGGAAATACCGGCTCGGTCAACAACATCTCCATACTTTAGCCAAGTCGCTTCAACGGTATGCAGACGAAGACAGAGGTACTCCGCAAGAAATCCGGGAGCGTTATAATATCACGTACTCGGAGATCGCAGAAGTAGCGGACTCACCGCAAACGACGGTGTACAAACGATTTCAGCGCGAGGAGAAGGCGACGGTTCAAACGACGGTGGATATCGCCAAACGACGACGAAAAGCTGCTCGAAAGCACGCCGACCGTCTCGAAAAGCTGGACGGACTTATGTTCTTAGAAGTCACCGATGTCGAAAGTATCGGTACTAAAACCGTTTACGACTTTGAGACAGAAGCTCACACATTCCTTGCCGATGGCTTCTTGACTCACAACTGCCACCACATTCCGAGTCGGGTTTTCCGAAGGTCGGCAGACCTTCAGAGCAAGCACCGCCTTGGGCTTAGTGCTACTCCTGTCAGAGAGTCTGACGATGAAGAAGAAATCTTCACCCTCATCGGGCCGCCCATCGGTACCGACTGGGACGCGCTGTTCGACGCCGGATACGTCCAAGAACCGGAGGTACAGATTCGATATGTCCCGTGGGACGACGAGACTTACCGCCACGAGTACGGGAGCGCCGAGGGCCACGAGAAGCGCCAGATAGCCGCGAGCAACCCCGCGAAGGTGGCCGAGATTCGCCACCTGCGGGCCGAACACCCCCACGCGAAGACCCTCGTCTTCGTGGAGTATCTCGACCAAGGCGAGGAGTTGGCCGAGGCGCTGAACGTCCCCTTCATCTCGGGGGAGATGCGCCACGCGCGCCGCGAGCAGTTGCTCCAGCAGTTCAAGTCGGGCGAGCGCGATGCCTTGATAGTCTCGCGCGTCGGCGACGAGGGTATCGACCTGCCCGACGCCGAGTTGGCCATCGTCGCGTCCGGTCTCGGCGGGTCCCGGCGACAGGGCGCACAGCGGGCAGGCCGGACGATGCGCCCGACCGGGAACTCCCGGATGTACGTCCTCGCCACGCGGGGGACGACCGAGGAGGACTTCGCGCGTCGCCGGATGCAACACCTCTCGGCGAAGGGCGTCCGCGTCACCGAGCAGGGCGCGGACGCCGTCGAGGACCGACGACCGTAGCCCGCGCCGTAATCCGGATTACCGACGCGAAACGGCCGAAAAACGAGGTGGGTCGCGGTCGAAGCGCCGCCATGCGCCGTGCGCTCGTCATCGTTGCCCTCTCGCTCCTGATTCTGCTCGCACCGCTCGCGTCTGCGGCGACTGTCTCGACTAGCGCCGACGCTGACCAGTCCGACCTCGCCATTATCGACTCCTGCACGACCATCGACGAACCGGGCCGCTACGCGCTCACCGGCAACATCCGCAACGCCTCGGCCGGGCAGTGTCTCAGGATTCGGGCGAGCGACGTGGAACTGGCCGGTCGCGGCCATATCGTGGACGGCCGCGGAGCCTTCGGCACGGCAGGGGTGACCGTCGGCGCGTGGGGCCGGGGCGTCTCGAACGTCACGGTCCGAAACCTGACCGTCAGCGACTGGGACGACGCGGTGCGCCTGACCGAGACCGACCGGGGCGTCCTCGCGGACGTAACCGCGACGCAGAGTCGGGTCGGGGTGAGACTCCTACGCGCGAGCGAGCACCGACTCATCGACCTGCGTGCGAGCGACAACGCGGTCCACGGCGTCTCGCTGTTGGACGATAGCGATGGGAACCGAGTGCGGAACGTTACGGCCGCAGGAAACGCGCTATTCGGGGTCCACCTCGGGACCGACTCCTCGGGGAACCGCGTCGAGAACGCGACCGCGCGGGGCAACGAGTACGGCGTTGTCGCGGTCGGCGCGGACGGAAATCGAATCGTCGGCGGGAGCGCGACCGGAAACCGAATCGCGGGGGTCTGGCTCTCGGCCGCCGAGGACACCCGCGTCGCGGACCTCCGACTCACGAACCGATTCTACGGCGTCTTTCTTGCCGACGGCGCGGCGAACAACACCCTCCGGGGGAACCGCGCCGTGGACAGCGCGGTCGGGTTCCGTCTCCGGAACAGCGACCGGAACCGCCTCCGAGGCAACACCGTGGCGGGGAACCGCGACGGCGTCCTGCTCATCGAGAGCGACCGGAACACCGTCGTCGGGAACCGAATCGCGGACAATCGCCGGGGCGTCTCGCTTCTGGCCTCCGACGACAACCGCCTCCGGGGGAACGACCTTCGTGGGAACGGCCGGGCATTCGTGGTCGCTCGGGGAAGCCAGAACAACAGCGTTCCGGGGTGAGAGTGGGGTTTTCGACGGACACACGAAAATTCGGGATTCTCCCCGGCGCGCGCTGGCGCGTCGCCGACGGCGACGCGCCAACCGCGCGAGGGACGAGTAGCGCAGCGTAGCGAGCAACGCAGGCGGTTGGGGAGGCGTGAGGTCCGCGGTCGCGGTGCGGAGCGGTGCTGTTTGATTGGCGTCGGCAGTAGCTAGCGCCTCTCTTCACTTTTGGTCCAAGTCGGCGTTACCCACCTCCAATCTCGTCTCGGCAAAACCAAACGTAATTTCCCCGACACTCGACGTTTAAGTCATGCGCCATTCTATCACGCCTCATGCCCGAAGACCTGTTCGAGACGACGTTCCGCGTCGGCGAAGTCCTCGACGCCGAGGCGTTCCCCGAGACGAACAAGCCCGAGATGGCCAAGTTGAAAATCGACCTCGGCGACGAGGAGGTCCAATCCGTCGCACAGACCGGATACAACTACGACCCCGCGGACCTCGTGGGTCGGCAGGTCCTCTGCGCGACGAATCTCGGGTCCGTCCGAATCGCGGGGTACAAATCGGAAGTTCTCACGGTCGGCGTCCCCGACGAGGAGGGCCATCCCGTCCTCGTCGGTCCTGACGAGGACGTGCCGCTCGGCGGCGAGTTGTACTGATACCTATCTCCCGTGGGCGTGCCGTTTCACTTTCCTCGCCCAGTCGGGCCACTCGCGGCGTTGCTCTACGTCCAACTCGGGGTCGCCCGACATCGCCTTGATGGCCTTGGCGTCGGCCTCGTTCCAGACCGTGCCGTCCTCGTGGAACAGACCGTTGATGATGCCGCGCTTGCGCATGTACCGGACGTACGCCGGTTTCACCATCAGCGACCAGAAGAAGTTGCCGACGCCGTGCTGGTGGATGGTCGGCGCGATGGAGGCGTAGTCGGGTTGCCACTGTTCGACCGTCTCGTTGCTTCCCCACCCGAAGTTGGCGATGCGCTGCCACTCGGACAGATACACCGGCATGTCGAGGTCTTCCGAGAGCCTGTTCGCCTGCGGGAGCAGGTCGTGGTACACGTCGGCGTCGCTCGGGAAGTTGTAGTGGAACTGCAACACGTCTGACCCCCAGTCCACGTAGTCGGCGTTGTTGGCGAGACTGGTCGAACCGACCGTCAGCGGGACCGACCCGCGGTTCTTCGCCATCGTCTCGAACATCCCCTCGGAGAAGTTCTTCATCGTGGGGAGCCACCCCGGTTCGTTCATCACCTCGATGGCCAGCAGGCGGTCGTCGTCCCTCCACCGGTCCATGAACCACCGGACGTACTCTCGGGGTTCGTCCCACGCCGACTCGCGCTGGACGACCTCGCTTGACGGCGATTGGGTTGGCGGCGCGGTCAGCGGGTCGGTCGCGTGGAGGTTCTTCTCGGTCGGTTCCTTCCCGACGCTCTCGAACAGCCCGAACAGCACCTCTATCCCGCGGTCGTCGGCCGCCGACAGGAAGTGGTCGATGGACCGTTCCAGTTTGTCGGCGTCCTCGACCCACTGCTCGAAGTTGACCCACGTCCGGATGGCGTTGATATTCACTCGCTCGGCGTAGCCCAGATCGCGCTCGATGACGCTCTCGTCGTAGTCGTGCCACATCTGGAACGTGTTCCACGACCGCGAGGGGACGTAGAGCGCACCGCGAACGTCCACCGGTTCGGCGGTGACCTGGGCGCGCTCCGCGGGGGCGTTCCCGGCGTTCTCAGGTCGCGGAGAGGTCGCGTCGCCGCTTTGCTGTCGCTGTGAGTCGGTCGGAGCGGTACAGCCCGCGAGACCTGCGACGCCCGCTAACGAACTGGCTCGAAGGAACCTCCGGCGATTCATTGGACCGACGGACTACATCGCCCGGTGTAAAAGTGTATCTACGTTGTGCGATACGTTCTGCCTGAGAAACGTTGTAACCCCGTATTTCCGCGCTTTCGGTGACTGACGCTATCGCGCTCCTCGGAGAACGATTTCGGCGTCGCACTCGGGACAGACGCTCCGACCGGCGTCGAACTCCGTCTCGCAGAACGAGCAGAGATGTTCGTCACGCTCGCCGGACTCGGAGTCGGCCGCCGCGGGGGTCGATTGCTCTCCCGGTTTCGCGTCGGCCGCGGCGTCCTCGGGGCGTTTCGGGTTGTCCTCGCCCGTGCGCTCGCTGTCCTCGTGGTCGGTCGTGCTTTCGTCGTTTCCCGTCTTGTCGCCGCCTCGCAGTTCGCTCGTGATGTCTTTTAGCAGGTCCATGCTATCTGGTCTTCGGAACCACGTTTGCATTGTTATGGACCGCCTTAGTCGGGCGTAAGGAGGGCCTTCGTCAGGGTCACCACCGGCTAACCGTCGCGCGCAGTGAAACGGGAGAAGGTCACGCCCGGCGGTCGAGCGCCCGCACGGTCCGGCGGGCCGCGAACAGCGCCAGCAGGGGGACCGCGCGGGCCGCGGCGACGACCGCCGCGGTGGCCGCAAGCAGGGCGAAGGGGTTCGCGGGCAGGCTCCCGAGAAGGACCGCGAGCGCGACGGCGGCCGCCGTCGCGCTCGCGGCGAAGGTCGCTATCGCCGCACCCGCGACGACCGCGTGGGTAGCGTACTCGCTCGCGGCGTCGCGGGTTCGCGTCGCTGTGGTCCGGAAGGTCGTTCTCGTCGGCAGTTTCGTGGTGTCGTTCGTGTGTCGCATCGGTTCGCGTTCGGTGAGTGTCGGTCGGAGTGCAGTTCCTCGCGTCGAACAGGCGGCCGTTCGACTCCGCGCTACGCCGAGCGGTCGGTCTCGACTGCCGAGACTGCGCGGACGCCGAACTCGTCGGCGACCGCCTCGCGGACGGCGTCGCGTTCGTCGTCCACGGCTCCCTCGATGTGGACTTGGAGGCGAACCGAGGCATCCACGCGGAGGTCGTTGAGCGTCGGCGTGACGCCCGAAACGTCGAGGACTTCGGTGCGGTCAACCGCGGTGCTGCGGTCGAGGACGGTTACGATGCCGTCCTGAAGCGTGCCGTCGCCGCCTCGCGGGACGTGAACTTCGAGGTCTGCTGTCGCGTCGATGACGAGTGCGTTCATTGTCGTGTAGTCGTGATGGATGTGGTCGTCTGCTGTGCGGTCGCGGTGAGCGTCGCGTTTCGGCCGGTGCGTTCCGGACGAGACCGACCTCGCCCGAGACGCGCGGCTACGCGCGGAGATGTCTCTCTGGGTGGGGCGCCGACGACGCAGGGACGCCGAACTACCGGGCCGATGCGTCGGAGAAAGGCGTGGCCGAACGGACCACGCTCCCGACGCACGCCGCTCGCTTCCGAGTTGGAGAGTCGAGAGGAAGCGAGCCGACCCGGCGTTTCGGTCGGCGCGACCCCCGGCCGATTGCTCGGGAGTCGCGTCCGGAACGCCTTACGCGGTCGGGGTGGTCCGTTCGAGGCGATAACTGCGCTCGCCCACGTCGCCCACCCAACCGGCGTGCTTGCGCATCGCCGGAATCGCCCCGGCGGAGCGGTCGGACGCCGGGGTTCCGGAGCGTGCGCTTTCGGCGTCGCTACCGAAAGTGCGTGCCCGGAGTGGTGGACAGACCATGGGTGAATCACCTCGCGCGCCCAGTCGTCTGGGCGGCCGAAGTAATGCTTGCTATTATCGGTTATCTATTAAAACTGACTGAACTATGTTACCACGACTCACGAAAATCGGCGTCGTCGAATCGGGAGAGCCGCCCGCTGGACCGCGAGAGGGGGAACCCGTAGCGGCCGCGCTACGGGTAGAAGTCCACTATCCGCTCGCCGGTCCGGCCGTTCTCGTTGGTGACGACCAGTTTGACCTTCCAGTGGGACCCCGAACCGAACCGTTCGTTGAAGTCCGGGCCGGTGGCGGAGGGACTGTCGAGGAAGCTATCGCTGTAGTCCCAGTTGCGGTAGTACCACTCGTAGCTCTGGATTGTCCCGCGGGGCGCGTACGAATCCCGGCCGCTGAAGGCGTGAACTTCCGCGTCGGCCGGCGGTTTCTCTATCTTTGCGACCGGCGTGACCGAGCCTTCGGGTCGCACGAGGATGTTCTTGACCGCGCTGTCGGTGTTTCCGTTGCTGTCGGTGACGACCAACTTGATACCCCACGGCGCGTCGCCGAACGCTTCGCTGGCGGTCTGGCCGGTGGCCGAGGGACTGCTGAGCCAGTCGGACGAGTACTGCCAGTTGCGGTAGTACCACTCGTAGGAGTCGATGTCCCCGCTTGAACGACTCCCATCGAACGTAACCGTCTCGCCTGTTTCGGCCGGAAGCGGGTCGATGTCGATGACTGCGGTGGGACCGGCGGCCGTCGCACCGGTCGAACCGACGACGCCGACGGCACCGGCAACGCCCATCGCTTTCAGCACGCTTCGACGATTCGCTCTTTTAATTTCCGACATGCTACAAGGCAGAATAAAACTGCTACCGGGAAATATTTTTCTGCCGAATAGAACGTGAATCTTTCTCCCGTACGGCCGTTGCCGTCGCTCCGAACCACCGCCAATACTTATGCTTGATACTCTCTAACAATCTATCGTGAGTGTTCGAACATGGCCGAAACAGCGTATCTGGCGAGCGCGCTCGTAACCGGGGCGCTCCTGCTCGCGGTCTGGGCGCTCGTCGCTCGATTGGCGGACTGGCGGCGCTACGACCCCGCGCCCGCCGAGGGCGGGCGCGGTCGCACGCGCTCGACGGACTCCGGCGACTCCGTGGGCGCGTGGGCGGCGGGGTTCTTCCTGCTGGCGCTGGTCGCCGGAGGCGGTGCGGTCCTGCTGGTCAGCGACGCGGCGTTCGCCGCGGCGATTGACTGGGTCGCGCTCGTCGTCGTCTTCGCCGCGCTCGTGGTCGGCTTCCTCCTCTGGGGGACGTACAGTTCCGCGCGTTTCCGTGGTCTCCGGAGTGCGCGGGCCGCGCTCCTGAGCGCGTGGCTGTTCGGGTCGTTGTTCGTCGCGGGCGTCGCGGCAAAACTCGTCCTCGGGGGGTGAGCGATGCCCCGGTCCGTCCTCGACGCCGACGTGCGCGTCCCCGACGGCGAGACGCCCGCTCGGTGTCCCCACTGCCAGCGCCCGTTCCGGACCGAGCGCCTGCGCGCGCTCCACGTCGGCGACTTTCACGGGCGGGACTGCACCGACGACCAGCGCGAGGCGTACGACGAGGCCCGCGAGGCCGAGCGCGAGGCCCTGTTCGTCTACCACCTGAAGGTCGTCGCCGGTCTCGTGGCGGTGTACGCGTTCTTCTTCCTTACGTATCTCGCGGTGTCGATGGTACAGGTTCCGGGGTGAGTCGCTGGCGGAACGCTTCGAGCGCACTCACAGTATCGAGTACGCGGCCGCCATCGTCAGCGCGAGCGCCGCGAGCAGGCCGACGAACATCGTGAACGCTACCGAGCGCGGTTCCCACTTGAGGTGCTGGTAGTACCACGCGACCAACAGTGCCTTCACGAACGACAGGGCGATGATTACCCAGAACGCGGTCCAGTAGGGTAGTTCGCCGGACTGCTCGACGAGAACCTGCACGGTGGCGAACGCGAACAGCACGACGTAAATCGCGGTGTAGAGTTTCGTTCGGGTCATGGGTTGATGTTCGGATTGTTGATTATTCCGTTCGTGTCACAGAATGTAGAACAGCGGGAACAGGAACAGCCACACGATGTCCACGAAGTGCCAGTAGAGACCGAAGTATTCGACCGCTTCGTCGTCGCCGTCGAGATACGCCCCGTTCCACGCGCGCACGACGAGGTACAGCGTCACTACCAGTCCGGCGATGACGTGGAGCGCGTGCAGGCCGGTCGTCAGGTAGAACGTCGAGGAGGCGACGTTCGTGCCGATTTCCCACCCCTCGGGGAACGCCTCGGTGTGGACGTGGAACAGGTGGAGCCATTCTTGGGCCTTGTTGGCGAGGAACGCGATACCGAGGACGAACGTTGTCACCAGCGACCCGACGAGTCCCAATCGACTGCCCCTCTCGGCCGCTACGAGCGCGAGGACGACGGTGAAACTGCTCGTGAGCAGGAGGTAGGTGTTGATGAGTCCCGGCAGGGGGACGTGGGCGGCCGGAATCAGGTGGTGCCAGTCGGTCCACCCTTCCGCGACGCGGATGAAGGCGTAGGAGCCGACGAACGCGCCGAACAGCACCACGTCGCTGGCGAGGAATATCCACATCCCGAGTTTCGTGTTCTCCACCGCCTCGAAGGGCCAACTCTCGCCGAACGGTCCGGTCGGCCCGTGGAACCGCTGGCGGCCCATCCGGACCAGCGCCCAGAGGCCGCCGAGCAGGCCGCTCGCGGTGAGCGCGACGTAGAACCCACCTTCGAGTCCCGCCGGGTAGCTTCCCTGCCGGAGACCCGACAGGCCCAGCAGGAGAGCGAACGACGCGACGCCGACTGCGAACGGCCAGACGCTCGCGTGGCTCTCGTCGTGGTCGGCGATTTCTAGCGCGCCGCCGCCACCGCTACTGTCACCGCCACCTCTCCCACCGTCCGCTTCGAGTTCGCGGCCGTCCGCGGCCCGGCCCGGTCGTCGGAACTCCAGCGACCCGCTGGAGAACGACGGCCTGCCGGGGAAGTTTTCGAGGGGCGGCGGCGAGGGAATCGCCCACTCGGTCGTCGTCGAGTACCGCCACGGGTTGTCTGGGGCCTCCTCGCCGGTCCAGAGGCTTCGGCTCAGGTTGTAGAACATCACGAGGAACGACGCGCCCAACAGGAATCCCCCGACGGTGGCGAGTTGGTGCCACCCGACGAACGCCTCGGGGTAGACGAAGTCACGCCGCGGCGTCTCCCAGGCCACGAACATCGGGAAGTAGAGCAGATTGAACCCGACGAAGTACAGCGCAAAGTGGACCTTCCCTAAGAACTCGTCGTACATCTTCCCCGTCATCTTCGGGTACCAGTAGTAGAGACCGCCCACCAGCGCGGTGACGCCGCCGACCATCACGTAGTGGAAGTGCGCGACGACCCAGTAGGTGCCCCGGAACTCGTAGTCGAGGACGACCGCGCCGAGGAAGACGCCCGTGATTCCCCCGAGGATGAACAGCACGAGTGCGCCGAACGAGAACAGGAACGGCGTCGTAAATCGCACCTTCCCCTTGACGAGCGTGTAGATGAGCGCGAACACCATCAGGTCGAAGGGGAGCGAGATGCCGATGGTCGTCGCCATGAACAGCGTCTTAATATGGAGGTTGATGCTCGTCAGGAACATGTGGTGCATCCAGACGAGGAAGCTCTGGAGCGCGACCAGTACCATCGCCGCGATGAACCACTTGCGCCCGACGAGGCGCTTGCCCGTGAACGTCTGGAAGCACTCGGCCATCACGCCGAGCGCCGGGAAGAAGACGATGTACACCTCGGGGTGGCCGAAGAACCAGAACAGGTGCGCCCAGAGCAACGACCCTGCGTGTCCCGTGGCCGCGAAGTAGGTCGTCCCGAGCAGGCGGTCGGCCGAGAGAATCATCAGCGCCGCCAACAGCGCGGCAAACGCGAACAGCATCATCCACGTCGTCAGCAGAATCGTCCACGTAAACAGGGGCATCCGGCGGAGCGTCAACCTCTCGGCGCGCATCCGGTGTATCGTCGTCAGGAAGTTCACCGACCCGACTGTCACCGACGCCGTGAACATCACCAGCGCCAGTACCGCGGTACTCGCGCCGATGTTGGGCGTGTAAACCGGCAGATTCAGCGGTGCGTACATCGTCCACCCGCCCGAGAAGGTTCCCCCTTGGAAAAAGGAGACGCCGAACAGCACTCCCGAGAAGAGATAGAGCCAGTAGGACAGCGCGTTCAACCGCGGGAAGGCGAGGTCCTTCGCGCCGATTTGGAGCGGGACGACGTAGTTGGCGAACCCGAACGCGAACGGCGAGAGGAACCAGAACACCATCAGTAAACCGTGAGCCGAGACGGCCTGATTGTACTGGAGCGGTTCGAGGAGGCTCACTCCCGGCGTCCAGAGCTGAAGGCGCATCAACAGCGCCAGCACGCCGCCGAACACGAGGAAAAAAAGCGCTGTGACGGTGTAGAGGATACCCACGTCCTTGTGGTTGGTCGTGACAAGCCATCGCTTGACGCTCGCGGGGTCGGGCAGGTCGTGATGGCGGTCGGTCCCGTGGGTCGCGTCGGCGTACCCGCCGTCAGTCGTCGGATCCGCGTCGTCGCTCATGCGACCACCTCTCGGGCGCTCTGCGGGACATTCCACGGAGCGCGCGGTGAATCTTCTCCGGCCACGCTCGCGGGTGCGCTCGTCGCGCCTGTGGGCGCGACGAGCGCAGAGCTATTCGGACTCGACGCGCTCTCGGGACTCGACACGTTCTCGTACCACGACCGGTACTCGGCGGAGTCCATCACGACGATTTCGGCGGTCATGTAGGAGTGACCCGCGCCACAGAGTTCGAAGCATCTGGCCTCGTAGGTCCCCGTCTCGTTGGCGACGAACCACGTCTCCGTGGTCTGGCCCGGAATGGCGTCGGTTTTCACCCGTAACTCGGGGACGCCGAACGTGTGGAACACGTCCTCGGAAGTCGCGCGGAGGTGAACCGTCTCGCCCTCCGGCACTCGCAAGGTGCTGGACGTGTGCCCGTTCGGATAGATGAACTCCCACCCGAACCGGAACCCGACGACTTCGATTTCCATCTCCTCGTCGCTCTCGCCGGGCGGGTTGTCCTCGACGTACAGCAGCGTCCCGTAGGTCCACGCGATGAGCGAAATCACGATAATCGTACTCAGTCCGAACGAGACGAACAGTTTCCGCCCGCCGCCACCGCCGGAAGGAAGTTCGCCCACCATCGTCGCTTCGTCGTTGACCGCTCGTCCGCCGCCATCCCGGTTCTTGTAGGCGTTGTACACCATGTAGCCGACGACGACGACGCCCACGAGCGTTCCCAACACCAGAAACACCGTGAATATCTGGCGAAACACCTCGACCCGCGTTCCCTTCGGTACGAGTCCCGACTGGAGCGGCCCGAACGCTCCGACGGCGAGGGGTAGCTCTCCGACCGACGGGTTCATGATGTATGATAACATCGTTCGTGTACTTATCGGTTTCCCACAAATTTTCGTGATATAACGGGAACGCTTTTGCACTGTGGGGTGGTACCGCTTATCATGAGTGGGGACGAATCAGAATACACGACGGAGCTACCCGACGACGTAACCGAGGGTGCGGAACCCGACTTCGACAACCTATGGGGTATCGTTACCGACGGACTCATCGGTGCGGTCGGTGGGTTGGTGGGTACGGGGTCGCTGACCGTGGGCCTGCTCATCGCGGCGTCGCTCGGCGTCTTCGACATCAACGAGTTCGCCACGCTGGCCGAACTTACCGGTCTGAGCGCGCTGTTCGAGTCGAACCCCGCGGCCGTCGGCTACGTCCTGTTTCTCCTCGGCGGAATGGTGATGTGGCCGCTCCTGTTCGCGTCCATCGGTTCGTACCTGCCGGGCGACAGGTTCGCGCTGAAGGGTCTCCCGTTCGGGTTCGTGCTGTGGACCGGGTTCGCCCCCGCGTTCTACTCGGAGTACACCGGACTCGCGCTGGCGCTGTACCTCTTGTTTACGCTCGGCGGCCACTTCGCGTACGGGTTCACGCTTGGGGCCGTCTTCGATTACCTCGGTGACCGACCGGAGACGCTGGTCTGAGTCGTCGAATTGACGCCGAGCTAACCTCTTTTCTCCGAACCGATCTCGACTTCTTACCGAGGATGGGTCCAATCACTTCCTCATCGCTTAAATGGTTCTAGAAATCAAAATTTTGTTCAAAGTTTTCTTTTGTTGAAATATATTCTCTCTCATTAAAGCCGATATTTTCTTACTACTCCATAACTAATAAATAGTGTAATGGCCATGCTCTCCAGACGAGATGTATTGCTCGCAGGAACGACAGGCATGCTAAGTATAACGAACGGGTGTCTCAGCTCGTTACAACAATCTTCACCAACTGGGAAGTTGGTTGGAATAACACTTCGGAACATCGATAGTAAGAAGCATACACTTATTCTTCAACTATTTCACGAAAACGAAAGAATTGTTAATAAAAAGTATGAACTCCGTGCCCAAACCATCAGTAATAGCAAATCAGGGCATGTAACTGCTGTTAAACCTACTTGGAAATCACAAACAGAAGCATTCACAGCAAAGGTTCGTTTAGACGGGAATGAACAGTGGTCTACGCTCCATCTAAATGATGATGGCGTCTCAGGCCAGTATAAATATGAAATTCGCATTACTGAAGATGGCGAAATAGAAGGCTGGCACAAAGCGTCTGACGGGTCAGAAAAGTAGCACAAGAAAGGTGGCTTCTTATTCGTGGAACGGTTCAGCAGAGTGGTCGTATGAGTCTGGAATGATGCGGAAGTCTGCGGGTCCTGAGCCGAGGTTAATCGGTGAATCGTCTATCGATTGCGTTGCCGTCATCGACTGGGCGTTTAGGCCCGCATCGTTTGCTTCCTGTAGGGAACTTGCAGATTTATCGGGTGTTGTCGCTTGCAGATTAAAGAGCGTACCTGTCGGGCTCTCAGCGGCGAGTTTATCACCAAGGAATGAGATCGAAACTGCCTGTCCATCGATGTCTACTCCCGGTTCGACCCGGACCTCGAATTCAACGTGATGACTTGTTCCACTGGTCACTTCATAGTTAATTCCCGCAATGGAATCAAGTTGCCACTCAAAGTCGCGGTTTACCGTCGTGCTGTCGTCAACCCAGAGATTTTTTGCAAGTTGGTCAGCATCCTTGACTGTCCCGATACCAGGGGCAGCACCGACGAGCGTCTCAAGGATGTTCTCAGCACGCTCCGTCTTATCCATTGAATTATTTTGCTCGGCTGGTTTGGCACCGAGTTTGCCCTGACTTTGGTCACTGTCGGGGGTCCATACTTCCTCACCGAAGTTTTTAATATTTATTGCATGACCAGTCAAGTGTGGTGAATTTCCTGCGTCCTCTTTGGTTTCATTCTGATTCGTATTGTATCCGCCCGACTTGCCACGTCCAGCGACCCGGTAGACGTGACCATATTTAAAGTCACCGTTGGGGTCTTCGCGTGGTACGGTACCGTAATATTGGACCGTCATTGTGTGTGCGATATATGTGTGTTCACCATATGCGCAGCGGTCAGGGCCGCACACTGTAACGTCGTCAATAGAGCTATCTTGCCACTCTGGACTCGTATCGGCTCTAGTTCCAATGGTGTTTCTCCTCTCGGTAGATGCTCCCCCTATCGCTGAGAATCCAGCAATAGAGAACCCAGTAGCAGCAACTTTTTCCATCGCTTTTCTTCGTGTTACATTCGAGATCGTATTATTCTCTTTCATCTGCATTGATGATAACTAATTAACATATTATATACTTTGTGGCGGTAGAAAATATAAATTAAAAGATGAAATTCTCAGATAGTATTCTGTTATTTTGTTCTAAGTGGAATGAATTCGCATTTCAAGCAGAATCTTGTCTGATTCCTGCATCAAAACGTGAAGGATTGCATTTGAACAGGTTTGCATGAATAAATGGCCGTATCAAAGTTATCGTTTTGACGTTGCGATAATCGACGATTCAGATTCTATATAGCGACATAGAGTTTACAAATTATCGCTCCAATACCGCCCAATTTTCCGTGGGCCTAACAGTCCACAGCGGACCGTTATCCCCACAGAATCATAAGTAATAACATAGAACCTCCGAGACGGAGAACTATGGCCGTCTCAAAATCGGCGTTCAACTCGTCGCGGGGGCTTCTCTCTCCGTTTTCCCGCAACGCTCGACTCACCACTGAAGGTACGATCAGGCGGGGTAAATCGTGACGGAATCGTCGTCCGATCCGTTCGCGGACGTGCGCTGGCCGACCTGCTCGCTCGCCGACTTTCGGGACCTCTACTGGGACATCGTCGCGCCGCGACTCCGCGCGGAGGGCCGGGACCCCGAGACCGACCGGCCGACCCACCAGTGGTTCCGCGATGAGGGACTCCGGGCGTTCCTCGCGGCACTTCGCCGCCATCACGACCGCTCGTTCGGCGAGTTCTGGCGCGAGGACCTCGGACTCGGCGACGACGAGGAGTACGACTGGGCGACCGACCACGACGAGACGCGCGACGCGCTGGAGACGTTTCTCGACCGGCGTCGCCGTCGCCACTCGCTCCGTGAGTCGAGCATCGAGACCAAGCGCAGGCGGTTGAACCTCTACGTCAAGGCCTACCGCGAGGCTAACGGCACCGACGACCTCCTCTCGCCGGTCGCCCGCGATTCCGAGACGCCGACCCACGAGGTCGTTCACGCCTGCTACGCCGCTTTCGACCGGATAAACGAACAGGAGTACAGCGCCGCGACGAAGACCCGCGTCCGCAGCGTCGTGGACGGGTGGTACCAGCATCTCGTCGGCCGCCGACTCGCCGCGGTCAACCCCGCGACCGGTCTCTACGACGAGTTCAAGTGGCAGGCCGACCCCTCCGACCCGGCACCGCTCTCGCACGCTCACGTCCGCGCGCTCGTCGAGGCCGCCGACTCGCCGCGCGAGCGCCTACTGGTCGTTGCGCTCGCGGCGTGGGGTCTCCGGGCGAACGAGGTCGCCAGCCTCCACGTCTCCCAGTTCGTCCGGGACGTGGGCGAGGCCGAGGCCCCCTACGTCACGTTCGCGGAGCGAAAGAACGGACCGGGCGAGGTCAACCTCGTCTATGGACTGGACGCGCTCGACGCCCAACTGGACGCGCTCGCCGACCGCGAAGACTGGTCGGGCTATCTCTTCCCCTCGTCGCAAGGCGCGGACCCGCACGCGACTCGGGAGACGATTTGGTCGTGGTTCCGGACGCTGGCCGAGCGCGCGGACCTGCCCGAGAAAATCGACGGCGAGCGCCCGAGTCCGCAACTCTGTCGGCGCTACTGGTACGACACCTACACGTCGGTTCTCGAAGCCGTACTGGAGGGACTGGAGGATATCGCGGCCGAGCAGGGGAGCAGCGACCCGCGCGTCGTCCTCTCGAACTACCTGACCGAAGAACGGTCCCGGAAGGTTCGCCGGGAGTTCATGCGCTCGGAACTCGCCGAGGCGTTCGAGCGGAACGAATAAACTTTATTCCGATATACAGAAATACCTCGCGTCGATTTCTTCGTGACGAGAAAACGAGACCGATTTTCGCGGCAGTACGGGCGTCGAGTCGCCGAAATCCCTCGATTAGGCGTCGTTCATCCGCTTGGCAGTCATCTCGTTACACTCCATGCACTCGGTGACACGGTACGGTTCGCGCGAGAACTCGGTGTTGTTTTGCTTTTTGCTCTCGGTCTGAATTTCGATGGTCACGTCGTGGGGCGTTGACTTTTCACATTCCTCGCAGAGTTCGGTGGTCTCCGCGAACGTCGAGTTTTGCGTTGCCATTTTCCTCGTCCCGTCTCTTCGGAATGCTTCCCTATCAACGGGTAACTCGGTTGAAATGCGTTCCGCGAGTTCGAACGGTTGCAGAAGCGAGAAACGACGGCTTTTCGAGCGCGACGGTCTCGGTCCAGTTCACTCGGGCACGTCGAAGTCGTGGACCGGTTCGCCCGCTTCCTCGCTCATAATCTGGAGCGCGGCCGCGCCGCCGTCGCCCGCCGAGATGACGGCCTCCCACTTCTGGTCGCGTATCATCGACCCGACGGCGTAGGCGTTCTCGACGCTGGTCCGCATGTTGAGGTCCACGTCGATTAGTCCGCCCTCGGTCGTCTCGCATCCCAACTGCTCGGCCAGTTCGGTGTCGGTTCCCGTGGCGAAGACGACGTACTGGGCGTCGTACTCGCCGTCGTCGGTCGTCACAGCGAACTCCTCGCCGTCGCGCTCGACGCCGGTGACTTCTTCGCCGACGCGGAGGTCGGCGTCGAAGCTCTCGACCTGCTCGCGGGCCTGCTCCACGAACTCGGTGCCGCCGACTTCCTCGATGCCGAGGTAGTTGTAGACGTGGGCCTTGTGCATCCACGTCTCGTCGGTGTCGAACACGACGGTATCGAGGTCGTTCTTCGCGGTGAACAGTCCGGCACTGAGTCCGGCGGGACCGCCGCCGATAATTGCGACTGTGGGCATATGGTATCGGTTTCGCTTTTCTCGCAAATAAGTGTTGGCGCGAGCGGCCGACTTTGCCAGTTTCCGGGCGGAGACCACTACCCCAACGTTCGTCGCGCTCTCGCTCGACCGATTTTTGCCGGTCCGTCGCGTTCTCCCGACGTGATTCGCCTCCCGATTCGGCGGTGTCCGAACTGCCGGTACGTCGGCCTGACTCGGACGTTCGTCTCCGAGGAGGGCGCGCGCTACCGGTGTCCGCGGTGTGGTACCGAGGTCGAATCTCCGGACCCGCGCCTCGCGTGACACCGGCGTTTCCGTTGTTTCGCTCACGCGCCGACCGCTGGCCGGGTCGCGTCCGCGGCCGACGAGATGAAACACTCTCTGGAACCTCCAACTCGGTTGTCGTCGAGTCGTTCTCCGCGGTCGTCGCCGAACCGAACTCGTAAATCGCTACCGGCCCAAACGACGGATATGCTTCGCAAGGCGGGGACGCTGGCGCCTCTCGATGCGGGGCACGGCGCGACCCCCGACCTCGGGTTCGTCGCCCTGCTCGCGCTGGCGGGTCTCGGGTCGGCAGTCCTCGTCGGTCTCGCGCTGGCCGCGCTCCTCCGGCGGCGCTCGCGGTCGTACCTGCTGGTGACGCTGGCGCTGGCGACCCTGCTGGCCCGAACCGGCGTCGCGGTGCTGTCGCTCACCGGAATGGTCGCGCCGGGGTCCCACCACCTGCTCGAACACGGTCTCGACGCGGCGATGGCCGCGCTGGTCGTCGCCGCCGTCTACGACGCTCGGCGGGTCCGCAAGTTCGCGGACCGTAGTGGGGAATCGCGCTCGCTCAGGAGCGACGGCGGCGAGCGGTCCCCGAACCCCGACCGAGATGGAGGCGACGACCGATGAACGCGACTCGCCGCACCATCGCCGACCACGTCCGGGCGAACCCCGGCGTCCACTTCAACGCGGTCGTCCGGGACCTCGACCTCGCGCCCGGACAGGTCCAGTACCACCTCAAGCGCCTCCGCAAGGGCGATTCGGTTGTCACCGACGAGATTCGCGGGCGGACCCACATCTACCCGCCGGGCTACGACGACTGGGAGCGGTCGGCGCTCGCCGTGTTCCGGCGCGAGACCGCCCGCGACCTGCTGGTCCACCTGCTCGACGCGGGCGAGACGACGCCCGCCGCGCTCGCCGACGAACTCGGCGTGGCCCGGAGTACGGTCGAGTGGCATCTCGACAACCTGAGCGGCGACGACCTCGTGGCGAAACGCCGCGAGGGGAACCGCGTCTACCTCGAACCAGCGCGCCCTGAGGCGACTGCCGAACTGCTCGGCGAGGTCACACCCTCGCTCCCCGAGCGCATGGTTGACCGGTTCACGAAGTTAGTGGATGGACTGGTCGAAGAAGGACCCTAAATAGACGACCCACGCGAACAGCGGTCCGTAACTCACCTCTCGCCCCACTCGCCGACGAGGATGGAGACTATCTTGCCCTGGGCCGCCCGGAGGTGCTGTGAGAACGTCGTGCTGGTGACGCCGAGTTCGGCCGCGACCTCTTCGCCGGACTTGCCCCGCGGCCAGTCGAAGTAGCCCGCGACGAAGGCCGCTTCCAGCACTTCGCGCTGGCGGTCGGTCAATCGCTCTTCGACGGCCTGCGCGAACTCTCGGCGGGTGAACACCGGCACGTCGTGGTTTTTCTGGCGGCGCGCGACGACCTCCGCGGAGGGATGGGTGTCGAGAAACTGGTCGATGATCGTCGAGACGCGGTAGATGGTCGGCACCTCCGCGACGATGCGGGCCTCGCCGCCTTCGCTCCGGAGTTCGCGGGGAATCGCGCCCGCGTCGGTCAGCGTCACGACGAAGTGGTCGTCCGGTTCGGAGACGAGGACTTCCACCACGCCGCCGTCGTCGCGGTCGTCCATCGTTCGGGCCTCGATGCCGTCGTACTCCTCGATGGCGCCAAGAACGCCCTCCGCGGTCGCGCCCGAGAAGTAGTGAAAGATGGCGTAGGTGTCGTCGCCCCGCGGAACTATCTGTTCGACTCGCGTTCGACAGTCGAGTCGGTCCGGAATCGCCACCAGCGGGTATCGGTCGTCGGTGACGCGAAACTCCACCTCGACGACTGCCTCGCTCTCTGTCTCGGACACGGTGGGCCTAATCGGACGAACACGGTCGATGGGATTGAACGTTTGGGTAACGGAGCGGGGATTTCTCCGATGAAGTCGGTTCGAACAACTCCGAGACTGCGGAACCAATCTCCCATTTCGACGCCCGAACCAGAACCCCCTTTCGCGTCGCGTTCTAAGAACTCGCCAATGGAGAATACCGGACCGAGCGAACCCGGAGAAAGCGAATCCGGAGGGAGGACATCGGGAGCGCGAGACGCCGGACGGAGCGGTGGACCGGGCGACGAGCGCGGCATCTCCCGGCGGCAGTTCGCCAAGGCCGCGGTCGCAATCGGGGGCGCGTCGGCGCTGTCGGCCTGCCTGAGCCGCGGCGGCGACGACCTTGACGTGGCCACCGGCCCGGACGACCTCTCGACGCTCCCCTCGCGCCAGCACGCGTGGGACGAGTACCTGAATCGGGACGACCACGGGAACGTCGTCGCGCCTCGCCATCGGGTCCTCCTCCTGTTGAACTACGCGGGCGAAGGGACGCCGAGCGACGAAGACCGGGAGACCGCGGAGTCGGCGTTCCGGAGTCTCGAACGCGCCTACGAGCGGGGCAACGACGGCCTGCTGTTCACGGTGGGCTACTCGCCGTCGTACTTCGAGCGGTTCGACGACGACCTCCCGGAGTCGGTCGATTTGCAGGACCCGCGGGCGCTCGCGCCGTTCGAGGACCCCGAACTCGACCGACAGGACGCCGTTGTCCACCTCGCCAGCGACCACGCCGAGGTCGTGCTGGCGGCCGAGCAGGCCTTGCTCGGCGAGCAGGCGACGGCCAACGGCGTCGAGATGGACGCGGACCTCTCGGGGGTCTTCGAGCGGGCCGAGCGCCGGACGGGATTCATCGGCGAGGGCCTGCCCGCGGAGAATCAGGACGTGGACGGGATTCCCGACTCCGGCCCGGTCTCCGAGGACGCGCCCCTCTACATGGGCTTTAAGTCGGGCTTCCAGAAAAATCAGGCCAGCGAGGACCGCGTGACGATTCGGGACGGGCCGTTTGCGGGCGGGACGACCCACCAGCTTTCGAAGATTCGGCTGAATCTCGAACAGTGGTACGAGCAGGACAGTCGCTCCCAGCGCGTCGGCAAGATGTTCTGCCCGGTCCACGCCGAGGAGGACCTCGTGGAAGGCGCGGGCGACAACCTCGGTGACTCCGCGCAGATGGAACAAAAGGGCTGTCCCGCCCACGCGGAGGACCACGCCCGGACGAAGGGAATGGTCGGCCACTCCCAGAAGTCGGCCCGTGCGCGCGACGACGACGGGTCGCCACTGATGATTCGCCGGGACTTCGACTCGACGGACGACGGGCGGGCGGGCCTGCACTTCGTCTCGCTCCAGCGCACCATCTCGGACTTCGTGGACACCCGCGACGCGATGAACGGCGAGGACCTCGCCGAGCGGTCGGCGGTCGGCCAGACGAACAACAACGGCATCTTGCAGTACATGGAGGTACTTCGCCGGGGGAATTTCCTGCTCCCGCCGCGCGAGAAGCGGTCGCTTCCGACGCCGAAACCGAAGAACTGAGCGTAATCTCCCGACTCGTCGCCGTTCGGCGTCACTTCGACGCCTTTTCCAAGTATCAAGAGTCTTCAATGAGCTAACTCAATAGCGAACTGAATGAGCGACGACCGAGGACCAAACCCGCCGCCTCTCGACACCGACCTAGAGGAGGTCTTCGGGCGAATCACCGACGCGGTGTACGCCCTCGACGAGGAGTGGCGATTCACCTACCTCAACGAACGGGCTGAACGCCTTTTTCAACGCGACGGGGGCGACCTCCGTGGCACCATCGTCTGGGACGCGATCCCCGACGCGGTCCAGCCACGGTTCAAGCGGAAGTTCGAACGGGCGATGGCGACCCAGACGCCGACGACCTTCGAGGAGCATATTGAACCGCTGAACGCGCGGTTCGAGGTCCGTGCGTACCCCTCCGAGACGGGACTCACCGTCTGCTTCCGTGAGGTCACCCAGCGGGTCGGCCATCAGGGCGAACTCGAAGAACGCGAACGCGCTCTGCGTCGCGCCTACGACATCATCGCGGACTCCGACATGTCGTTCCGCAAGCAACTCGACGCACTCCTCGATGTCGTTCGAGAGACGCTGGGAATCGACTACGCGACCCTCTCTCGCGTGCAGGGAGAGACGTACGTCTTCGAGGCGGTCGTCGCCCCGGACGACGCCGACCTCCATCCGGGGGACTCGATACCGCTCGAAGCGACGAACTGCGAACGCGTAGTCACGACCGAACAGACGTTGGTGTTGAACGACGTTGAGTCGGACGCGCCGGAACTGGCCGACAAGTCGGGGAACGCCGAGTGGGGGATTTCGTGCTATCTCGGCGCGCCGGTGTCCGTCGGCGAGGAGGTGTACGGCACGTTCTGTTTTTACGACATGGAGGCGCGCGTCGAGGACTTCTCCGACTGGCAAGTCACCTTCGTCAATCTCCTGAGCAAGTGGGTCGGGACGGAACTCGAACGCCAGCGCGAGAACGACCGCCTCGACTCGTTTGCCAGTATGGTCGCCCACGAACTCCGCAACCCGCTACACATCGCCCAACTCTATCAGGAACAGGCCGCCGAGGGAGACGAGTCGGCCGCCGAGGAGGTAGCAGTCGCGCTCGACCGCATCGAGGCGATAATCGACGTTATCCTCGTCACCGCGAGAGGGACGAAGTCTGTCATCGACTGGGAACCGGTCTCGCTGACCGACGCGGCCGCCGAGGTGTGGGCGGAGATGGGTGCGGCCGACGCGGAACTCGTGGTCGAAACCGACCGAACCGTCGAGACCGACTCGATTCACCTGCGTCACCTGCTCGAAAATCTGTTTTCGAACGCGGTCGAACACGGCGGGTCGGAGGTTACGGTCAGCGTCGGCGACCTTCCGGACGGATTCTACGTCGCCGACGACGGAGAGGGGATACCCGTGGCCGAGCGCGAACAGGTGTTCGAGGCGGGGTACACCACCGACGAGACCGGCATCGGTCTCGGTCTCACGTTCGTCAAGCGACTCGCCGACACGTACGACTGGCAGTGTCGGGTCGCGGAGAGCGACGCTGGCGGGGCGCGCTTCGAGTTCACGAACGTCGAAATAGTCTCGCAGGCGGCGTCTCGGTAGTCCGAGAGGTACCGTCTACTGCCCATCGCTTCTCGCGGCGTCGGTATCAGTTCACGAAGAACCCCACGCAGTTGCGGATTCCTGAACCTCTTTACGCTCCCCAGACACACCCCTTCACATGCGAAAAGTACGATTCCGCGACCCCGCGGGTTCCACCCGCACGGGCGAGTGGACCGACGACGGCATCGAGGCCGCCGACCGAATCTACGACGAGTCCGCGGTCGAACTCCTCCCGCCGAGCGACCCCTCGAAAATCGTCTGCGTAGGGCTGAACTACGCCGACCACGCCGCCGAGCGCGATAAGGAACCGCCCGAGCGCCCGCTCCTCTTTCTCAAACCCCCGAACGCGCTCGCGGCCCACGGCGACACCGTGGGTCTCCCCGCCGGGAAGGAGCGCGTGGACCACGAGGCGGAACTCGCGGTCGTGATGGGCGAGCAGGCCCGGAACGTCGCCGCCGAGGAGGCGATGAAGTACGTCGCGGGATTCACCTGCATGGACGACGTGTCGAACCGCGACGACCAAGACCGCGAGCAGAACTGGGTCCGGGGCAAGGCGTTCGACAACTCCGCGCCGCTCGGTCCCGTCCTCGCCACGCCCGAGGAGGTGCCCGACGACGCGAGCGTCGAGTTGCGCGTCAACGGCGAGACCCGCCAGCGGTCTTCGCGCGACGAGTTCATCTGGTCGGTGCCGGAACTCATCGAGGAGATTACGACCTACCTCACGCTCGAACCGGGCGACGTGGTCTCGACCGGGACGCCCGCGGGCGTCGCGGCCCTCGAAGACGGCGACGACGTGGAAGTCGAAGTCGAGGGCGTAGGTGTGCTTCGTCACGGCGTTCGGCGCGAGTGAATCTCGGTGTCGGAGATAGTCCGAACGAGGCAGTTTTACCACCCGCGACCATTCCTTCGAAACGATGACCGACGAGCGCGCGACGGTGACGTGTCCCGACTGCGACCTCGACGAGTCGTTCGGCAACCTCGGCGCGGCCCGCGAGCGCATCGAAACCCACCGCCGGGAGACCGGCCACGAAGCGGTCTGGGAACTGTCCGCGCTCAGCGCGGGCGTCGAGCGGGCGGGCGACGAGGCCGGAGTCTGCGGGCGCTCGGACTGTGGCGACGAGGAGTCGCCGCTGTTCCGTGATGATTTGTGACCGATAGGTTCACCGACACCCCGTTTCGAAGCCCGAACCAGAACCCGTATTTCTCCGACGCCACAACCATCCGCCAATGCAACGACGCGACCTTCTCCGGGCCGCCGGACCGCTCGGACTCGCTGGCCTCGCGGGGTGTATGGGGACCTTCGAGACTCAGTCGTCCGCCCAGAGCCGGTTCACGACCGTCGAGGACCGCACCGAGAAGGTGTACTACCCCTCGCACATCGACGGGATGACGATGGTCGGGATGGGCGGCGACGGTCGGTACAAGGTCGGTCTGATGTACAGTCTCCCCCACGCTTTCTGGACGATAACGGGCACCGACCTGAACTTGGCGCAGGTCGGCGAGGACGCCACCGCGCACCTGATGGCGACGCTCTGGGACTCCGAGACCGGGACGGTTCTGCCGACCTCGGAGATTCGCGCGACGATTCTGAAGGGTGGCGAGGAAATCGATTCGCGTCGGCTCTGGCCCATGCTCTCCCAGAATATGGGCTATCACTTCGGCGACAACGTGCGACTCGACGGCAACGGGACCTACACCGCGAGGCTCTCGGTCAGCGCGATGCAGGCCCGCCGGATGGGCGAGTTACGGGGCGCGTTCGGCGAGGGGACGACCATCGAGGTAGAGTTCGAACACCGTCGCGGCAAGTTGGGCGACCTCTCGCTCAAACAACTCCCTGACAAGAAGGGCGATGCGGGAGCTATCGAACCGATGGAGATGAAGATGCCCCTCGCGCAGGTTCCCGAGCGCGACGACCTACCGAACGTCCTCGCCACGGGGACCAGCGGGGACGCCGACTTCGCGGTGTTCGCGCCCGACGAGTCGCCCCACTTCGTGCCCGATGGCCAGTCGTATCTGGCTGTCTCGTCCCGGACGCCGTACAACCGCTACCCCCTGCCGTTCATGTCGCTGTCCGCGACGCTGACCCGCGGCGGGTCGTCGGTGTACGACGACATTCTCCGGGCCGCGCTGGACCCCCAACTGGGCTATCACTACGGCGCGGCCGTCGAGAGTGTCGAGTCGGGCGATTCGCTGACTCTAACCGTCGACGCCCCGCCGCAGGTCGCGCGCCACGAGGGGTACGAGACCGCGTTCGTCCAGATGCCCGAGCTGGAGCTGTCGCTTTAACCGACTGGCCGTCGAATCGGCGGCCGTGCGATACGGTATTGTTGCCGCCGACTGAGACGCCTACTCCTCGACTTCCTCGGGGTCCACGAGGGCGAACAGGTCGTCGAACTCCGCGGGCAGTTGGGCGCGGACCTGTTCGATTTCGCCCGCCGGGACGCGTTCGCTGACGAGACCGACCACAACTTTCCCGTAGTAGGCGGCGTCGGCGCGGTCGGCATTCGCGCGGTCGGCGACCCGACTGACGAACTCGTCGTAGTCGAATCGCTGGCCCGAGTCGGCCGATTCGAGGTAGTAATCGACCTCCATCGGGAGCGGTCCCGCGAGGTCTTGGGCCTCTCCGGCCTGCAAACGCTCGCCGAGCGACTGGAGGACCGCGCGCGTCGCGCGGACCGCTCGGCCGGTGTCGGGCAGTTCGAGTCGATTCTGAACGTGTCCCATGAACTCGTCGTAGTTCATGCACGGGGCTACCACGGACGCCGGAAAATACGTAACGGCGAGTTCGGGCGGTCGTGAACATCCCCACCGACGCATGCTCGAACGCGGCGTCAGAACACTTCCAGATACTCCTCGATGACCGCGCGCTCGTCGTCAGTCAGGTCGAACAGGTCGTAGACCGCGCGGTCGATGTCGGCCTCCAGTTGCTCGATGTCGGTCTCCGCAACGGTCCGCTCGTCGGCTTCCAGCGTGCCGAGCAGTTGCTCGACGCCCTCGCTCGTCGTCGGAATCGGAATCGTCTGTTCCTCGCCGCTCTTCATGTTCCGGCCGTCAACGGCGGCGTGGACGTACTTCGCGCGGCGCTTGTTCTCCTCGCGGTCGCCGCGGTCGATGAGCGGGTCGGTGATTTCGTCCGAGCGCCCGGCGGTGACGGCGAATCGGCCGTCCGCGAGTTGCTGAATGTCGGCATCCACCGGGTACCGCCGGGTCTGCCACTCGTAGTCGATGTGGCCTAACGGGCCGTCGTAGTCGCCGAGGTAGGCTTCGGGGAAGCGTTGGGTTTTGTTGTCTAAATCAATGGTTTCTACAATCTTGTCTCCACTAATTTGAATAGTATCGAAATAACCGTTTTTATCTTCTGTGATACAAGGAAGTTGTTCGAGGTATTGAGCGCGATACTCGTAGAAACCCCCAGCTTTGACAGTTGTGATATGCTTGAAATAAAAATCAAGTGCTTTTGAATTCAATTCTGCCGCGATAACCTCTGTCAAGTCTTCAATCTCAGGTAGTGGCTGAAGCCCATAAGCTGTTTTAAAGTACCATACACCAGTATCATCAATCATGAATCGGGCGTTTTCTGAGATGTGCGCACCGATAGTCTTCGGTCGCTCAAATCGGTCGTGACTTTTAGGATAAATGAAGCTGTACCAGTCTTCCTGTCCCTCCATCTTTCCACTTTCACGGCTTTCTAGCTTGTCCTTATGTTCTTCAAAGTAATCCCAAGTCAATGGAAGATTTTCACGCAGATACCCTTCTGAGTGTAGTGTAGATTCTAACTTTCCATCGTCGGTCTTTTCGATTTTGTATGGGAGAATTACGTGTTGTCCCGACCAATCTGCTTGCCATCGTTGGATATCTTTCCCATCTAGCCAAGGTCGAAGCAAGTCGGTTTCAATTTCGTACTCCTTGTTTTCACCTGAAGGAACGATTTGAACAGTATTACCGCCTTCATTGGGTTCAATTCGGTCTGCATTCGTCGGTGTTACCACATAGACTTTATTTGCACTTGTTTGCGTCCCAGCGAATACTGAATCTGTTATTTCACCGATTCTATCGTCGCTGTTTTCCTCCAACTTCCGGAAAACCGCTAGCTCTTCGGGCGGCATCAGCGACCAGTACCCGTCTCCCAGTTCGCCTTGCGGGAAGTCGAACACGTCGATGTAGTCGTCGCTGTAGCCCGGTTCGTCGCGGTGGTCGCGGACGGCCGAGACGATTTCCTCGTCCAGCGCTCGCCCGGTGTCGTCCTCGACGTTCGCCTTTACGCGGACGGACCGAATATCGTTGTCGGCGCGGGCCGTCTCGTCGTCCTCGTCTTCCAGAATGACGATTGCGGGGTAGTTCGTCGCGTCGGCGAACACACCCGAGTCGCGGAAATCGTAGACCTCCTGCACGGTCGCTTCCCGGCGCATCACGTTTCGAATCCCTTCGCCGTAGTCCGTGACCATGAACTGGTTCGGGGTGATGAACCCGAGTCGTCCCGTGTCTTCGGCCAACCAGTCGAGTCCGCGCTCGTAGAACGGACAGTAGATGTCGTAGTTGCCGGTAGTAGACTCGTACAGTTCGTCGAGAATCGCTTTCTGCTCGTCGGGGAGGTTTTGGATTCTGACGTACGGCGGATTTCCGACCACGTAATCGTACTCCATGTAGTTTTTCACGACCAGCGACAGCACGGTGTCCTCGAACATCTTGAACAGGCGACCGTCGCCGTGTTCGACGCGCAGGTACTCCACCGTGTCGAGGATATCCTGCACGTACGGTTCGAAAAACTCCTCGATGCCGTCGTAATCGCGGTCGGTGTAGCGGTCGATGCCCTCCGCGAGTCCGCCGCGGTACTCCCACATCTCCTCGTGCATGTGGTACTTCACCACGTCGAGGACGCCCTGTAACGCCGCGAAGTATTCGCCGAAGTTCCGTATCTCGGCGTTGACTCGCACCGTATCGAACAACGGCATCCGGATGCGCTGGACGAGGAAATCGCCTTCGCGCTCCGACTCGGCCACTTCGTCTTCGTCCACTTCGACGGGAAGCGGGACCGGAATCTTCACGTCTTGGTTGTCTTCCGTCGTCGCGTCGAGGGTCATCTGTTTCATCCCGTCGTCGCCCAGATTGATGCCCGTCAGTTCGCGCTCGTTGCGGAGCGTGTCCGTCCGGAAAATCGGCAGACGCCGAATCGTGAAGTCGTCGCGTTCCCGCTTGGCCTCCCGATATTTGGGTAGAATCGTCACCATGAATCGAATCTGGGCCATCAGGACCGCGAAGGGGTGGATGTCCAGTCCGACGACGTGGGGCCGCGTGCAGAGTTCCGTGAGGTGGTCCGCCCAGTCGGGGTCGTCGTGGTAGCGTTCCACGTCCGCGATGTACCGCTCGACGGCTTCCACGAGGAACGTTCCCGACCCACAGGAAGGGTCGATAATGCGCTCTTCGGAGACCCCGACGTCGTAGTCCACACCGTCCATGATGTAGTCGATGACCGGTTGGGGCGTGTAGAACTCGCCGAGCGCCTTTCGCGTTTCGGGGTCGAAGTATCGCTGGTAGAGATTACCAAGCGGGTCGCCATCGATGCGCGAGAAGTCGAACTTCAGCACCGAGAAGATGACCTCCGAGACGGCACGACTGAACCGCTCTCTGGTCGCCTGACTCACTCTCGAAACGTCGCTTCCCTCCTTTGCAACGTCCTCGAATCGGCTGTACGGGTTGTCGTGCTGGCTGGCGGTCTGTTCGGCGTACCCGTCGGACCACCAAATGAAGATGTCGTCCTCGAAGAGGCTTTCGACCAACTGGTTTCGCATCTCCTCTATCATCCCGTTGGCCGCAACCGGGTAGGCGTCGAGACTGATTTCGTCGTTGAAGCCGCCGAGTTCGTCGAAGTACCGTCGAAGCCCCTTCTCGGAGGGGAAGAAGTCGTGGTCCTCGGTCGCTTTGGCCAACAGCAACCGCGCCAACAGCGCGTGGCCGCTCTCCAGACAGAACATGAAGTCCCGAAGCGACTGCTCGCCGTCGATGAACTCCTCCCACGATGGCGGTACGTCGTCGGGTTCGCTGGCGTAACTCGCCTCCCAGAAGTCGTACGCGCCCTTCACGAACTTCGTCTCCTGCTCGTCGCGGAGTTCTCGGAGCAAATCGACCATCGCGGTCACGAGGTCGGCGAACGGACTGTCTGGTTCGAGGCGGAACGTATCGAAGAAGTGTTCACGCCCGAGTTCGCCGTCCAGCTCCACGGAATCGAGCGTATCAAGATACGTCTCGACGCTCGCCGGGTCCGTGATGTCCCACTCGGGCTTTTCGAGCGCCGAAACGAGATTCGCGGCGTCGCTCTTCGACGCTTGTTCAAGCGAAATGGAGAGCAGTCGTTCGTGGTCTTCGCGCTTGTACAGTCGAAGCTCCGACCCGTTTGTCAGGATACCGTAGTCCGCTTTTAACGTATCTACGTAGTGGAAAAGCTGGTCTTCGTGCGGTGTCAGACTCCTCCCCGAGGTTTTGAACTCGTAGACCGCCGTCACCGACTCGTTGTCATCCAGCGTCACGTAGTCGGGTCGCCGGTCGTCCGGGAGCTTCCACTCGCTCCGCAGATCGTGGCCCGCACC
This sequence comes from Halorussus pelagicus, assembly GCF_004087835.1. NCBI lineage: Archaea > Methanobacteriati > Methanobacteriota > Halobacteria > Halobacteriales > Haladaptataceae > Halorussus > Halorussus pelagicus. The sequence goes on from NZ_CP035120.1 coordinate 75,245, forward strand.
CGAGTACCCCAGCGTCGTATAGAAGTCCTCGTTGAGAAACGCGTTCTCCACGTCCTTCTCGCTCATCTCTCCGTCGATACGAGCGGAAATTCCGTGGAGGGAATCGAGTAGTGCGGACTGACTCACCATACCCTTGGCGAGACAATCACCCGATAAAAATGTCGCGTTTGCGGTAGCGTGTCAGTACGACGGCGACTCGCTTTCGATTACGTCCGCGAGGTTGTCCAACTCGTTGACGAGCAGGCGATTCAGGTCATCGAGAGCGACGATGCCCGCGAGATTCCCGTCGTCGTCTACGACCGGCATTCGCCGGACTTCCGCCGAGCGCATGGCGTCGGTCAACTCGAACACGCCCGCGCGTCCGGGTATCGTCGCCGGGTCGGTTGTCATCACGTCGGCCGCGGTCAGGTCGCTCTTGTCGTCGGCGACAACTTGGAGCGCCACGTCGCGGTCGGTGACAATTCCCGTCGGTTGGTCGTCCTCGGTCACGACCACGCTTCCGACGTTCTCCTCGCGCATCGTCACCGCTACGTCGGCTATCGATGCGTTCGCTCGGGTCGTTACTACGTCGTCTCTGGCGATGTCTTCGACTGTCATGGTCTCCCCCCGAGCCGACTACGTCGTTGACCACCGAGAAACTTGGTGCCGATTCGTCACGAGCCAGCGTGGGTCGGGGTCAGTTCGGCGTTGATTCCGAGGGCGTAGTTCCCTTGCTGGCTCAGTCTTCGGCCGCTTCGGTCTCCATCGCCCCGCCGTGGCTGATTTCGGTTCCCAGCAGGTCGAGGAACTGCGAGAGCCACTCGACGTGGTCGCTCCAGTCGCGGCCCGTCACGAGGTTTCCGTCGGTCGTCACGCCGTCGTAGTAGTCGCCGCCCGCGCCCTCCACGTCGGATTCGAGCGCCGAGTAAGCCGCGCAGGTCCGGCCCGCGATAACGTCTGCGGCCGCGAGAATCTGGGCCGCGTGACAGATGGCCGCGACCGGTTTGTCTTCCTCGAAGAAGTGTCGAACCGCTTTTAGAACCTCGTCGTACGTCCGGAGGTACTCCGGCGCGCGCCCGCCGGGGAGGACCAGTCCGTCGTACTCTGCGGGGTCCACCTCGCTCATCGTCGCGGTCAACTCGAAGTCGTGGCCGCGCGATTCGACGTAGGTCTGGTCGCCCCGGAAGTCGTGGACGGCGGTCTTGACAGTGTCGCCGCCTTCCTTCTCGGGACAGACCGCGTCTACCTCGTGACCAACCGCTTGCAGGGCCTGAAACGGTACCATTATCTCGTAGTCCTCGCCGAAGTCGCCGACGACCATCAGGAGTTTCTTTCCGGACATCGGTAGCTCACCGCACGGAGCTACGGCAGGAACGGGAAAATAGGTATCGCCGGTCTCGTCCCGGCCGACAAAAGTGACGAAAAATACACATTTACACGAAAGCCACAAAGGGGTGGGACATGAGAAGGGGTACAACGAGTAGTTTCACAGGATGAGAGAATACGAAGAGATACTCAACAGGATGACGGACGCCTTCTTCGCGCTGGACGACGAGTGGCGGTTCACCTACGTCAACGAACGCGCCGAAGGGATTCTCCGTCCGGCGGCCGCTTCCGAGGTGGCGAACGATGACCTCCAGGGCGAATCCATCTGGGAAACCATCCCTGAAGCGGTCGATACGCGGTTCTACGACAAGTATCACGAAGCGATGGCGGCCCAGAAGGCGGTCAATTTCGAGGAGCGCTACGAACCGCTCGACGCGTGGTTCGACGTTCACGTGTACCCCTCCGAGACGGGACTATCGGTCTACTTCCGAGATATCAGCGAGCGGAAGCGACTCGAAGCCGACCTGCGACGACGCGACGAGGTGTTCCAGCGCGTCTACCGAGTCATCGCGGACAAGTCGGCGTCGTTCGAGGAGAAAATCGAGTCGCTGTTGGCCATCGGTAGCGACGCGCTGGACACCGACTACGGCGCGCTCTCGCGTGTGACGGACGACGAGTACGTCTTCGAGTTCGCTCACCCCATCGACGGAGAGGCCCGGCCGGGCGACACCCAACCGTTAGCCGAGACCCATTGCGAACGGGCAATCGTCACCGAGGAGACGCTGGTCGCGGCGGACATCACCGAGGACGCGCCGGGTCTCACGGACCGGGCGGGCTACGCCGAGCAGGGCATCAAGTGTTACGTCGGGACGCCGGTACTGGTCGATGGAGACGTGTACGGTACGTTCTGCTTCTACAACGACGAACCCCGGCGCGACCCGTTCTCGGACTGGGAGATCACGCTCGTCGAACTCATGGGCAACTGGGTCAGTTACGAACTGGAACGCGAGTGGCGCGAGACCGAACTGTCCCGACAGCGCGACCGATTCGAGGAGTTCGCGGACATCATCTCCCACGACCTGCGGAATCCGCTCAATGTCGCCGAGGGGCGACTGTCGCTGGCCCGTGAGGAGTCCGATAGCGAACACCTTGGCGTAGTCGCCGACGCGCTCGGCCGAATCGAGTCCATCGTCGAGGATACGCTGACGCTGGCCCGCGAGGGCCGAACCGTCTCGGACACCCAATCGGTCTCTCTCGCCGACCTCGCAACGGAATGCTGGGGGATGGTCGAGTCCGAGGCGGTCGAGTTCACCGCTGCCGACGCCGGTCGAATCCGGGCCGACCCCGACCGTTTACGACGGGTCTTCGAGAATCTCTTCAGAAATGCCGTCGAACACGGGTCCCCCGAAGCGTCCGAAAATACCGGGGAATACGACGCTCCGGCCGACCGTCGGTCGGCGCTCACCGCGGAGGACAGGGACGCCGGGGTCACGACCGTCAGGGTCGGCCGACTCGACGGACGCGGCTTCTACGTGGAGGACGACGGGCAGGGAATCCCGGACGACGAACGCGAGTCGGTGTTCGACCCCGGCTACACTACGTCCGAATCCGGAACGGGACTCGGACTGGCTATCGTCGCGCGCATCGCCGAGGCCCACGGGTGGACGGTCGAAATCACCGACGGGACCGGCGGCGGGACCCGGTTCCAGTTCGAGAACGTCGAGTTCGTCTAAACGACCGGACCGGCCGCGTGGCGGAAGCTAGTCGCCGATTCGACGCCGAGAAACGGCCGACTTAGGCCGCGACGACGCCGTCGTCGGAGGCTTCGAGCAGTTCGTGGTAGCGGTTCCGAATCGTCACTTCGCTCACCTGCGCCACGTCGCTGACCTCGGCCTGCGTGACCTTCTCGTTGGTCAGGAGCGGTCCGGCGTACACCGCGGCGGCGGCCAGCCCCACGGGCGACTTGCCGCTGTGGAGACCCTGTCGCTTGGCCGTCCGGAGCAGTTCGCGGGCGCGGCGTTCCGCCTCGTCGGAGATGCCGAGTTCGCTGGCGAATCGGCCGACGTACTGCTCGGGGTCCGCGGGCTGAATCTGGAGGCTCAGTTCGCGGACGATGTAGCGGTAGGTCCGCTTGAACTCCATCTCGTCGATTCGGCTGACGTTGGCCACCTCGTCGATGGACCGGGGCGTCCCGGTCTGCCGGGCCGCGGCGTAGAGCGCGCTGGTGGCGACGCCTTCGATGGAGCGGCCCGGAAGGAGGTCCTCGTCGAGCGCGCGCCGATAGATGACCGACGCCGTCTCGCGTACGTCCTCGGGGAGACCGAGCGCGGAGGCCATCCGGTCGATTTCGCCGAGCGCCTGCTTGAGGTTGCGCTCCTTGCTGTCACGCGTGCGGAAGCGCTCGTTCCACTTGCGAAGCCGCTGCATCTTCTGGCGCTGCTTGCTTCCGAGGGAGTTGCCGTAGGCGTCCTTGTTCTGCCAGCCGATGTTGGTCGAGAGACCCTTGTCGTGCATCATCTTGGTCGTCGGCGCGCCGACGCGGGACTTCTCGTCCTTCTCGCTGGAGTCGAACGCTCGCCACTCCGGGCCGCGGTCCACGTTGTCCTCTTCGACGACGAGACCGCACTCGCTACAGACTGTCTCGCCGTGTTCCTCGTCGGCGGTGACCGCGCCGCCACACTCGGGGCATACCTGTTCGTCCTCGCGTTCGGTCTCGGCCTCGTCGGTTCGCTCCGGTTCAGTTACGCTGGTCTGTTCGTCGTAGCTCTGGATGCGTGTACTCGTCATGATGGGGTGGATGGGTGAGGCTCGGAGCGGAGAAAGAATACTCCGGCCTCGCTTCCTAACTACGAGTAAGGCCAGAACAGACTTAAAGGTTTCGGCGTCGTGTGAATATCTTGCACGCAAACGCGGCAATTCCGGCCGAAATCGGTCCGGCAAGTGTCGGCGTCGAAACTCCGTCTTAGCGACTCTTAAGCCACCTATACTCGAACTTTAGGTCCGGTTTCTCTCCGAAAGCAGTATTTTGAAACTCATACAATTCTGGCTTCGGGAAGAGTGTCTCTGACTCGGTGAGCGCTCTGCCGAGACGCGCTCGCGTCTCGGCGGACTCAGCGTTCGAGGTACGACATCGCCTCCTCGTCGGAGACCTGCTTGAACGACTCGTAGAACGTCCCAACCGAGCCGAAGTGCGGCGGCGTCTCGACGGCGACGACCTCCTCGGTCTCGGCCCGCAGTCGCTCGACGGCGTCGGGCGACCCCACCGGCACGGCGAGGACGACGTGGCTCGCGCCCGCGGCCCTCACCTGCCGGAGCGCCGCGATGGTCGTCGCGCCCGTGGCAAGTCCGTCGTCCACCATGACTACGCGCCTGCCCTGTACATCCGGGAGTTCGTCGGTGCCGCGGTACCGTTCCAGTTTCGTCCGTGCGGTCTCGGTCTCCGAGTCGCGTTCGCGCTCGACGTACTCGTCGTCCACCCCGAGGCGGTCGATGAGGTCGTCGTTTCGCCAGATTGATCCGTCGCTGGCCACCGCGCCGACCGCGAGTTCCGGGTTGTTCGGTGCGCCTATTTTCGACGCGACCACCACGTCCAAGGGAACCCCGAGGGCGTCGGCGACAGCGCGCGCGACCGGGAGACCGCCCCGCGGTATCCCCAGCACTACGTCGGCGGTCACGTCGTAGTCGTCGAGTAATTCGGCGAGTTGTCGCCCGGCGTCGGTTCTATCTCGAAACATCTCCCCGCGTGGACCCCGACAGCGGTCGGCTTAAATCTAGTCCGGACGGTATCCCCGCTGACGTTACTTAGTTTACCCGCGCCATCTGCGGGAAAGAGGACAAAACCCATATATCTCGGCTGACTGTATTGCGGTTGTATGTCGAACGAGTCGAAGTTGCGACTCTCGCGGCCTTGGTTGGTACGCGGCGTGGTGCTGTTGGTCGTTGCCTCGCTGCTCGCCCCCTCCGCGGTCTCCGCCCTCACACACGAACCGAGCGATACGGACCTCCAGAAGGGAACTATCGAATCACCCGCGAACGGGACGACGGTCATCTCCATTCAGGGTTTCAAGTTCCAAGGACAAGCGAACGGTAAGAAGCCCGCCCGTCTCGTCGGCGTCGGTCCCCGCGGCGACGTGCAGTGGATTCACGAGGGGTCCGAACTCGACGTGACGTGGTTCTACGACGTGGACCCGGTCAACGGGAGTAACCTCCTCGTCACTGGCACCCGCAAAGGCGGGACGACCATCTACGAGTACGACCCGCAGGCCGACGAAATCGTCTGGAGAGAGCGCTTCGACGAGGCCCACGACACCCACGACGTTGACCTCATCAACGGCGACCAGTTGCTCGTCGCCAACATGCGCAACTACGACCCCGAGGACGACGTCAACGAGGACCGAATCTTCATCTACGACCGCGGGACCGACGAAGTCGTCTGGGAGTGGCAGTTCCGCGACCACACTGACTGGACGAAAAAGCAGGGCGGCACCTTCGCCGCCGAGAAAGCGAAGAACTCCGACTGGACCCACGTCAACGACGTGGACAAAATCGCCGAGAGCCAGTATCTCCTCTCGCCCCGGAACATGGACCAAGTGATGGTCGTCAACCGCTCCACGAAGGCTATCGACATGCGCCTCGGGAGCGACGACGACTACAGCGTGATGAACGAACAGCACAACCCGACCTACATGGAGAGTGACAACGGGACACCGACCATCCTCGTCGCCGACAGCCACGGCGACCGCGTGGTCGAGTACGCCAAGCGCGGCGGTGAAGACGCCGACTGGAAGCGGACGTGGGAGGTCGGGTCGCGCCAGAGCTTCAACTGGCCCCGCGACGCCGACCGCCTGCCCAACGGCAACACCCTCATCGTGGACTCGAACAACCACCGCGTCCTCGAAGTCAACTCCCAGGGCGAAATCGTCTGGGAGTTCTACTCGCCGTGGGCACCCTACGACGTAGAGCGCATGACCTACGGCGACGAGGCGATGGGCACCGACGACCGGCCCACCGCCGCCGACCAGAACGCGGAAGGCGACTACGACCTCACCGGGAGCGCGGGTCTCACGCCCGGTACCGGCGACAAACTGACCTTCTCGCAGTGGCTGACCGCCGCGTTCGCCGGAACGCCCGTCTCCGAACCGGTCGGGTCGTTCGCCACCCAGTGGTCGAAGATAGCGCCGTGGGTCCGACCGGTTTGGATGGGTCCGTGGGACTTCGTTGGCGCGGTCGTCGCCGGACTCCTGTTGGTCGTGTGGACTCTCGGCGAACTCCTCTACAACCGCAGGCGAATCTCGAACGGCGTCAGACGCCGCATCGCCTGAGAATCGCGTTCGCTTTCTCTCGCTGTCCTCACTGGCCACTGTCGCGCTGGCGCTTCCACCGGCCCAGACAGTCGTCGCTACAGAAATGATACGTCCGGACGGCAACGTCGCCGACCTCCGAGACGCTCTCGTCTTCGAACATCGGATGGGTCTCGAACAGGTCGATGACCGTTTCGCACTCGATGCAACCGGCGTACTGTACGTCCGCGCCACCATCGTACTCGCTGTAGACTTTGGGCATGAGTGTCCGATAGGCGCGCGAGAGGCGTAGGTGTACTGCCCGCCGACCTCCTCGTTCTGTTTGTGCTTTTCGTTCTCCTTCTCTTTCTTCTCGTTCGGCCGACGAATTGAACTGCTCGGCGTCGTACGCCCGGTATGAAGGCCATCACGCTCGGAGGCGAGCGAATCGAGTGCGACGAACTGGAGGAGGGCCGCAACGGCGTCGTCCTCTCGTACGCCGACCGGGTCGTCGGCTACGTCCCCTACGAGCAACTGGCGTGCGTCGCCGAGACCCGGACGCCCGTCGCGTCGAGTTCCATCCGGTCCATCGGCTACGACGACGAGGAGAAGGCGCTCGAAATCGAGTTCCAGAGCGGCGGCATCTATCGGTACGCCGAGGTGGCCCACTCGACGTACGAGGCGTTTCTGAGCGCCCGCTCTCACGGGTCGTACTTCCACGAGAACGTCCGCGGGCAGTACGACTACCGCCGCGTTCGATGAGTCCGCGCTCGCGTCTGAGTTCCGTCACTGTCCCGGCGCGGTCAACAGCGGCGGCCGGTCGCCGCCGCGCTCCTCGATTGCGACCGAGTAGCCGAACTCGTTCACGAGGGCGACGCAGGTCTCGACGTGGTTTGTCACCTCCGGAATCGCTATCTGGCCCCCGGCCAGCGCGAGGAAGACGACGAGTTGGTCGGCGGTGTGGGAATCGACCGCCGGAGTCGCACCCGCCTCGGCGGGCGAATCGACTGAATCGACCGCGCCGGACGCGGCGCATCCGGCGCGGTCGGCACCCCGTTCCAGAAACGCGAGCGCCCGTTCGGCCGCCTCGTTGCCGACGCGCTCGGCGGCTTTCCCTTGCTCGCCGAGCGCGTCGAACCCTGCGGTCGTCTCCTCGTAGTTCAACACGACCGCGAGCGCGGACCCCGGCGAGGCGCTTTCGACCGACGAGACGGTGCGCTCGGTGACGGAAATTTCGTCGGGAACGCTCTCGGCCTCGCGCAGGCGCTTGGCCGCGCTCGCGGCCTGCCGCTCGGCCACATCCGCGTCCGCGAGGTCGGCAGACGCCGTCGAGAGGATGCGGACGCCAGTGAGGTCGCCCCGTTCGGTCAGGTCGAGTTCGCGCAGGTCCGAGCGCGAGGCGGGCGCGAGCCACAGCGTCGCCTCGCCGCCGCCCGCCGGGTAGAAGCCGGGGCGGTCGCGCTCGACGGTGGCGAGGACGCCCGTCTCTCGCACCAGCGGGAGTTTGACCCGGCGGTAGTGGTCGGTCGTCGGCGACCACTTCACGTCGGTCCCGCCGGTTGCGGTGACCGCCAGCGGCCGGTCGAGTCGGAGCGCGACCGGCAGGAGCGCGTCGAACAGCAGGGTGACGCTCCCCGCGGTTCCGATGTCCACCGATAGTTCGCCCCCGGTCGGCGACCCCGGCCGGAAGGTCAGTTCCTCGGTCCCCTGTTCGCCGCCCTCGACTTCGGCGTCGCAGAGTCGCGCCGCGGCCCGGACCGCCGCGAGGTGCTGTGGCTTGAGACCCGGCGTCGGGCGGTCGCTCCGGATGTTCACCATCCGGAACGGTCGGTCGGCGACCATCGAGAGCGAGAGCGCGGTCCGGAGCAGTTGGCCGCCCCCGGCCGCGCCGTCGAGTTCGAGCAGGTCGTCGGTCATGAACCCACGTTCGCGTGGGGTCTCGGTCAACTCTTCGGTCGGCGCTCGCTCGCCGAGTCCGGCGACCTCCAAGCCGAACAGCAGGTAGAGCAACGGTTAGGACGACTCCCGGCGTAGCAGAGCGTGTGATAACTCGTGACTACCAACGCACCCGAAGGGCGGTCTCCGCGACGCCGCGTCAAGCGCATGCGTGAACTGGAAACCCGAATCGAGCGACTGGAAGACGAACTCCGGTGGCTCCGCCGGGCGGTCGCGGCGAACGGCGAGCGCACCGGCGTGACCTCGGTTACTCGCTGTCCGAAGTGTCGAGACGGCGTGTTGACCGCCCGCGGGAGCGAACTCCGGTTTTCGGCCTGTAAGTACAGTCGCTTCCTCTGATCGAGATTTATGCGTCCCGGTCCCGAAGCGCCGACGCTGATACGGCCCCGCGACGAACTGCCGAAGTCGTCGCTCCGGACCCTCGCAGACAACGACGCGCTCGCGCCGCTGGCCGACGCCCTCTAGAGGTCTCGTGCCCTCGATTTCGCTTTCTCGATCACCGCTTCCTTCGCCGCGAACGCGACTTCCACCTCGTCGCCCCGGTAGCGCACGTCTTCGACGTTCGCGCGGTCGTAGAGCCACGAGACCAGGCTCATCGCGTCGTCGCCGTTCGGCAGGACGAGTTCGGTCTCGCGCAGGTCCGGCAGGGCGTCGGCGACGCGCGCTTCGAGCGCGTCGAGGTTTCGGCCTTCGACCGCGCTGACCGCGAGCGAGTCGGCCACTTCGACTGATTCTGCGTTCTCCGCGACCTCCGCGACTACCCTTTCGCACTCGGCGAGTTCGTCGCTATCGAGCAGGTCGGACTTGTTCAGCGCCACGACGACCGTGCCCCTCGCGTCCGCGAGTAGGTCGAAACTGGTGGCGAGTTTCCGGCGGAGGTCGGCGGGCGCGTCGCTGGCGTCGGCGACGACTACCGCGCAGTCGGCCGATTCGGTCGCCGAGAGCGTGCCGTGGAACGACTTGACCAGTTCGTGGGGTAGATCGTCCACGAACCCCACGGTGTCGGTGACGAGCGTTCGGCGGCCCTCGACGGTCGCCCGGCGAGTCGTCGTGTCGAGGGTCTTGAACAGTCGGTCCTCGATTTCGGCGGTGCCGTCGAGGTCGCCGCCGCCATCGTCATAGTCCTGAGCCTCGAAATCGAGGTCGTCGGCGAGGCGGTGCAGGAGCGTGGACTTCCCGGCGTTGGTGTACCCCGCCAGCGCGACGAACTCGAAGCCCTCCTCGCGCCTGCGCTCGCGGCGCACCGCGGCGTCGTCGCCCAGTTCGGCGAGTTTCCGGTCCACCTCGTCGATTCGCCGTTCCACGTCGCGGACGCGCTGGCCGCCCTGCTCGTCGTGAGCGAGGTTTTCGCCCGCGAGTTCGCGGGTGATTTGCTCCCGAATCCGGGGGAGGTCGTAGGCCAGCGTCGCGCGCTCGACCTGTAGACTCGCGCGCTCGCTCCCGGCCTGCTCTCCGAAGATGTCGAGGACGAGTCGGTGGCGGTCCAGCACCTCGGTTCCGTCGGGACACAGCCGCGCCAGTTCGACCGTCTGGGTCGGCGTGAGGTCGTTGTCGAAGACCACGGCGCTCGCGTCGGTCTCGGCGACCGTCTCGGCCAACTCCTCGGCCTTCCCCCGGCCGAACTGGAGCGCGGGGTCCGGCGGCCGAGTCTGGGTGCGCTCGGCGACGACTTCGTAGCCCGCGGCTTCTGTTAACTTTCGAATTTCGGTCGTGTCAGGCGCTTCGTCGGTTGTTCGCTCGGCGACGACTGCGGTCCGTCTGCTGGCGGAGGTCGTCGCTGAGTCGGCGGCGTCGGTTCGTGAGCAATTCGCGCTGTCTCGGTCGTGCGATGAATGGTCTTTTGATTGCATGGGTTCGGTTTCCTGCGGTCCCGCGACTGGGTCGCGGACGGTTACTCGTCGGTACCCCGACTGATTCCGAGGCGGTCGCTGTGCGGCGACTGCGTCACGGACCGAACCGGACGACGCCCTGCGAGCGCGACGAGGCGGCATCGATGACGGCGCGGGCGGCGTTGATGACGACGAATGCAGTGCGAAGGAGACTGCGGGCGAATTTCCGACTCGCGGCCGCGGACGGGCGTCCGGTCAACGGGTGAGGAGAGAGAGCATCGTACGACCGTGACCGGTTCTTGTTCGCTATCCGGGATAAATTTTCGGCCGGTGTGCGAACCCTTCTCGCCGAGCGAGCGGACAGGAAGTCCGCAATCAGCCCTACGAGGTCGGACCTCGTACTCCGGGTCGATGAACACCGCAGCGGTTCTCGTCGCGGGACTCGAACGTCGTCGCCACGGGCGACGGCGGGTTCATGATGAACGACGCCGAAATCGAGAGCGCGACGACAGGACACTTTCCCCGCACGCGTTCGTCGCGTCGGGTCTTAGCGACACCCTCACGCTCGGGACCGCCGGGGCGCTACTCGTCGGGATGCTCGGCCTGCCGGTCGGCGAGATGCGCGAGCGACGGCGCGAGTAGGTCGAACTACTCGGTGGTCACGTCCACGTCCTCCTCGCTCGCGTCGGTCTCCTGCACCCACACCGTCTTCTTGTTCACGAACTCCTCGATGCCGTGTTCGGCCAGTTCGCGGCCGTAGCCCGAGTCTTTCACGCCGCCGAAGGGGACTCTGGGGTCGGACTTCACGAGTTCGTTGACGAAGGCACAGCCAGCGTCGATGTGGTGGGCGATACGCTCGCCGCGCTCTACGTCCTGCGTCCAGACCGACGCGCCGAGACCGAGGTGGGTGTCGTTGGCCAATTCGATGGCCGCTTCCTCGCTCTCGACTTCGAAGACCGCCGCGACAGGGCCGAACACTTCTTCACAGGCCGCGGCCGAATCGCGGGGCACGTCGGTCAGCACGGTTGGCGGGTAGTAAAAGCCCTCCCGGTCGAGCGGTTCGCCGCCGAGTTCGAGCGTCGCGCCCGCCTCGACGGTCCGCTCGACCTGCTCGTGAAGCGTCTCCAGCAGGTCCTCGCGGGCCTGCGGTCCGAGGTCGGTGTCGGCGTCGGTCGGGTCGCCGACCGTCAGGTCGTCCATCTCGGCGACGAACTTCTCGACCCACTCGTCGTACACGTCGGTGTGGACGACGAAGCGCTTGGCCGCGATACAGGACTGTCCGGCGTTGATAGTCCGGGCCGTCGCGCCGGTCTCCGCGGCCGCGTCAAGGTCCGCGTCGTCCAGCACGACGAAGGGGTCTGACCCGCCGAGTTCGAGGACCGACTTCTTCAGGTTCTCGCCCGCCGTTTTCGCCACGGAACGACCTGCGCGGGCGCTCCCCGTGAGCGTGACCGCCCGCACGCGGTCGTCCTCGATGACCTGTTCGGCCTCGTCGGAGTGGATGATGAGACTCTGGAAGACGCCGTCGGGATAGCCCGCTCGCTCGAAGACCTCCTGAATCGCCTCGGCGCACCCCGGTACGTTCGAGGCGTGCTTGAGCAGGCCGACGTTGCCCGCGGTCAGATGGGGTGCGGCGAACCGGAACACCTGCCAGAACGGGAAGTTCCACGGCATAACCGCCAGAATCGGCCCGAGCGGTTCGTAGGAGACCGTCGTCTCGGCGTGGGCGGGACCGGGCCGACGCTCGGTCTGGAGGAAGTCGGCGGCGTTCTCGGCGTAGTAGTCACAGACCCATGCGCACTTCTGGACCTCCGAGCGGGCCGACGCCAGCGTCTTGCCCATCTCTCTGGTCATCAGTTCGGCGAACTCCTCTTCGTCTGCTCGAAGCACGTCGGCGGCGTTCTCTAGCAGTTGCTGGCGCTTCCTGATGGGCACGTCTTTCCACTCCTCGAAGGTCTCGGTGGCCCGGTCGAGCGCGGCCTCCACGTCCTCTGCGGAGTCGTCGGAAATCGGTTCGAGCGATTCGCCAGTGGCGGGATTGGTTCTATTCATGACGTTGGTGGTTCGTCGCCCAACAGGTTGTAGCTTCGGGGAAACGCTTCACGGTCGCGCTTCTCACGGGAATGCCTTTGGCACCGCTTAAACCGCCGGTAACGCGGCATTTCGGTTCGGGGGTTTTTGCTACTCGCCGTCGTCCTCGGAGATGGAATCCCGTCACAGAACGGCGGGCGGTCGGAGAACCGAGACAACACGATGGATATCATCGAGGGCGCACGAATCAGTTGGCGAAACATCCGCGAGCACAAGCTTCGTTCGACGCTGACGACACTCGGCGTCATCATCGGCGTCGCGGCGGTCATCACGTTCGTCACGCTGGGCGCGAGTCTCCAGCAGGACATCGTCAGCACCGTCGCTGGTGGCAACGCCGCGACGATGTACGTGACCGCCCAGTCGCCGGGCGACAGTCGCATCCCGTCGCTCGGCGGGGGCGGCGGCTCCGTCGTCTTCACTCAGCACGACGTGGCACAGATACGACAGCTCTCCGGCGTCGAAATCGCGGTCCCGGAGAGCGGCATCGCCGCCTCGTCGGTGACGTACAACAATTCCAGTGTCGGGCGGCAGTTCGTCACGGTCTCCTCGCCGGGGTACTTCGCGGTTCGGAACATCCAGTTTCTCTCGGGGCGACCGTTCGAGACGGGCGAGCGCGAGGTCGTGTTGAACCGACCGGCCACCCGCATGTTCGGCGACAACGTGACGGTCGGGTCGAACATCTCGTTCACGCGGGCGGCGGGCGGCCAGCGACTGAACGCGACGGTGGTCGGAATCGTGGAAGCGACGGGCGGCGGCGAAGTCCTCGGGTTCAGTCGGAGTGGCGCGCAACCCCAAATCTACGCGCCCGCCGAATCGTACTACCTGCGAACGTCGTTGAGTCCGACGCTGCAGCGCCAGCAGTTGGTCTACGGCCGAATTCTGGTCAAGGCCGACTCGCCCGGTCAGGTCGATGCCGTGCAGGGACAGGTCTACAACTATCTCGGGCAGGAGTCGGACGCCCGGCGACTCAAGACCCAGTCCTACCAGTTCGAGGTAACGACGCAGGACCAGATAATCGGGCAGGTCCGGCAGTTGACCAGCACGTTTACCGCCTACATCACCGGCATCGCGGTCATTTCGCTCATCGTGGGGTCCATCGGCATCGCCAACATCATGCTCGTCTCCGTCACCGAGCGGACCCGCGAAATCGGCATCATGAAGGCGGTCGGCGCGCAGAACCGCGACGTGCTCCAGTTGTTCCTCGTCGAGGCCGTGATGCTCGGCGTCCTCGGGTCGGCGCTCGGCGCGGTCGTCGGCATTGCTGGCGGCTACGCCGGTGCCCAAGCCATCGGACTGCCGCTGGCCTTCCAACCCATCTGGTTCGTCGCGTCGGTGGTCGTCGGCGTCCTCGTCGGCGTCCTCGCCGGACTCTACCCGGCGTGGGACGCGGCCCACACCGACCCCATCGACGCGCTTCGGTACGAGTAGTCTCACCGCCGGGTTCCGGTACGAGTAGCCCCGCCGACGCGCTCCGCTACGAGTGGTATCTACCACTTACCGGGCGATTGCGCGTTGCGCGCAATCGCTCGAATCGGGCCGTCGCGTTGACCCCTTCGCGTCGAAAGCCGCGATTGAACGTCGCCCGCGAGCGGTAACGACGAACGCGGTCTCGCCACCGACCACCCCGACCCGAATAGCCACTGGATAACAAAGGACCCCCGAACACAACGGAGGGCAAGACCAGCGTCCGGTTGGACGCGGGGAGTCCTCTATGACCGAGCAGAACGTATCACACGAGACGACGGTACGCGACCAGCAGTGGAAACGCGACGTGCTCTGGCTCGCGCCCGCGTTCCTGTCCGGAGTCGTACTGTTCTACGTCTACCTGCGCTCGCACTCCTACCCTTCGTTCGGGGCGGGCCTGTATCTCCTCATCGCCGAGCGCATCTCGGAGGCTGGGTACGCGCTCCCCGAGACGATTCCCCACTACACGGAGGGCGGCGTCCCCTTTGCCTACCCACCCTTGATGTTCTACGTCGTCGCGGCGATAGGCGACCTGACCGGTCTCGACCCCATCGCCATCTCCCGGTTCCTGCCGGGCGTCGTGACGCTGGCGTATCTCGTTCCGCTCTACCTGTTCGCCCGCGAGTTACTGGGTTCGCGCCCGCAGGCGGCCCTGACCAGTCTCGTCGCCGCGGTGAGTCCGCCGCTCTTGCAGTGGCACATCTCGGCGGGCGGCATCGTCCGGGCACCGGCGTTCCTGTTCTCGCTTGCGGGCATCTACGCCGGACTGCGCCTCTACCGCGACCGCGACCAGCGGTGGGTCGTCCCCTCGCTCGCGCTGTTCACGCTGACGGTGCTGACCCACCCGGTGTACACCGTCTTCTTCGCGCTGTCGTACGTCCTGCTCTACCTCCACTTCGACCGCACGCTCTGGGGACTCGCGCGCGGCGCGGTGGTCGGGGTCGGCGGTATCCTGCTGGCCGCGCCGTGGTGGACGCAGGTAATGGCTCACCACGGCATCGACGTGTTCACCGGCGCGGCGGGCACCCACGGCGGCATCGGCGGCGGCGTCCCGTCGCTGTCGGCACTCCTCCACATCGACCTCCAGAGCCTCTTCGTCGGGAGCGTGCTGTCGGTGGTGCCGCTTCTGGGAATCGTCTACCTCCTGAACGAGCGGCGGTTCTTCCTCCCGGTCTGGTTCGTCGCGGTCACCGTCGTCGTCGGAAAGGCCCGCTTCTCGATGCTCGTCGGGTCGTTCATCACCGCCGTCTTCCTGCTGGAGTTCGTCGGCGCGCGACTCGACGCGCAGTCCCGGTTCCGCGTGGGTCGCCGCGGGGCGGTCACGGCCGCGCTCGTCCTGATAGCGACGGTGGGGCTGGCCGGGGGCGCGATGTACGCGACGGGCGACGTGGACGCCCACGCCGGGAGTCCATCGCTCCCGCAGTTCATCGACCACGACGACGTGGAGGCGATGGAGTGGGCCGAGCGAAACACCGCCTCAAGCGCGACGTTCGTCGTGCAGGGCGACGCCGCCGAGTGGTTCCCACAGCAGACCCACCGGACGATGCTGGTCGGGCCGTGGGGCGTCGAGTGGAAGGGCCACGAACCGTACACCCGACAGTTGGACCTCTTCCAGGACGTGTCCTCGTGCAACAGCGCCCAGTGCATGTCACAGACGCTTTCGAACGAGGGCGTGCGCCCGGACTACATCTACCTGCCGAAAGGCACGTTCACGGTTCGGGGGATGCAGTACCAGCGCACGAGCAAACTGGCGATGTCGATGCACCTCTCGCCGACGTACCGGACCGTCTTCGAGAACGACGGCGTCATCGTCTTCGAAGTGCTGGGCGAAGGAGAGCGCGACGAGAAACGGTCCGACGACGCCACCGGAAACGGCGGCGAGTAGCCCGAAATCACGCAGAAGCGACGACTCAGAACAGCGGGTCCAACTCGCCGTCCTCGTCCTCGATGAGGTCGGTCGTACTTTCGTCGCTCTGAGACCGAATCTCGTCGATATTGTCCTGCGTCTCGACGGCCACCTCCTGTAGCTCCTCGACACGCGGGACCTGCGAGACGCCGGACAGCAGGACGACCCCGGCGACCTGCTCCGCGCCGCCGACCGGGTAGTCGCCGCCCCGGACCTCCATCGACCCGGTCTGATTTTCGAGCCACTTGCGGCCCTTCTCGACGCCCTTGCGGTTCAGGTACTCGGGCGGCCCGCTGGCGACCAACAGCGACCGCTCGGCGCTGTCTATCTCGCAGGGAAGGGTGAGTCGTCCGAGTGCGGCCTTTCGAACCAGACTCGTGATGCGGTTAGTCGCGTGCGTCGAGTCCACTTCCTCGGTGCCGTTGCTCTTAAACCGCGAGAGCAGGCCCCCAGAGGGGTTCTCGACGCTCTCTTCGGCGTACCCAATGGTCGAGACGCCGCCGGTGTCGAGCGTGTTGATAATCTCGCTGGAGTCCACGACACTCTCGCCGACTTCGTCGTCGCCCGAGACCTCGCCCGCGCCGAAGAGGATGCCGAACCGCCGAACGATTTCCTCGTTGATGCGGTCGTAGCCCGACCCGACGCTCTCGCCCGCCTCGCGCCACGCGTCGTTGTCGAAGACGAGCAGGTTGTCCACCTCGCGGACGAACGTCTGGAACGACCGCGCGGCGTTCAGCGTGTAGATGCCGCCCTCGTCTCTGCCGGGGAGGACGCCGAGACCGTACACCGGTTCGGTGTAGATGCGCTTGAGATACTTCGCCAAGACTGGCGCGCCGCCTGACCCCGTGCCGCCGCCCATCCCCGCGACGATGAGGAAGGCGTCGATGTCGTGGATGGGTACGTTATCCACCGCGCCCTGCACCTCGTCGATGTCCTCCTCAGTGATTTCCGCGCCCAGCTCGTTGTCCGCGCCGACACCGTGGCCTTTCACCCGCGATTGGCCGATGAGAACCTGATTCTCCTCGGGAACGTAGTCGAGACCCGCGAGGTCGGCCTTCGCGGTGTTGACCGCGACGGCCGAGCGCACCGCCTCGCCGCCGGTGCGTCGGTCGTACTCGATGAACTTGTCCACGATTTTGCCACCGGCCTGCCCGAATCCGACCATCGCCAGTTTCATCTCGACCCCTCACTCGCGCGGTTCAACCGGTGCCTGCCGTCGGCGCTGACGACACCTGTAACTCCGAAATAACTCCCGTACTGGCTGATATACATTCCGTAGCCTCCGGGGGGAAGACCACGGGGTCAGTGATAAATCTTCAACTCGGTTTCGTGTGCCGACGACCGGGCGGCGGCGTCAGGGCGAGCGTAACCGCTGGCGCTCGCGGACTCAGGCCGACGCCGACACGCTCTCGCCGACCGACGCCACGATGGCGTCCATGTCGAACTCGTCTTCTTCCTTGTCGAAAATAGTCTCGCCGTCGGCGCGCACCTCGAAGACGCCGCTGTCGCCAGTCACGAGGGCCACCGAGTCGAGGCGTTCGCCGTATTCCTCCAAGAGCGCGTGCTGTACGTCCTGTGCCCGGTCGAGCATCCCGCAGGGGACGCAGTACTCGATTTCGACTTGTGTCATGTTCACGCAGAACTACTTCCTCTAGTTACTTAAATCAACGCGCAGGAGGTCCGGCTAGCGACCGAGGGGGCGCTCAGTCGTCGTCGGCCAGTCGATAGGTATCGATTTCTGTGTCGGTGTCCGTGTCGCGGTCGGCCGCGGTGTCGATGGCCTCGCGCGCGAGTTCCGCCACGTCGTCCAGCGAAAGCCCCTCCTCACGGCCTTCGAGGACCCCCAGTGCCAACTGTGCGCCGGACCCGAAGGCGGCCACGTTGTCGCCGAGGATGGACCCGTCGCTCCGGAGACCCCGGATTCGGGGCTGCCTATCGTTTTTCTTGTCGTCGTCGCGGCCCGCGACGACCGCCTCCACGCCCTCGTCGTCGGCGATTCGACTGGCGACGGTGGCGAGTCGCGTGACGCCCATCGCCTCGCCGCGTTCGGTTTCGTGGAACTCGACTTCGGTTTCGAGTCTGCGCCGGAACTCGTCGATTCCTCCGGCGCTCCCGGTGGTTTCGGCGTCCCCTGCACCGCCGGGTTCTCCCACGCCGTCGGACGCTCTCACCGCGGCCGCGCCGACCGCTCCGAAGTCGAAGACGTGGCGCTTGTCGTCGCTGGCCACGGTCCCGCCCGCGGTGTGTCGTCGGTCCCCGGCCAGCACTGCTCCGCCGTCAGCCTCGACGGCGACGATGGTTGCCATGCATCGGCCAACGGCGACCGGGCGGAAGTGCGTTGTTGCCGACCGTTTCGGGCGGAGTTCTGTTTTCGCCAAACTTATCAAATAGATTCAACAAGATTCGGTCATGCGTTCCGACCACGCCGCCCTCTCCGTCATCCTCGCGCTCTTCGTCGGATTCAGCGTCGGGTTTCTGTTCGCCCCGGACCCGACGGGAATCGCGCCGATTCTCTTCGGGAGCGTACCGGCCGTCGTCCTCGCACCAATCCTGTATCACTACCTCGGGAAGGAAACGTAGCTCGGTGGAGGATTTCACGAGAACCCTGAAAATTCACGCCGACAGTCCCCGAAAGCGGCCGGACGGTTGAACGACGCCCTCGTAGTGAACTCGACACGGATGTCTCAGGCCGCCCGCGAGCGGTGGCAGGGCGAGACCGGCCAGACGCTACCGGCGACGGCCAGAGACGCACTCGCCGTGACTGCGCTGACCGAAGCGGCCTACGAGTCCGCTCGGAGCGGGGAGACGGTGAGCGTGGAGTTGGAGAGCTAGCGACCCGACGGTCGAAGCCGTCAATCGAACAGTTCCCGGTTGAACCCGTCGATTCCCTTCCAGTACGAGCGAAGAAGTATATACGCTATACTGACGAAGACGCCGACCGTAACGAGCATCGGTAGCGGTTCCATACCCGGACCAGAGTGATACAGTCACATAACGATACTGTTAGTTCGGAGCAGATTCGACCCTGCCTCGGGTCGTCACGTCACCGACTCGTAGACGCCTTCGATGCGCTCGGCCATGCGGTCCAAACTGATGTCCCGAATCGCCTCGCGGCCGTCGGAGGGCCGCGGGTCGGCCAGCACGTCGGCCAACCCCGCCGCGAGTTCCTCGTCGTCGTCCGAGACCGTCGATGGCGAGACGCCGTCGAGGCGGTCGCGCACGTCGCCCACGTCGGCCGAGACGACGGGCAGGTTACAGCTCATCGCCTCCTTCACCGAGTTGGGCGACCCCTCGCGCTTCGAGGTCAGCACGAGCGCGTCGGCGGCGTTCATGTACGTCGCCACCTCGGCGTGGGGGACGCCGTAGACGACCTGTAACTCCACGTCGGCGTCCACGCGCTCGCTGGCGCGTTCGACGATGCGATGCGCGCGCGGATGGTCTTTCACGTCTTGGGACGGCGGGTACGGGAACAAGACGTGGCGCGCGTCGGGGTCCCAACCGACCTCCGCGCGGGCCTCGGCCGTCGGCCGGGGAGCGAACCGGTCCATGTCGATGCCGTGGGGGATGACGTGGCAGGGTTGGCCGAGTTCCCGCGCCATCTCCTCGGACATGACGATGACCGCGTCGCAGTGGCGCGCACAGCGCTTCGAGAGCCATCCGTACTCGCCCATCAGGTCGGTGCCCCACAGCGAGAGGACGACCGGGAGTCGGAGTTGGGCCAGCGCCATCGGCGCGGTCAAGCCGTAGTTCGCGTGGACGAGGTCGTAGCCCTCCCGCGACTCGGTGAGGACCTGCGGGACGAACTTGAGGTAGTCGCCAGCGGTCCGTTCGGTCATGTCCTCGCGGGCGACGTGGTCGCCCGGCGGTTTCATCGTCTCGCAGTTGACGCCGCGGCGTTCCAGCACCGTCCGCTGTTGCTCGAAGAAGCGGGCGTCCTCGTTCGAGACAAGATTGAGGACCTTCATCGTCGCCCTCCATCGGGGGAAACTCGCCAATTCGGTCCGCCGTCGTTCCGGCCCGCGCCGAGCGACGACCGCGAGACTGTGCGACCGTACCGGTTGACCTGCGCCGTCGTATTGAGAAACGGGTCGTTCATAGTGGTCTCTCCGCCGGAGCGTGGCCCGGCAGTCGTTACCGGCGATACCTCGGTTACGGTCATTGTTATGCACCGCCTGAAACGAAATTCGACAGCGGGCGCGTCCAATCGCGCGGTGTGATACCTTAAGACACGATGACACCTTCGTAAGATAGCACGCCTATTTGCCGGTTTTGGGTAAAAAACTGAATTAAGCGGCCACCAAGCTTATAATTACAGGGGAACTATCGACTATCGTAACACATGCACGACCTGACTGGTTTCCAACGGGACCTGTTGTACGTCATCGCGGGCAAAGACGAGCCACACGGCCTCGCAATCAAGGACGAGCTTGAATCGTACTACGAGAAAGAGATTCACCACGGTCGCCTCTACCCGAATCTCGACACCCTCGTCGATAAAGGACTCGTGGACAAGGGTCAGCGCGACCGGCGCACCAACTACTACGCGCTTACCGACCGCGGAAGCCGTGAAATCGCGGCTCGCCGCGAGTGGGAGACCGAACACCTCGGCGAGAAGTCGTCAATCATCGCATAACCCCGCGAACTGACAGCTCCCGAACGACTCCCTTTTCGCCCTTCACCGAATCGCCAAGAGCGACGCGACCGACGGGTCCGGGCCGAGTCCGAACGAACGCTCCCGAGCGACGGCCGAATCGGTCATTCGGCGCTGACGACGACGGTACCGGCCGCCATGTCGCCGACGCGCTGTGCGCGGTCGGTCGCCAGCATCGAGAGAAACCCCAACACGTAGAACGGTGCGAAGTCCAGCGGCCGGAGCAGATTCCGGGCGAGGACCGACGAAAAAGATGCCGGAGAGCCGTCCTCCGAGACGACGACCAGTCCGAGCAGCCACTTGCCCGGCGTGCGCCCGAGCGACGCCTCCCAGACGAGGAAGTACAGCAGCGGAGAGACGACCATTCCGACGACGAGCGCGGGGACGGAGGCCGACTCGCCGAGCACGAGAACGACGCCGACCGCGAACACGAAGCTTCCGACGACGCCTGAGACGGCCGCAAACGCGAGGTCGAGTATCGCCGCGACCATCCGCTGGCCGAACACGTCGGTCTCGGTCTCGCGCTTCGGGTCCGGGCGAGTGAGACCGAACGCAGTGGTGAACCAACCGACCGGCGAGCGCCCGCCAAACGACTCGGAATCTGGGTTTTCGGTCACGTCGTCGGAGGTTCTGAGCCAGCGCGAGACGTGCATCCGGGAAATCGAGAGGTCGGCGTCCGCCGCGAGATCGAGGAGTCCGGCGAGGTGGGCCTTCCCCGTGACGAGACAGGCGCGCTCGTACTCCTCGCGTTCGGAGATAACCGAAACCCTATCGACCATGTGACCGTTCCGGTACTCGGTGAGGAGGCCCGCAGACGCCCCGACAAAGATCAGCACTGCGGTGATGGGGTAGATAGAGAAGAGACCGTTCGTCGCCGCGAAGGCGAAGGGTCCCACCGTCGCGGGAATCGCGGCAACGACCCAGAGACGGCGGTCGAGCCACTGGGTCAGAACCGTCGCGCCGACCGCGACCGCGAGGACGCCGACCAGCGCGGCGAGTGCCGTTCCGAAAGCATACGCGAACGCCGCGAGCGCCAGCCAGTTAGCCAGAATCCAGCGCGGTCCCGCCCTGCTCATGTAGAGGGCCGGGTGGTCGTCCACCTCGTGGACCGGGAGGTCTCGGTCGGCAGCGACCCGCCGGACGGCGATAGCCTCCGCCTCGTCGTACTCTCGGTGCAGGAGAGCGTACAGCGGCTCGAAGGCGACGATTTGAAGCAACATGCCGAGGAAGAACGTCGGCGTTCGGAGGGCGACCCGGCCGAACGTCCGGAGCGTAATCTCGGTCTCGGGTTGTTCGATGAACAGCGCGTCCGCGTCGTCGGCGAAGTCGGCCAACTCCGCCCGGACCTTCGCCGGGCGGTCGGCGTGGAGGACGCCGAAGAGACTGAGCGTCGGGGGAGCCATTCGTCGGAGACTGTCAGTGCGACGACCGAAAAGCTACCGACTCGCTCCCTGACTCGCGCTCACTCCTCGCCGTCGTCCGACAGGACGACTGTCACTTCGTCGCCATGGTCGAGGTCTGTCTCGCCCAGTAATCGGAGCATAGTCACGTCCTCGCCGCCGTCCACGACGCGAGCGCGGACCGGCGTTCCCCCGGTCTCGGACGCGAGGGCGTCGAGTCGGCCGAGGACTTCGCGGCGGAACGTCTCGTCGTCGTTCACCGCGGGATGGTCGTCGGCAATCGTCTCGGCGGGCACGGACGCGTCCGCCGCCTCCGGTTTCGATTCGGTCGCTGGTTCCGATTCTGCCGTCGCTTGTCCCGATTCGGTGGCGGCCTCGGTCTCTGGCCCGGTCGTGTCGTCGTCCGCCGCGGCGGGCGACGACGCAGCAGAATCGTCGGGTCCCGTCGGGACCTCACTCTCGTCGTCGCGCCCGCCGAATCGGTCTTCGAGGCGTTCGACGCCGACACCCTCCGCTTCGAGGTCCGTTTCGTCGGCGCGAGAAACCGTCGGAAGTTGCAGGTCGGACTCGGTGAGTAGGTTCCCGAAGCGGCCGCCGCTGGTCTGCCAGTCCTGCGCGAATATCGACTGGACGGCGGTCTCGCTCAACCACGGCGGCGGGGACCAGCGGCCGCCCTCGTAGAGGGTCTGTTCGCGGTCGTCGTTGCTGGCCCAGACGAACCGCTCGTCGTAGCGCCCCCGGAAGTTCCGAAGTACGCGCCGCGGACCGTGACCGGCGACGACGTGGATGGGGTTCAGGTTGGCGACCAACTCGTCGATGACCGACATCGGCGGATGGTTGACGACTTCGTAGTCGTAGACGGTACAGGAGGCGGTTTCGACTGGCGTCGTCGCGCCCGCGGTCAACTGGACGAGCGTGGCCGAGGAGTCGTCCTCGATGGTCCCGAAGAGGCGGCGCGCGCTCCCCTCCGTGGGAACTTCCGGTCCCGCGAAGGTGACGGTCCCGCGTTCGAGGAGTTCGCCCGGCGAGTCGAAGACGGCGACCGGTTCGACGTTCGGCACGTCGTAGCCGAAGTCGCGGTAGAGTTTCGCGGCCTGCCCGGCCAGCGTCACGGGGACGGTCTCGCCGAGTCGCTCGCCGAGGTGGCCCAGTAGATAGGCGTAGTGGACCGCCGTGAGCGCGCTGGCGGTCACGAGCGTCTCCGACCCGGCCTGCGAGCGTTCGAGGAGCGTGAACAGCGAGTCGGTCAGCGTCTCCTCGAAATCGTCGGTCGTGGAGACGTTGACGAACAGCACGTCTACATCGACGGGGAGATCCGACTGAAAGCCCGAGTACCCCGCCGCGCGGCGGTCCGTGAAGTCGCCGGTGAAAAGCAGATGTTTGGCGCGCGACCCGTCGTGGAACCGGACGAGGAACCCGGCCGCGCCGGGCGTGTGACCCGCCGGAACCGGCGTGACCTCGACTTCCGGCACGATGGTCTGCCACCCGTCGAGCGGTTCGATGGCGTCGGACACGGATTCGGTCGCGCCGATTTTGTAGTTCTTCTCTCCCTCCGTGAGGACGCTTTCGAGGACGTTCGCGGTTGGTTCGGCGACGTACACGGGCGCGCCGTCCCGCAAGGAGTCCGCGAGCGAGGCGTAGTGGTCGAGATGCGCGTGAGTCAGCAACACCGCCGCGAGGTACTCGTCGTCCGCGAGAAGCGAGTCTAAATCGACGCCGACTCCCGAGTCCACGAGGATGCAGGGAGTCGGGTCGAGCGTCGAGTCTCGAAATCGGAGAAGATACGAACCGCCGCCGGACGACGGGTTCGCATGCTGATAGCTGAACTTCATCCGTAGCGGGGTCGTCCGTCACCCCTCTGTATCCCGACACGCGTCATGATGGTACGATTAGGTTCACGAACCTAAGTTCTTTTGATGAACTACCTCATCCTACTCGCTCACCGCTGACGCGGTTCGCTCCGTGAGGATGGGGCTTCCTGTTTCCACGACGCGCTTTGCAGATACGGGTGTATCCGCAGGGAGCGCAGTCTCCACAGGCGTTGATTCGGAGTATCCCACTCCTACATCTTCGAGACCGCGAGAAAGGATGTTCCACGACGCATTCGCGTCTCTGTCTGCCTTGAACCCACATGACGGGCACGAGTGTTCACGTACCCATAATGGCTTGTCCGTCTCCATTCCGCACGACATGCACTCTTTGGTCGTACCTCGGGGGTCTACGGCGACGAAGTGTGTCCCTTCGCGTTCGCACTTGTATTCGAGCATTCGGAGGAATGTTCCCCACGAGGCTCCGGCTCGGTTCCGAGAGTTGCCGGGGAGTTCGACCAGTGCCTTCGCGTCCAAGTCCTCGACCGCTACAAGGTCGTACTTGCGGGCGTAGTAGTTCGACAACTTGTGGAGGAAATCTTGACGCTTGCGCTTCAGGTCGGCGTGTCGTCGAGCGACCGTCTTACGCTGTTCTTCCCAATTGTTCGAGCCGTGTTCCTTCTGCGAAAGTTCGCGCTGGGCGCGTTCCAACCGCTCGCGCTCGTCGGAGAAATCCGGCGACTTGACCGCGGTTCCGTCAGTATCGTGTGCGTATTTCAGGATTCCAACGTCAATTCCGACGACTCGTTCTGGATTCTCCGGTTTCTCGGGAGGGTCTTCGTCCACGTCGATACCGAACGTGGCGAACCACTCGCCCGTAGGTTCTTGCTTGACCGTGACTTGTTTGATGGTCGCGTTCTCGGGGATGTCGCGGTGAAGGTGAATCGGAATCTCACCGATTTTGCTCAACCACAGGACAGGCCGACCACTCGTATTCTTGAGTTTGAAGCCGGACTGATTGTAGGTGAGCGACCGATACTCTCGAGGAGGTTTCCACTTGAGCATTCCAACACCGCGTCCGTTCTCTTTCTGCGCTTTGAGCGTGGAGAGGTTGTCGTAGACGCGTTTGACGACCATCTGCAACACTTTTGAGTGAACGTCTCCGAGTTCGTCCCACCACGATTTGAGGTCGGGGAGTGTCCCCTGTACCTTGTAGCGTGCTGGAATCTCGTCTGCCTTGTTGAGTTTGTAGAGGACGTGGTTGTAGAGTTGCCTACAAGTATCGACGTGGTGCAGAAGCGTCTCAGTGAGGGCTTCCGGTGGGCCGAGTCGATACTTGTAGTTGTAGTGCATAGGCTATTCGTCTGAATCGGGTTCGGAAACGCGGACGACTTTCACGTCAGCGCCACGCCAGCGTTTGGGAACGATGACGTGGGCGCTATTTCCCGACGGTTTTGCAGTACCGCCAAGAACTTCTTCACCTTCGATCTCAAACGTATCCATCACCTATGTATATACATTGGATAGACATAAAGGTGGCGGTGGGCCTATGGGCCGGTCGTCGCGGAGTATCTCGAAGACGATGACGGGCTGTATCCTCCCCCTACTGCGTCCTCAGAACGTTTTGCGTTCTGATGTGCGAACGAGAGCGTCGCTCTCGTTAGCGCTACTCGGCCTTCGGTCTACGTTGCTCGTTGAGGAAGGAGACTTAGCGACTGAAAACAGTTGAACCCTTGCTCTGTAAGGGTCCGATTCATATAGGCGCAAAAATCGCCGGAAGTGGCCGCGGTGCCCTCGGAGATAGTGTCGCCTTCCGTCACGCTCGGTCGTACCACGGGACCCAGACCTACGAACGCTTCTTGCCCCACAGACTGACCGCATGCACTCTAACTCGACTATCTGGGTAATATCCACGAACCGGTTGACCTCCGGGCCGCAGTTCTTGATGTACCACTCGAACACCGCCGGGTTAGTCGCCTCGAACACGCAGTTCTCGACGCCGACCTCGTTGGCGATTTCGAAGGCCACATCGGTTCGCCACTCTCGGACGCGCGGAAACCGCGACCGAGTCGGAAGCGCGTCCTCGTCTGCCGCTTGCTGAACCCTTTTGGGACCGACACGCGTAGCGACGAACGGAATGACTGACAGCGAGTCACCCGACCTCGACTTCGTTCAGATGGGTGGAACCGGTCTCCAGACCAGCGAACTCCAGTTCGGAACCTGGCGCTTCGGGAAAGAGACCGAGGAAGGAAACGTCGAAATCGGCGAGGAGCGCGCCTACGAACTGCTCGACGCCTACGCCGACGCTGGCGGGCGCTACATCGACGCCGCCGACGTGTACGGCGGCGGGAAGGCCGAGGAGTGGATCGGCAACTGGCTGGAAGACCGCGACCGCCAGCGATACACCATCGCCTCGAAGATTTACTGGCAGATTCGGGACGACGACCCGAACAGTCGGGGCACCAACCGGAAGAATCTTCGGCACCGTGCCGACGCCATCCTCGACCGCCTCGACACCGACTACGTGGACGTGCTCTACATCCACCGCTGGGACGACCAGACCTCCGCCCGCGAGATGATGAAGACGCTCAACGCGCTCGTCGAGTCGGGGAAGGTCAACTACCTCGGGGCCTCGACGCTCCGCCCGAACGCCTGGAAGGTGGCGAAGGCCAACGCCATCGCTCGCGCAGAGGGTTGGGAGCCGTTCACCGTCCTCCAGCCGCGATACAACCTCGTGGACCGCGAAATCGAGGGAGACTACTTGGAGATGGCCCGTCAGGAAGACCTCGCAGTCTGTCCGTGGAGTCCGCTCGGACAGGGCTTTCTCACCGGCAAGTATTCGCGCGAGGACGGCCTGACCGGCCAGTCGCGCGCCGCCGAGTCCAGTCGCTTCGAGGACGCCTATCTCACCGAGGAGAACTTCGACCTCCACGACGAACTCGACGCGGTTGCCGACGAGGTTGACGCGACGCCCGCCCAGACCGCGCTCGCGTGGCTCTCGCACCGTGACGGCGTGACCGCGCCCATCGTCGGCGCTCGCACCATCGAACAGCTAGACGAAAACCTCGCGGCCGCCGATATCGACCTCTCGGACGAACAGGTCGAGCGACTTGCCGAGGCGAAGGGCGGTCCGTACGCCGGTCTCTGAGCGGTCCGTGCGCAGGACTCTAACCGGTCCGTAGGCCAGTCGCCGAGCGAACTCCCCCGACGGCCCAAGGAGTCAATTGCCTCGACCCCGTACGCCCGCCGTGACCTACCAAACGACGGCCGGATGGTCGCTGATATCCTCGGGCATCGTCACGCTCCTACTGAAAGTTCTCCCGTGGGACTCGCTGTGGTGGGGCCTCCTGTTCATCGTCGTCGGGGTCGTGTTGCTCTACGTCCGCCAGTAACGAAACGGGGCGGGCGCGCTTTCGAAGTCGAACGGTCAAACGCGCTCGTCCTCATCGAACGCACTACTCGACGTAGACGCGAGTGACATGACCGCCACAGCCACACTGCTCGACGTACTCCCACGAGAGGGCGTCGCCGAACGTCTCCACCAGCGCGTCGTAGAGATAGGTCTCGGGATGGCCGTGGTCGCCGTGCGTGACGAGGTTAACGTGGTTGCCTCCAGCGGTGTGTTCGACCGCTTGCCGGGCTTGCTCGACCACGAGGTCCCGGCGCTCGGCGTGCTGGGGCGTTTCGAGGTTGGCCGACCACGAGTTGTCGTGAACGTGGTCGGTAATGGGTTTCACGTCGCTGTCGAGGTCCACGTCGTGGTTGCGGTCGTCGCTGGATGCGGTCATACTCGAAGAGAGGTCTCGCTCGGGGGAATGAATTAGCCCGAACGTGTTCGGTCGTTGCAAGTGCGATTCGTCAGTCCAATAGCGCGACTAACTCCGAGGCGTCCGTCTCCTCCAACTCTCGGACGGTCCCGAGTATTGCCTCGCGCTTCTTCTCGTCGTAGCGCTCCCCTGCGGTCTCGTGGAACTTCCGCTCGATTCGGTCCCACGACATCGGGTCGTTTGGGTGCCCCTCGAAGTGGTCTTTCTCCACGAGGTAGGTCGTCCCGTCGGCCATCTCGACGGCGATCACAGCGGGCATCTCGCCCGCCTCGAATCTGTCCGTGAGTTCGGGGTCCTCCGAGACCTCCACCTCTCGGAGGAGCGTCTGCACGTCCTCGCTGCGGATGCGCTCGGGTTCGTACTGGTCGTTGCCCATCTCGCGGTCGATGAGCGAGACGGCGAGCATGTACGGGAGCGAGTGGTCGGCTTGAGCCTTCGTTTCGACTTCGTAGCGACTTCCTTCGCCGCCGCCAATGATGAGTTTCGCGCCCGCGAAGGTGTCGAGGCGAACTTTCTCCACGTTCTCGGAGTCGATGTCCTCGCGCTCGGCGAGTTCGATGACGCTTTCGACCGCCGACTGGGCGTACGTCTCGGCGACGTACTTCTTGGTCATCACGTCGTGGACGCGCTCGGCGGGCGTGAGTTCGACCTCGAAATTGCCCGAGACGACCTGTTTCCAGCCGTTCTGTCCCTCGAAGAGGTTCTTCGGCCCGTCCATCCCGTGTTTGGCGAGAAACGCCGAGTAGACCGCGTTTCGGGCGGCGTTGGCCGACGCGATGCCCTTCCACTCCGAGATGCCCTCGGTTCGAGTCACCCGAAGCGCGTTGTGCGCGGTGCCCGCGATGCCGACGGCCGAGCGCAACTGCTCGCGGTCCAGTCCCAGAACCCGCCCCGCCCCAGTAGCAGCGGAAATCACGGTGTGGGTGACATGGTCCCACCCGCGTTCGCGGACCGGTGCGTTCCACGCGAGCGCGCCCTGCACCTCGTAGGCGACGCCGACCGCGGTGATCAGGTCTTCTCCGGAGGCGTCGGCGTACTCCCCGCAGGCGAGTACCGCCGCGATGTTGTCGCTCGGATGGGGCGTCTCGCCGGGCGCGAGAAACGAGTCCATGTAGTCGAGATAGCGGACCAGCGCCGTGTTGTACATCGTCGCGTCAGGCGGCGAGGCGGTCGCGCGCTCGGGGTTCGGGTCCTCGGCGGACGAGTCTGCCTCCGCTCGCTCGCCGCCCCAGAGCGTACATCCCTCGCCGCCGAACTCCGCCACCGTGTCGCCGACGACGGAGACAGGTTCTTCATCCATCGCCGCGACGGCGATGCCCAGCGAGTCCACGATTCGCTTTTTCAGTTCGTCTACGGTGTCGTCGTCGAAGTCCTCGAAGTCGAGACCGAGTGCGAAGTCGGCGATGTCTCCGGTCGTGGTCATGGCGACTATCCGACGAGCGCGGGCAAAAAACGCGGCGTGCGTTCAGTCGGAAGCCACAGTTGAACCGACAGTAATTGGCAGTTACGACTCGGCGACTCGTCGCCGCGAAAAGAAACCGCGCGTATCGGTGTCTGTCAGCGCCGCCACGCGACGAGCGCCGCGCCCGCCAACAAGACCGCCGCGAGCGCGAGGACCGACGTTCCGACGCCGAATCCGGGCGCACGAACGGTGTTCGCCTCACCCATGGCAGCCGCCTCGGTCTCGGTACCTGCCCCGGCGTCTTCCTCGGTCGTCTCCTCGCCGTCAGCGACTGCTCCATCTGCGTCGTCGGCCGGAGTGGTCTCTTCGCCGCCAGCGGCCGCTTCGCCGTCCTCGGCCGGGGTAGTCGTTTCCTCGTCACCCTCCTCGGCCGGAGTGGTTTCTTCGGTCTCGGCCGCGCCGTCGCCCTCAACGACTACGCCGGTCGTGCGGACGGAGGGTTCGTCGATGGAGACCCTGAAACTCGTGTTCGGTTCCACGTCCGAGAAGTCGAACGATGCCTCCCACGTACCGTCCTCGGCGACCGTCGCGCCCTGGCGCTTGAGGAAGGGTGACTGGCCGGTGTTCACGGCCTCGACGTTCAGTTCCGAACCGGGCGCGAGCGTGCTGTCCCCGGAGATGGTCGCTTGCCCCGCGGGGACTTCGACCGGTCGGTCGAACGACGCCGACCGAGTGACCACCGTGAAGTTCGTCACCAGCGAGGTCGCGTTCTGCTCGGTGACGTAGGGGTTGTCTCCCGAAATCGTGAAGTTGGCCTGATAGCGCGCGCCTTCCTCCAACCGTTCGGAGTCGAAGACGACGAAGAACTGATTGTTCGACTCGTCCACGACGAGTCGTCCGCGGTCCAGCGACACGTCGGTCGGCGGGACGTTCATCCCACCGAGTCGCGTCAGGCTCATCGACAGGCCGGTCGAGTCGTCGTTCAGGTCAGGCATGTTCCGGACGTAGCTGTAGAGACCGGACGCCTGCACCTGCACGATGGCCCAGTCTTGGAACGCCACGTCGCTGTCCTGCGTGGCCACCTCGCCGATTTGGGCCACGCTGTTCGCGTCTGCCGACTCGGGCGCGGTCCACATCTGGATGCCCTCGGTCGAGCGGTCGTTCAGGAGAACGGACCCGACCGCGGTGCGAGTCGTCCCGACCGTCACCTCGATGGGGTACGTCGCCACGTCGAGGCGGCCCGGAATCGGGTCGGTCTCTAACCGGAAGTCGGTCACGTTGTCCTCGCCGACCGCCGAGATGCCCGGCGAGTCGGGCGAGAGGCCCGCCCGGTAGGTGTCGAACTCGACGGTCGCCTCGCCGTCGCCGTTCCGGTCCACGACGGTGAACCGTGAGATGTAGTTGACCTGTTGGGACCCGAGCCGGACCGTCGCTCGGTCGGTCCCGTCGAAGGTGACGTTGAACCGGACCACGTCACCGCGCTCCTCGGTGTAGGTCGCATTGCCGAGCGAGGCGGTTCCCTCCGTCGGTTCGGCGACGGTTACCGTGGCGCTGTCCTCGGCGGCACCGTCGGCCGTAATCACGGAGATGTCGTAGCTTCCGGGTTCGACGCCCGAAAAGTTGGCCTCGTAGTAGGCGTCGCTGCTCGCGGCGCGCGTCGAGACCGCCTGTCCGTCGCGGACTGCGACGGACTGGAAAATCTCCGCGAGTTGCGAGTCGTTCAGTTGCTCGGAGAACAGAGAGAAGTTGTAGCCCGCCCGATTCGACTGTAGGCGGAGGTCGGTCCGCGCGTCGGCGCTGTCGTCGTTCAGCACCGTTCGGTCCGCGACCGTGGCGTTGACGCTCTGGTTGGCGACCTCGAAGCTTGCCTCGCCCGCGCTCGCGGTGCCCTGTGCGGTTCCGTCCGCGAAGACGACGGGGTCGTCGTTCTGGTTGACGACGACGAATTCGCCGTCGAGACTGCTCGTGCTGAACACCGCCGACGCGCTCCCGTCGAGTAGAACTTCGGTCACGAGCGACCCGGTCTCTCCGTCTTCGACGCGCCGGACAGCCCACACCTCGCCCGCGTCGGTCTCGTTACCGGAGAATCGGAGGAACTGCCCCTGCCAGAACACTTCGCCGGAATCGACGGCGGCGTCGCTGACACCGTCGTCCTGCGCTTGATACGTCGTTTCGGCTCCCGTCATTGCACCACCGGTCACGCCCGCCGTCAACGCGCTGACGACCAGCAGTGCTGTCAGCAGTACACTCTTGCGTATTCGTGTCATGTTTTCCCCATCTGCCCCCTCCCGCACAATCGCTTCTCGAACGGTTGTGCGGGCGCTCGTCGGAAGTTCGGCGAAATCCGATAAGTATCTTGTGACGGTAGGCTTCGCTTGCGCCGGGATAAAGAGAGCCTAGCCCCGCGAACGCGCCACAACCGCCAGCGGAAACGGAAGTTCCTTGCGGCGTCTTCGCCGGGCGACTGACCCAAGCGACCTTCGCGGCGCTCAGTTCGCCAGCGCGGCGAACCGACCGACCGCTTCCTCGGTCCCCGCGACGATAACGTCGTCGTCGCGCTGGAACCGAAACTCCGGTCCGACGCCGGTCAGGACCGACCCGTCGCGTTCGACCGCGACGACGGTACAGCTCGTTCGACTGCGTATATCGGTCTCTGCGAGCGTCTGTCCGGCGATTTTCGGGGCGGCCGTTCGGACGATTTCGATCTGCTTGTCCATCGAGATGAGTTCCTCCCCGTCCAGAATGGTGGCCGCGAGCATCCGGCCGGAGACGGTCGCCAGCGCCAGCACGTAGTCGGCACCAGCGCGGTAGAGCTTTCGGTCGTTCTCGGTCTTCTCAGCGCGGGCCAGCACCTCGACGCTGGGATTGAGGTCGCGCGCGACCAGCGTCCCGAACCCCGTCAGGGTGTCGTCGGCGATGCTGAACACGACCGTTCGGGCGTCCTCGATGCCCGCCTGTTCCAACGTCTCGGGGTCGGTCGTGTCGCCGACCACGTCCACGCCGGGTTTGTCCTCGATGTCAACGACAGTGTAGGAGACGTTCGCCGACGCGAGCGCGTCGGTGACGGTCGAACCGACCTCGCCGTGGCCGACCACCACGACCGTCCCGCGGCGTCGTCGGTGCGGTTGCGAGCGGGCCATCCCCTTGAGGCGTTCGAGTTGGGCTTCTCGCCCGGCGACGAGCAGGACCATCCCGACATCGAGTTTCGCCTCCGGAGCGAGCGGCGTCTCGAACTCCCCGTGTGACCACGCCCCGATGACGTTCGCGCCGAAGCGGTCACGGATACCGCTCTCGGCAAGCGTCGCCCCCACCAGTTCGCTCCCGCGCTGGATGGAGAGTTCCGCGATTTCGAAGTCCTCGCCGGGTTCAACCGCGTTCCCGAGTTCCGTCGAGACGGCCGTCGTCACCTTGTCGGCCAGACTCTCACCGACGAGTCGCCGGGGCGACAGCACCTCGTCCACGCCCGCGAGTTCGTGGTAGGTCTCGTGTTCGGGGTCCTCCACGACGCTGACGACTCGCACGTCGCTGTCGGCCTCGCGGGCCGTGAGGACGATACTCACGTCCGTCTCGTCGCCCGCGTCGGCAACCAGCGCGGTCGCCGACGAGAGGTTCGCGGCGTTCAGCGTCTCGATGGAGTCGGGTTCGCCGTGAATCACCGAGTGTCCCGACTCGTAGAGGTCCAGCGCGGTCTCGCGGTCGGGTTCCACGAGGACGTACGCCTCGTCGCGCGACTCCAACTCGGAGATAAGCGACCCGGCCCGCGGCGAGTACGTGCAGATGACGACGTGATCTTCGAGGTCTTCGACCGCGGTCGGGAGCGTCGTCGAAATTGCGTCCTCGAACAGCGGGACGACGAAGACGGGGAGCGCCATGAAGATGAGGACGACCCCAGTCAGGTCCATGACCATGACGAACAGGCTCATCTCCGGGGTCTCCCACGGCGCGTCGGAGCCGTACCCCGTCGTCGTAAACGTCTCGACGACGACCTGTAGCGACTGGTAGAACGGCTGGGAGTGGCCCTCGTAGACGGCCATTCCGTAGTCGTAGACGACTGCGTAGCCGAGGAAGACGACCGCGAGCGTCGAGAGGTAGTAGAGCGTTCGGCGCTTCCACTTGTCCATCGTCTAGCTTTCTCCAGATTTAGCCGTTTATCTGTTCGGATACTGGCGAGTGACACTACTCGTAGCTTTCTTCGAGTGGTACCGGTACTTTATCTGCCGTAATTAAGTTTATTACTGTGGATATACTATATTGTGAATGTGCATATTAATTTAGAAAAAGGAAACAAGTTTAATGAATCTAGGGGAGAGTGTAAGTTCCGCTTTCGAGAGCACTCTCGTCGATTGAAGAGTTTACGAAACTGGCAGTGCTCGAAAAACTCTCACGAAGGGGCGAGAAAGTGTCTATGGCATATTAAATCAGAACGGAAGGACGTCAACGATTTAGTTGCGATTCGGTCAGACGAACCGGAGGAGTTACACGGTGCAGTTCTCAGCGGAATGTTGATAGACGACAAAATATCTTTTCGAGAATGCGGTCTGAACGAGTCAGATTTTAGGGACAGTTACTTTCGTAGAACAACATTTGAAGGGGCAGATCTCTACGATACGGATTTTACTGGTGCTGTTTTAATGGAAGCAGACCTGCGGCGAGCGAATTTATCCGAGGCGAAGCTTAAAAACGCAGATTTACGTTACGCAAATCTGGAAAATACTGACTGTCGCGGAACGACGCTTTCCGACGTGAATCTTCAGCACGCTACCGTTACGCACGCAGATTTTCGAGACGCAAATCTGGAATACGTGCGTCTCCCAAGTGAGGTACTTGCCGAGACAAAACTTTACAGAGCGACGATTCGTGACTCTTCCATCACGGAACCCGATGTTTCGTACAGCGAAGTCAAACAACTCAACATACAGAATACAGTTGTCAAGTTCGGGGATTTCAACGAGGCCAATATTTCGAACTCGGTGATTGTAGAGTCGGATTTCAGCGGGTCGGATTTCACGCACGCAACTATCTCTAATGTTGAGTTCGAAAACACTAATTTAGAGTGGGCCGACTTTCGACACGCAACCATACAGGGAGTAAAGTTCGAGGAATCGAACCTTAGAAACACGGATTTTGAAAACGCGGTCATCGAGAAAGTGAACTTGGACGGGGCTGACCTTCGGGGAGTCAATCTTCCGGAAGGTACTCTTAAAAATGCGTCGTGCAACGGAACGAACTTCCGAAACAGTAATTTGGACCGCGATGATTTTCAAGATGCAGATCTTTCGGAAGCTAACTTCGAAGAGTGCAGTTTGGTCGGTGCTGACCTCCGTGATACGGATCTGCGAGATAGTAATCTCGAATTTGCAGACCTAAGCGAAGCCGATTTGCGAGGAGCAGACCTGACTGGAGCGAAACTTTTTGGTGCCGATCTTCGAAACCTTCTTATCAACGAGCAAACTGAGTTAGGCGAGCGTTGTTGGTACGACTGTGAGGCAGACCGGTTGGCCGCTAACAGCACCGCTGGCGATCAGACCCAATGCCAAAATGAGAGTCGCTTGAACCGAATTGGGTTCGCCCTACAACGCTTTTCGACTCGTTTGATGCAACGATCCTCCTCTGAACAGCGTATCCACTTAATCCGGTCACAGCGTATCTACCGTCGGTATCAGCGACTACTGCAGGAAAACTCGGTTCCAGACCACATTCAAAAATATCGAATTCAGGAAAAGCACGTCGAGCGAAAACTCTCGCTGGTGACTGGCGAGACCGTGAATTGGTTCCGTCTCGCGGTTTCCCGCTGGCTGACGTTATACGTTGAGAGTCCGAAGCATGTCGTGGGGACGTCGATAGCGCTCGTGGTACTAAGTGCAGTACTGTACCCGATATGGGGATTACGACTAAATGATGGTAACGTCATCCAGTATCCCCTTCAGCACTCACTAGTCACGTACACAAATACGATTTATTTTAGCGCGACCAGATTTATGGCTCCAAGTAATGGCGGACTGATGCCGATAGGTATGGGGAAGATGGTCGCAACCGTCGAATCGTTCCTCGGTGCTATCCTCGTTGCACTTCTCGTCTACGTCCTTGGGCGAAGAGCAGGTAATTGAGTACTGTTGACTACTCCCTGAGCGAAGGGATTAGAACAAGGATTTGGTGCGGTCAAAGGCGGACTCGTTAGAACGCCGAGCGCGGTGTCGGCCTTCTCGTAGACACCTTGCAACTGCTCAACCTTCCGCAGGTCACGGCCGGTGTTGTGCTCGGTGTCTTCTCGCGGCTCACGGGAGTCTTTCTTCTGCGGAGCGCCGCCACCAAAACCCGCCCTCGAACCCAGAGTTTATTATTCAGTGGTATAACCTAGTAATCCATGACGCAGTTACGGAGTGCCCGGAACGGAACGATTACCGACGAGATGGAGCGAGTCGCCGAACGCGAGCAGATCGACGCCGAGTTCGTCCGCAAGCAGGTCGCGGCGGGAGAAGCCGTGATTCCGGCGAACGTCGGTCACGACCGACTCGACCCGATGATAATCGGCCAGGAGTTCTCCACGAAGGTCAACGCCAACATCGGCAACAGCGACGAGGCCAGCGGCGTCGAGGAGGAGCTAGAGAAGCTACACGCCGCCGTCCACTACGGCGCGGACACCGTGATGGACCTCAGCACGGGCGGAGATTTGGACCGGATTCGGGAGGCGAACGTCGAACACTCGCCGGTTCCGCTCGGCACGGTACCGATTTACGAGGCCGTCAAACGGGTCGAGAGCGTCGAAGACATCACCCGCGAACTCCTGTTGGACGTTATCGAAAAGCAGGCCAAACAGGGAGTTGACTACATGACGATTCACGCCGGGGTCCTCGCCGAACACCTCCCGCTGACCGACGGCCGGACGACCGGCATCGTCTCGCGCGGCGGGTCCATCCTCGCGCAGTGGATGGAAGACAACGGGATGCAAAATCCCCTCTACACCGAGTTCGAGGATATCTGCGACGTGTTCGCGGAGTACGACGTGACGTTCAGCCTCGGCGACGGTCTCCGGCCGGGAAGCGTCGCGGACGCGGGCGACGAGGCCCAGTTCGCGGAGTTGGAGACGCTCGGCGAACTGACCGAAATCGCGCAGGATCGCGGCGTACAGGTCATGGTCGAGGGACCGGGCCACGTTCCGATGGACCAAATCGCCGGACAGGTCGAGCGCCAGCGAGAGGTCTGTGGCGGCGCGCCCTTCTACGTCCTCGGCCCGCTCGTGACCGACGTGGCACCGGGCTACGACCACATCACGAGCGCCATCGGCGCGACGGAGGCGGCCCGCGCCGGGGCCGCGATGCTCTGCTACGTCACCCCGAAGGAACACCTCGGACTGCCCGACGCCGAGGACGTGCGCGAGGGACTGGCGGCCTACCGCATCGCGGCCCACGCCGCCGACGTGGCGAACGGCCGGGAGGGCGCGCGCGACTGGGACGACGCTCTCTCCGAAGCGCGCTACAGCTTCGACTGGGAGCGCCAGTTCGACCTCGCGCTGGACCCTGAGCGCGCCCGGTCGTCTCACGACCAGACGCTCCCCGGCGACAACTACAAGGAGGCCAGATTCTGCTCGATGTGTGGCGTGGAGTTCTGTTCGATGCGCATCGACCAAGACGCCCGCGACGCCGACGGCGAGATGACCGAAATCGAGGGCGGGACCGACGTGGAATCCTCTCTAGCCGCCGAAGTGAACCGGCCGCCGGTCGGCACCCACGAGGTCGAGGGCGCGCCGCTGGAAGGCGTGGAACTCGACCGGGAGTATCCGTCGGCGGACGACTGAAGGGTGAGAAAAAAGGAGTTTCAACCGGCGAGTCGCCGTCTCTCAGACCGCCTCGGCGCTCTCGGGGGTCGCCTCGCTCGCCTGAAGGCACTCTTGGACGGAGTCGGTGAGCGCGTACAACTGCTTGCGGGCGTCGGGGATGTAGACGCGCTCCTCGATGACGTTCTGGTTTTTCAGGCGCTTGATGGAACTCCGGACCGTCCGGGGCGAGAGTCGGGTTCGGTCGCTAATCTGCTGTTGGGTCAGGGCGTCGTCGTTGTATTCGAGGACTTTTACGACCAGTTTCGCGCTCGGCGGGGCGTTGTCGTCGAGACAGTCAGTCATGTGTTCCAACTATGGAACGCCACCGGATTATACGTTTGCTAACGCCGGTGAAACGTGGTTACCGCGAGGTAACCGCCCCGAGAGCCGGTGAGCGTTCGGTCGCGGC
The DNA here is from genome assembly GCF_004087835.1 of Halorussus pelagicus. Lineage (NCBI taxonomy): Archaea > Methanobacteriati > Methanobacteriota > Halobacteria > Halobacteriales > Haladaptataceae > Halorussus > Halorussus pelagicus. The sequence goes on from NZ_CP035120.1 coordinate 112,388, forward strand.
GGCGACCGAACGCGGGCAAGAACTTTACGCGCTCGCTCCCCGCGTTGCGATATGTATCTTGCAGACCAGACGTGGCCGGAGTTGAGCGACTACGTCGCCGAGGAGTCGCTGGCGGTCGTCCCGCTCGGCTCCACTGAACAGCACGGACCCCACCTGCCGCTCTCGACCGACCACACGATTGCGGAGGGGTTGGCCCGCGAGGCCACCGACAGGACCGACTTCCTCTGCACGCCGACGGTCAACGTCGGCGTGAGCGTCCACCACAAGCAGTTCCACGGTACGATGTGGGCCGACGCGCCCGAGTTCCGCGACTACGTCGAGAGCTTCTCCCGAAATCTCGCGTACCACGGCATCGACCGCATCGTCTTCGTCAACGCCCACGGCGGCAATCAGACCCACCTCCGGGAGGTCGGCCGGAGACTACGCGAAGACGAGGTGGCCTACGCCGTCGAGTGGATGTGGGACGAGTCCATCCCCCAACTCGTGAACGACCTCTTCGAGCACAACGGTCCCCACGGCGGCCCGAAGGAGACGGCGATGATGATGCATCTCGACCCCGAGAACGTGAAGACCGACGAACTGGAGGCTGCGCGCGACGGCGGACTGGTCGAGTGGAGCAACGAGGAGGCGTCCGTCCACGGCGCGCGCGACTTCTACGACTCCATCGACAACACCGACAACGGCGTGCTGGGCGACCAGACCGACGCCACACCCGAGAAGGGCGCGCGACTGTTCGACGCCGCGAGCGACCAGTTGGTCCAACTGCTGGAGTGGTTGGACGACCGGCGGTTCGAAGACCTGATGGCGAAACCACACGTCGAGCCGAAACCGGGTAGTCGGCGCGAGCGATAGGCGGTGGCGGTCGGTCGGCGTCGCTACGACTGCCCGGCGGCCACGACTGCCGAGAGACGACGCCTCAGAGCCGGACCCAGTTTGTCGTCGTCCCCCGGTCGGGAACGTGCCAGCGCTGTTCGGCGTCGTGGTCGTCAGTCTCGGAGTTCACCGGTCGAATCTCGATGACCGCGTCAACCTCGGCCGCGAGCGACTGGACGCGCTCGCTCCCGTGGGCATCTCGGAGGACGTAGTGAGCCATCCCGTTGTGCTCGCGGACGCGCCGCCCAACAGTCCGACAGTAGTCCCGAACCGCGTCCTCGCCGTGGTGGTCGAGGAGGGTGCCCAACGAGTCCACGCCGACCCGCAACTCCGCGGGCCGGAACCCATCGGTGTGGCGGGCAAACTCCTCGATGCCGGAGACGAGTTCCGACCGGAGACCGTCGATTCGGGCGTCGGGAACGTGCGTCTCGGGAATCTCCTCGAACTCCTCGTCGCGCGGGACGGCCTCGGCGACGGCGCGGGGCGTCACCTCGTAGTTAGCTATCTTCGTCGTGCGGGCCAGCGAGAACGGCGACTCGTCGGGGTCCGGAAGTCGCCGCTCGACGCTCCCGGAACTCGCGTCCGTAACCGCCAGCAGGCGGTAGCGCAGCGTGTTTCCGTTCCCGAGCAGACTGGCGCTCGCGCGCGTGAACAGCTTCCGTCGGGCGTCGCCGACGACGAGCAGGGTACAGCCCGTGGATTTAAGCTCGTTTAGTAGGCTAAGGAAGTCGGTGAACTCGTCGTTCGGCGGCGCGTTCGACCGGCGAGCGCCGTAACGGTCCGTGGTCATCGCGTCTCTTTATTTCTCTTTCATCCCTATACATATAAATTTCTCTGTTTAGACGAAGGAATATATCTAGTTCGCTCACGTCCGAACGCTCACGGCGATTCCCTCGCCGAGCGGAAGCGCGGCGGTCTCGAAGTCGGGGTCGTCGCGGACCGTCGAGAGATAGTCGGCGATGCCTCGCGTCTGGTCGTCTACGTCCTCGGGGTCGTCGCCTTCGAGGATAGCGAGGATGGTCTCGAAGTCCTGAATCCCGCTCTCCATCGCGTTATCGGCGATGACGACGCCGCCCTCCGCGACTTTGTCGCGTACCGCGTCGAGGGCGTCGGGGTAGCCGTCCTTGTGGCAGTCCACGAGAACCACGTCGAAGGGACCGTCGTGGCGCTCGACGGTTTCGAGCGCGTCGCCCTCCTCGAACACCGCTCGGTCGGCGTAGCCGCCACGGGCCAGATACTCGCGGGCGTCGGCGAGTTCGTCGGCGTGGTGTTCGGTCAGGACGATTTCGCCGTCCTCGGGGAGCGCCTCGGCGAACCAGTAGGCCGAGTAGCCGAACCCCGATCCGAACTCGAAGACTCGCTCGGCATCGACCATCCGGGCCGCGAGTCGCAGGAACGAACCCACTGCGGGACCCACCGTCGGGAAGCCGATAGCTTCGCCGTGGCTCTCCATCTCTCGGAGGGTGTCGTCGCGTTCGGGCACCATCGCGCGGACGAATCGCTCGGTGTGGTCTGGAAGTAGCGTCACGGTCGAACGCTCGCGCGTCGGAAAGGTAAGTGTTCGTGAGACGACGGGGAACCTACGCCCCCGCGAGGTTTGCCAGCGCCCCCGCCAGCACCCGCGTCGCGGTCGCGCAGTCTTTCCAGTCGGTCCACTCTTTCGGGTTGTGCGAGATGCCGTCCTTCGAAAGCGCGAACAGCAGGCCCGCGTCGGTCACGTCCGCGACGTGCATCGTGTCGTGGGCCGCGCCCGAGTGCATCTCCAGCGTCTCGATACCGGCCGCCGCGCCCGCGTCGCGGGCCGCCCCACGGACGCGGTCGCTCATCGGCGTCGGTTCGAGGTCGAAGGGACGCCGGAACTCGGTCTCGACGCCGCGCTCGCGTTCGAGACGCGCGAGGCTCCGGCGGGCGCGGGCGACGAGTTCCCGCATCGCGCCGCGGTCCACGTCCCGAATATCGACGCCCGCCTTGACTTCGCCGGGCACGACGTTGGTCGCGTTCGGGCGCACGTCGAGACTCCCGACGGTGCCGACCGCGGTCTCGCTGTCGGTCGCCGCGACCTCGTTGGCGGCCCGTTCCACGTCGAGGACGAACTCGCTGGCCGCCGCGAGCGCGTCGGTCCGGTCGCCCATCGGTGTCGCGCCCGCGTGGTTCGCCTCGCCGCGGAGGATTGCTTCGCAGTGGGTGATGCCCGTGATTGCGGTGACGACGCCGACCGAGACCCCGGCGTCGGTCAGTCGCTCGCTCTGCTCGACGTGGAGTTCGAGCCACGAGTCCCATTCGCTGGCGTCGAGGCGACCCTCGCCCCGAAAGCCGATGTCTGCGAGGGCGGTCTCCAGCGCGGTCCCGTCGTCGTCTTCGAGCGCGAGAGCCTCCTCGACCGACCGCTCGCCGACCGCGACCGAGGACCCGAGGAGTCCGGACGCGAACCGCTGGCCCTCTTCCTCGGTGAAGGAAACGACTTCGACCGGGCGCTCCGGTTCGACGCTCGCCTCTCTCATTGCCCGGACGGCTTCGAGCGCGGCGTAGACGCCGAGCGGACCGTCGAAGATGCCGCCCTCCGGCACCGAGTCGAGGTGGCTTCCGGCCGCGACCGGGGCGGCGCTCGGGTCGGCGCTCTCGGGGACCCACCGCCCCGCAATGTTGCCCACGGCATCGACTCGCACGTCGAGTCCGGCGTCGTCCAGTCGGTCCGCGAAGTTCTCGCGGGCCTCGCGGTTGGGTTCGGTGCCAGCGAGGACGGTCCGCCCGCGGCCCTCCTCGGCGTCGATGTCACCGAACGCGGCGGTTCGCTCGATGTCTCGCCGCAGTCGCTCGCGGTCTACGTTCATAGAGAGTCAGTCGCACGCCGAGGTAATGAGTGGTGTGAAAGGGGCGATTCGGTGAGATGGGGCTTGCGCTTTCGGAAACGAGCGCGACCAATCAACACTTCTTGCTGTACTTCTCGGCGACCTCGCGGAAGTGGGGGGGAGTTTCGCATACGTTTACGTTTGCGTAAACGATAACGCAAGCGGCCAGCGAGAGCGAGGCGAATCGCCGAGCGACTGGTCCGGTGGTCGATGTGCAGTTTCGGTCGATATCCGCCGCAAGCGGCCATCTACGGCCAAAATTGTCTCGGAAGTAATACGTCACGCGAGACCGACTGGCCGGATATGCGAGCCTACAAGTCGAAAGTCGTCTCTCCGATTCGCCTTCCCGACCGCGACGAACGCGAGGACCAACTCGAACAGGCGGGGTACAACGTCTTCAATCTCGACTCCGACGCCGTGTTCGTTGACCTGCTGACCGACAGCGGCACCGGGACCATGAGCGAGTCCCAGTGGGCCGCGATGATGTCGGGTGACGAGGCCTACGCCGGGAGCGAGAGTTTCGAACGGTTAGAGGAGTCCGTCGCAGACGTGATGGGCTTCGAGCGAATCCTGCCCGCCCATCAGGGTCGCGGGGCCGAAAACGTCCTCTACGGTTCGCTGGTCGAAGACGGCGACTACGTACCGAACAACACCCACTTCGACACCACGCGCGCCCATATCACCAACAACGGGGCCGAACCGGTCGATTGTCCCCACGAGGACGCCCTCGCGGGCGACCGCGAGTTCGCGGGCGACATCGACGTTGAACAGGTCCGAGAACTGGCCGACGAGGTCGGCGCTGAGAACGTCCCTGCGGTTCTGCTCACGCTGACGAATAACTCGCTGGCGGGTCAACCGGTCAGCGTCGAGAACGTCCGAGCGGCCCGAGAGGTCGCCGACGAACTCGACGCGACGTTCGTCATCGACGCCTGCCGGTTCGCCGAGAACGCCTACTTCGTCCGAGAGCGCGAGGACGGATTTTCTGACCAGTCAGTCGCCGAGGTCGCCCGCGAACAGCTCTCCTACGCCGACGCGCTCGTCATGAGCGGGAAGAAGGACGGGCTGGTCAACGTCGGCGGGTTCGTCGCCCTGCGCGACGACCCGGAACTCGACAACCTGCACGCGAAGGCCCGCGAGCGCGCCATCCTCTACGAGGGGTTCACGACCTACGGCGGGATGGCTGGCCGGGATTTGGAGGCGATGGCGGTCGGACTCCGCGAAGCGGTCGAGGAGTCGTACATCGCCGACCGAGTGGGACAGGTCCAGCGACTCGGCGACATGCTGGCCGAGCGCGACGTGCCGGTCCAGCGCCCGACCGGCGGCCACGCGGTGTACGTGAACGCCGCCGAGTTCCTGCCCGAGATTCCGGCCTCGCAGTTCCCCGGTCAGGCGCTGGTCTGTGAACTCTACCGCGAGGGCGCGGTCCGAGGCGTCGAGTTAGGGAGTTTCGCGTTCCCCGACACCGACCGGCCGGAACTGGTCCGCCTGTCGCTACCCCGCCGGACCTACGGCACGGACCACCTCGAACACGTCGCCGAGACGTTCGAGCGCGTCGCCGAGCGCCGCGACCACGGGGACGTGTCCGGTCTCGAAATCACCGAGGAACCCGAGATGGCCGAACTCCGCCACTTCAGCGCTGAGTTGCGACCCGTGGAAACGGCGGAGACGCCGAGCGCCGACTGAGACTCGACTGTCGATAGCGCGCTCGACAAATCGGTGTCCTCATTTGGGCGCGGGTCGTACGACTGCGCATGGCTTCGAAGCTCAAACGCGGACTGTACGGTCTGGTAGGACTGCTCGCGCTCGGGTTCGCGGTCCACTACGCGCTGTTCGGGTCGCTCCCGCTCGGGAAGCCCGAACTGCTGAGCGACGATGACGACGACTCCGAGTGGAACGAAGTCGAGGCGTAACTCTTCGACTCTCACGCGACGGTTTTTTCGGTAGACGAAGTATTCGAGGAGTGATTTTTGCCAGTCGAACAGTAGCGACGAGCGCATCCCAAAAATCGACCGCGGTGAGTGCGCCGAACCGCGCCTCAGTTCCCGCCAAGCACCCGCTTGAACAGCGTGAACGTGAGCAGGGTGAAGAACAGGCCGTTCAACATCCCCTGACTCGCCGCCAGAATCTTCGCCAGCCAGCCCACCGGTCCGATGTCGCCGTAGCCGATGGTGCTGAAGCTGATGTAGCTGTAGTAGAGACCTTCGAAGAGCGTCGTCGCGGGTTGGTCTGCGTTCCAGATGACTCCGGCTTGGGTCTGCAGCGGGCCGCCGAGGACGTAGAGACCGCCGAACACCGCCGGGAGGAGGAAGGTGAGCGCCGCGATGCGGGGCAGGCGGTTGCCGTACCCGCAGGTCAACTGCATGAAGAAGTTGAGTCCGACGCTGGAGGCCTTCTTTACGCGGCCCCATGTGTTTAACGAGTATTCTCGGAAGACGATATCCAGGTTCTTCTTGCGGTTGTAACAGTAGCGCTTGAACTCGAACTCGCGCATCGCGGGCGTGTCGCCGACTGCGTCAGCGCTGTCCTGTGCCTTCCGGTAAGTCTCTTCGACGACTTCGCTGGTCATCTCCACGTCGTAGCGCCCCGACGACTCGTCACCGAGGAAGTCGTGGACGTTCCAGTCGTTGCGTTCGAGGTAGGCGTGGTGGTCGCTGAAGTCGAAGTGGTCGAAGTCCGTCAGGCAGAACCGGAAGTGGTCGAGCAGTTCGTGGTCGCTCCCTTCGCTCTCCAGTCGAACGTCGCCGAGCGTCGCTTTCGTCAGGTCGTAGATGACCGCGCTCTCGGCAGCGATGACGATGGTTCCGCCCACGATGGTCGCCTCCGTCAGGTCAACGTAGGTGTCGGCGCTCCCGCCCGACTGGACCCGGAACTCTACGCCGTTATGAAACTCCGACTCTCGGAAGTTCGATTCGTCGTGGAACGTCACGTCCTTGAACGACCCGTTGGTGAAACTCGACGACTGGAAATCTGCCAGCGCCTCGAAGGTCGTCTCGTCGAAGCAGGCGTTCTCCTCTAGGTGCTTGGCCTCGCCCTCGAAGATGGAGCCGCGGAAGACGGCGTCGTCCTGAAACGTCGCCTCCCGGAAACTGGCGTCCTCCAGAAAGCGGGCCTCGGTGAATCGTACGCGCGACCGGAACGTCGTCGCCATGAAGTCGGCATCGCCGTGGAACTCCGCATCGACGCCTCGCACGTCGCCCTCGAAGCGACTGCCGTCGAAGTTGACGCCGTCGAAGAACGCGACGCGCTCGAAGATGGCGGTTCCGCCGACCTCGATTCGGTGACAGTCGGCTCTGGCGTCGAACTGCGCGCGGTCGAGGTTGAACGCGCCCTGAAACGTCGCGTCCTTGAAATCGGCGAACCGGAAGCGCGCGAGTTTGAAGTCGGCCTCGTCCTCGAACGTCGCGGCCTCGAAGGTCACGTCGTCGTTGGTCGTCCGACTGCCGCCGTTGAACTCGACGCCGCGGAACTCCGCGAGCTGCTTGAACCGGGCGTCCTTGAAGCAGGCGTCGTCGTGGAACCGGGCCTCGTCGAAGTCGGCCATCCGGTCGAAAACGACGTCGCCGAACTGGGCGTCGCCCTCGAACTCGACGTGTTCGAAGTCCGACTCGGCGTGGAACCCGGCGTTCTCGAAGGTGACGTACTTGAAGGTCGCCTGCCGGAAACTCGCGTCGTCGCGGAACTCCACGTCGGCAAAGGAGATGTTGTCGTCGAGGACGTGGCTAGTGCCTGTGGTCTCGGCATTACGGAAGTGGGCGACGCCGTGGAAGGTCGCCCCAGCGAAAGTCGTGTCGTCGCCGAACGTCGTCTCGTCGCAGTCAACCTCGGCGTGGAAACTCGCGTCCTGTAGGGTCACGTCCTCTCGGAACGTGGTCTCGTAGGCCGAGAAGCGACGTTCGACCGAGAGGTCGGCGGCGTCGAGCGTTCCGTCGATGGTCGCGCTCTCGAACTCCAGCGCGCCGACGGTCGCACCGCGGAGGTTCAGGCCCTGTTCGAGGTGGCCGTGGGTGATGTCCAATCCCTCGATATCGGCGTACTGGAAGTTGAGGACGTGGTTGTTCCCGCCGTCGATATCCTGATAGGTCAGCGAGAGGTGGGGCAGGTCCGCGCCCACGTACTCGTTGGCGCGCACTCCCCCGGAGCGCAGATTCTCCTTGATTTGGGCCACGATTTCCTCGGCGGAAACGTCGTTGCTCGCGCGCTCGTCGCGGGACATGTGGAACGGGCAGTAGTCGCTGTCGCCGTGGGCCTCGTGGGGACACTCCCACGTCGTCTGGAGGTGGGCGTCGGTCCGTTTCGCGGGGTCGAAGGTGTACCGGCAGGTCGCCGTGGCGTCGGCGGCCGTCCGTTCTGTCGTTTGTGCCATAGTGTTAGCAAGGCGTCGAAGGTCTCTCTTGGGGGAGAGTTCGGTTGGAGAGCGGTACGCGGCAAGTAGTCACACGTACCCTCATTGTTCACCCCTCCGATATATAGATTAGGTTGTTCGGAGGCTGTTCGAAGCCCGAAAGTTGTTGACTCTATTTTACTTCAACACGTCCTTGCGCTCGCGCTCTGTGAGACTGGCGTCGAAGGCGCTCCGCGAGCAGTGTTCGCATTCTTTGGCGGGGTTGGTAGACTTGTCGTAGGTCTTGAGCGGGTGGCCGAAGACGAAAAACGCCTCCATCTGGTGGCGCGCGACGACGGCGTCGGCGGGTTCCCCACAGTTGGGACACCACTCGTCGCTCTCGGCGGGCACCTGATAGGTGACCTTCCGGCGGCCGAACCCGGCGCGGTCGAACGCCTCGTCTTTCGAAGTCTCGATGAGGTCTTCGACGGGATACGGTTCTTCAACCACTTCGTTGTCCAATCCGGTGTCGGCGACGACTTCGCTATTGAGGTACGGCCCGAGCGTCACGGTGTTGTCGTAGCCGAGCAGATACACCGAGACGGCGGCGCTCCGGCCCGTAATCTCGATGTCGTGGTGGTGACCGACGACGTACACGTCGAGGTCGGTCCGGGCCTTCTCGACGGTGACCTCGTGGTGCGCGCCCGTGACGCGAACGCCCGCGTCGGGGTCGCTGGCGCGTCCCTCCTGTTTCCACCCGGTAAGCGACACGTCGTAGTCGTCGGGGTCGCGGGGCGGTTCCACGTCGTCGCTGTAGACGTTCTCGGGCGCGACGGCCGAGAAGTCGCCGCTCGCGGTTCCGGCCGTGACGAACACGTCCTCGGCGTCCGCGACCACCGCGTCGCCGGTCACGCCGCCGGGGTCGGCGTACCCGTCCTCGATGTCGCCGCTGACGACCGTCTCGGGGTCGCCCGGATTCGCGTCGCCGGTCGGTTGGTGTGCGAAGACGTACTCGGCGTTCCGGACTTCGAGGTCGCCCGCCACGCTGTCGGTCCGGAGGAACACGTCCGCGGGGTCCCGGAGCGCGACCGGGGCGTCTTCGTGGCCGGTAAACGTTACGTCGCCGTCGTAGGTTTCCTGCTGGTCAGTCATCGGTTTGGGGTGTCGGTGTTATCTCGTCGCACTGCGTCTGCGCTTCGCGCGCTCGTCGCGCGGAGTGAAGTTCGGTGAACGTGTAGACCGCCAGTCCGTGTTCGGGGTAGGTGTGGTACGTCTCGTAGGTCCCGCTGGCGTCCGCGACCGACTCGTCGGTCGCGGCCGCGCGCTCGCCGGAACCGGCCGGGTCGAGCGTGATGGTCGTCCACGCGTCGGGACCGAACCGGAAGGCGGCGTCGGCCTCTTCCTGGCCGGGGAACGCCTCGATGGGTCGGACCTCGGCGAGCGTTTCGACGCGCAGGCGGTCGGTCTCGAAGGCGAACTCGCGCTCGACGCCCAGTTCCAGCGGCGTCACCGCGGTCGAGTCGCCCGAGACGGGCTTACACGAACAGATTTCGTGAAAGTCGAGCGCCGGGACGCCGACGTAGTGGGACTCGCCGATGACGGTCAGCGCCGCCGGTTCGCCACAGAGTTCGCTCGGCACGACGCGCTTCACGTCGAACACCTCCAGATTCGGTTCGCTACTCGCGTACGCGAAGTGGAGGTTCGGGGCGTCGGTGCGGCGATTCGGGGGGTCGGTAGGTGGCATGGGTAGTTCTTGTAAATTGTCTATCGGTCAGGTGTCCACGATGATGTCGTAGTTCGGGTGGAACAGCGAGTTGACTTCCACGCCGCTGTAGCGCGGGACCGCGCGCCACTGCAAGTCGCGGTAGCGGTCGGCGTGCGCTCGGACGTAGTCGGTCGCGCGGGTCGAGCCGGGGTCGGGGAACGACTCGCGCTCGCCCGGCGCGAGGACGTAAAACTGCTCGACGCGCTCGCTCTCGCCGTCGCGGTCCACGTCCTCCCACGCCCAGTAGGGCGCGTAGCGGTCGAATCCGGCTTCCCGAACCGTGTTCAGATACGCCTTGTTGTGCTGGGGGTAACCGTACTGGGAGTAGGCCCACGCCGCGACGACGCCGTCCGGTTCGAGATGTCGCCGGATGGAGTCGTAGAACTCCTTCGAGTAGAGTTTGAGCAGGTCGTCGTCGGTCGCGCCGGGAATGTCCAACAGCACGAGGTCGTAGCTCTCGTCGGTGTCCCCGAGGTAGGCGTAGCCGTCGCCGACCGTGGTGTTCAGGCGGTCGTACTCGTGGGCATCGTCGTGCCAGCGCGCGTAGAACGAGTCGTTTTTGGCGTGAGCCATGAACTCGCCGTCGAGGTCCACATGGTCCACGCTGACGTTGTACTGCCGGAGGCGGTCGATGGCTATCCAGTCGCCGCCGCCGACGACGAGGACGTTCGTCTCGGGACCGCGGTCGGTCAGCGACATCGGTACGTCCACGAGGCCCTGATGGTACGAGTCGGCCCAACTCTCGCAGAGCTGGACCGCGGTCCCGAGGCGCAGGCACTGCTCGGACTCCTCGGCGAAGTACGGGTTGTCGCCAGCGCCGGTCCACGTCCGGTCGTACCGGACGACGTGTTGGTACTCGGTGGTCCACTGGTCCGTTATCTCAGCGTCCATCGCGCCCCGCTGGTACTCCGACTCTATCTGCTGTTCGAGGTAGAGTTCCGTCACCTCGCGGTCCACCTGTCGGTGGTTGGCCACCGCGCCCGCGTACCCTGCGGTCAACAGGAGACAGACCGCGAGGAGCGCGGCCGACTCTCGACTCGCCAGTTTGCGGCGCTCCCCGGAGAACAGTCCCCACGGGCGCTCGCTGAACCGGGCGACGAAGACGAGCGCGGTGACGGCGTTGAGCAGTGCCAGCACGAAGATGGTCGGGACGAGTCCGAGTCGGGGGTAGAGGACCTTCGCGTAGACGACGGCCCCAAACAGGCCGCCGACGTAGTCCATCGCCAGCACGACCGAGAGACCGCTTCGCTCGCCCGCGGTTCGCTCGACGCTCCAGAACAGGCCGAAGACCCCGAGGACGAGACCGTAGAGGCGACCGAAACCCTCGGTCACGGCGGCGGGGAGGAGCCGACCCGGTTCGTCGGTCTGCTCGACCATCCGGGTCAGCAGGGGGAGTTCGAATCCCGAGAGGAACCCGACCGCAATCGCGGGGAGTCTGGCGACGACCCAGACGAGTTCCGAGGGTACGGTCTCGGGAATCGCCACGCTGTTCAGGCCGACGATGAGCATGAACCCGGCCGGAGCGACCGCGGCGAGATACACCTCGGTCCGGAAGAAGTTCGAGGGCGCGTCGCCCTGCAAGTCGTCGGAGACCGCCGACCCGATGCCGAGGCTGAAAAAGTACAGCCCTACCGTGATAACGTACTGGGTGACGGTCCCGCCGTACATCACGGTCAACAGCTCCGAGTAGACGAACTCATACGCGAAGCTACAGAACGAAACGACGTACGTGATGGCAAGCAGGGTCAGCGTCTTCGTTCGAGCAGAGGGCTTCGACATGGGTTAGAGCGGACCGCTAATCCGTCGCGTCGGCGATACTGGGGTTCGCGGAGTCAAATCCGCGGGGAGACTTTCCACTGCTTTTCGACCTCGTACCCGTCGGTGGCGACGCCGTCGTCAACTTTCAGGTCCACGCACTCCCAGTCGAAGTCGTGGCCGTTCCGGCCTCGAAGTTCCGCACCGACGCGGTACCAGCCGTCGTTCTCGATAGCGCAGGTCTCGGTGTCGTTGGGGTCCGTGACTCGACAATCCCACGGAACCGGTCCCGCGCCGGGCGCGTCGTCTTCCACCTCGAAGTCGTTCCCGAGGAAGGCCACGCCGAGCGCAGCGACGCCGACGCCGTATTTCGTCACGTCGTCGTCGTGGTCGTCGTACCACGTATTGGCGTACGCGCCGCCGTGCCACCACGCGCGGCCGTGTCCGGTCTTCGGCGCACTGCCGTACCCTCCGGTGGCGCGACCCGTGGCTCCGCGGCCACCGCCGCCGCCCCGGCCCTTCGCGCTGGCGCTTCCGACGGGGTTGAGACCCCCGACCTGTCCGGGGTCCGCGAGGTCGTTCAGGTCGTCGTCGTCAAGTCGGGACATGACCCACGTATTGTCTTCGATGTCAACCTGAAGCTTTCCGTTTCGGGCTTCGATACTCTGAAAGACGTTCGACTTCCGGGGCGGCGGGGACTTGTTTCCGGTACAGCCAGCGATGGCGGAGGCGGCTACGAGGCCGGTACCGGCGATGAATTCGCGGCGTCGCATGAGCGCAGTCTTCGTATGATACCTATAAATGCTTGTTGGAAAATAGTTTTCCGAGTAACTGAATATCGTGAGTTTCGAAATTGGCGGGAAGGTCCCCGTCGCTCAGTCGTGGCCCGACACCGGCACGGGTTCGTAGGATTCTTCGAGATACGCGAGGTCGCTGGCCGAGAGGTCGATATCGAGGGCTTCGACCGCGTCCTCCAGATGTTCGACGCTGGTGGTACCGACGATAGGCGCGTCCACCCAGTCTTTGTGCAGCAGCCACGACAGCGAAATCTGTGCCATCGTGACGCCCTTCTCGGCGGCGAGTTCCTGCACTCGCTCGTTTACCTCCTTCCCGCCGCCCTCGCGGTAGGGGTGGTCGTACATGTGGTCTTCCGTCTCGCCGCGCGTCGTCGCGTCGATTTCCTCGTACGGTCGGGTCAGGTAGCCCCGAGCGAGGGGACTCCACGGCATGACGCCGACGTTCTCTTTTTCACAGAGGGGAAGCATCTCGCGTTCCTCTTCGCGGTAGACGAGGTTGTAGTGGTTCTGCATGGTCTGGAACCGCTCCAGTCCGAGGCGGTCGCTCGCGTGCAGGGCGTCGGCGAACTGGTGTGCCCACATCGAGGAGGCCCCGACGTGGCGGACCTTTCCGCGGCGCACCGCGTCGTCCAGCGCGCGCAGGGTCTGCTCGATTGGTGTGTCGTCGTCCCAGCGGTGAATCTGGTAGAGGTCGATGGTGTCCATGCCGAGGCGGTCGAGGCTGTTCTCCAACTCCTGCTCTATCGCCTTGCGCGAGAGACCGCCCGAGTTGGGGTTGTCCTCGTCCATCTGGAAGTAACACTTCGTGGCGACGACGCTCTCGTCGCGTCGGCCCTCCAAGGCGTCGCCAAGCACGCGCTCGCTCTCGCCGTTCGAGTACATGTTGGCTGTGTCGAAGAAGTTGATGCCCAACTCGACAGCGCGCTCGATTATCTCCTCGCCCTCCTCGGGGTCCAACACCCACGGTCGCCAGTCGCTGGACCCGAAACTCATACAGCCGAGACAGATTCGACTCACTTCCGTGCCGGTGTCGCCGAGCGTGGTGTACTCCATGGGGGGTAGTCGTCGGTACGTGGTAAAAAGGTGGGCGGACGCGGAAGGGCGGGCAATTCCCAACGGCCGCAGAGTCGGACGGCGCCGCCGATTTCTTTTTGTGGTTGCGCGTGGTCGAACGGACGGTTCGTGGGTGCGTGGGACTGTCAGTTGTCGCTCTCGTCGTCCGAGTCGAACGTTTGCGCCGACTCGACTGCGTCGCCCGCCTCGCGCTCCGACACCGACTCCGCCGCGAACGCCGCGCGCTCGTAGGTCTCAGTCAACTGCTCTAAGTCCGCCAAGCGGTCCTCGCGCAGGCCCGCCTCCCGGCAGTCGGCGTAGAACTCCCAGTGGGTCTCCGCCGAGGCGCGACCGACCGACCCGTCGAGTCGCTTCCGGACGGCCGCGTAGGCCAACAGCGCCGCGGCGTCGTAGGCGTCGTCGGCCGCCCTGTCGGTCGCCGCGTCGAGGAGCGCGTCGGCCGACCGGCCGGTGTCGGCCGGAATCGTCGCCGAGAGGTCCGCCTCCGGCGACTCCGAGGACCCCGGCGTCGAGTCGTCGCGCAAGCGCCAGTCGTTTCCGCCGAGTCGCCGCGCGAGGACGACGCCGATGGCCGCGATACCGAGTAGTCCCGCCACGCGCAGGACCAGCGGATAGTCGAACGGGCCGCGCTCGGTCCGCTCGAAGGTCACGATGTCGGCGGCACTGCTCGCGTTCAGGTTCTCGCCGACCGGCGAGTAGGCCGCCCGGACGCGGGCGCTCGGGCTATCGCTCACCGACGACGGCACGGGGACGACTCCGGCGTACCCGCCGGTCGCGTTCGTCGTGACGGTTCCAACCGCGGTCCCGTTGACCGCCAACTGGAGCGTCCGGTTGCCCAGCGGCGTCCCGCCGTCGGTCGTCAGGCGACCCGAGACGAGCAGGCTTCCGTTCGCCCGCCGGGCCTCGGTCGAGAGGTCGGTCGCGGTCGGTTCGACGGCCACCGAGACGGTGGCGTTCGCCGCGCGGAATCGCGGGTCGGCGAGTCGCACCCGGACCGGTCGCTCGCCGGTCGAGAGGTTCGCCGGGACCGTCGTCGTCAGCGCAAACGACCCGTTCGGTCCCGTGGTCGCCTGTCCGATGGGGAATCCCGCGAGCGTGGCGACGACCGGCACCTCGCCCGTGGTGACGTTCCCGGCCGTGACGGTACCCTCGACCGCCAGCGAGTCGCCGAACCCGGCCGACTGCGTGTAGTTCGTGAGTTCGAATTCGGGGTTCACGCGCTCGACGCCGAACCGGACGCTCGCGTTATCGTGGAGGTACCGCGAGGCGTTCGCGGGTTGGTACCGGACCGTGCGGTTCCGGTCGCCGACCGACGTGAGCGTCGGTCGGTAGGCGACCTCGAAGTGGCCGGTCTCGTTCGTCCGCGCCTCGACGCTCCGGTTCTCGATTCGGAGCGTGACGTTCCGGTCGGAAATCGCGCTCGCGTTCGCGGCGGTCAGGAGTCGCCCGCGGAGCGTCACGCGGTCGGTGAACGACCCGTTCGGCGCGACGGTCTCGACGGAGAGATCGGTCCGGACGAGCGTCTGGTTCCGGACGGTTCGCTGGGTCGCCAGCACGTCTGTGCGGACGGTTTCGATTTGCCGGGTCGCGTTCGCGGTGGCGTTGCCCTCCGAGGAGACGTTGGCGTAGCTTCGTTGGAGCGCGACCGAGGACCGATTGACCGCCGCGAGGCGGCGTTCGAGTTCGTGGGCGAGTCGGCGCTCGCGCTCGACGGTCTCGTTTTCGCGGACGCGCTGATAGCGTCGGAGCGCCGTCCGGTAGTCCCGTACGTCCGCGAGGAACGCGCTCTGAATCGCACCCACGCCGTCGAGGTCCGAGAGGTTCCGGTCCTCGCTCGACGCCTCGCCTTTCAGTTCGGCGTACTTGTCGGCGAACTCCTCGAACTGCGAGTCGTTGCCGACGAGTCGGCGGGCGCGCTCCGAATCGCGCTCGCTCACGTCGATGCTCCGGACGAGACGCTCGACCATCCGGTCTTGAAGCCACGACTCGACGTCGCTGGCGTTGGTCTCGCCGACCCGGCCCGGATTGCGGTGTTCGACCGTCGCGTTTGTGCTGTCGTTCTCGCCGGGCGCGGCCGTCGTCGTCTCCTGAGCGGAGACGACGCCCGACCGAGAGTCGGCGTCGTCGCCCTCATGCGCACTCGCAGCGAGAGCGCCGCTCGCGGCCGCGAGCAGTAGCGCCAGCGTGACGGCGACGCTCCTCAGTCGCTCCCCATCGACCCCCTTCACGGACAACTGCTACCGCGGCGAGCGTAATACCTCTACTGGGGACCAGTCGCCCAGATTACGGTATTTGGTAACATGGAGTCTGAAGGGCGCGGCTTGTAACCACGGCACAATAGTTCGTGTCGGATAGAGCTTGAGGTAGAGGAATTCGTTAGTTTTGGGATCGGCCGCGACGTACAGCCAGTAGCGCCGATCATTGAGTTGAATCACGGTTTCATCGACCGCAACGTGATTCGGGTTTTTGCCGTCAGTCGGCTGTAGATCGGCTTTCTGCACCCAATTATGGATCGTTAAATGATACCGTTCGACACCAAACCTCTCTAAGACAGAAACAGTATCCGAGAGTGATAGTCCGGTCGCTATACTCGTTGAGGCGGCTGAATTCTGGCATAGGCACCAAGAATTCCAACCGCCTCATTCTTCGAGGCTTATCTGAACAGTGCCCCCTCAAAGTTAGCGAACTGTTACGTTTGCCGGATACGGACGCGCGGTCGAGGCACTGTCTACAGCTTCAGCGAAAGACCGGTTTCAGTTGGCGCGTTGAGTACAGGACGGGTACTCAGCACTGGTCGAGCCTGAGAGAACAGTCAACGCGAGAGTTCTATTCTGACGACGTTGCCGACTGGCGAATTCTCCTCGACGGTGATGATGCCATCTGACCGAGTGATGATCAACTTCACGAGCCACAACCCGAGACCGCTCCCGTGGTACAGCGGTGTTTGCTCCGCTTCGTCTACCAGTAGATTCCGCTCCATCTCCGGGATGGGTGGCCCGGTATCGGCTATTTCGACGCGAACGGTCTCGTCGGTCCGAGTCGCGGTGACAGTGACTTCGGGCGACGACGAGTCGTCGTGAACAATCGCGTTCGTGACGAGTTCTCTGATCGCCTGCTTGAATCGTGTCGTAGTCCGTACAGTCACTTCCTCGGGGCAGTCAACAGCAATTGTCGCGTCCGGGTACTCCGATCCGATAGTCGAAGCAATATGATGGAGACAGTCACGTACTTCGATCTCTCCGTACGTGGGTTCCTCCTGCAACAGTTCCGTTATCTGCTGTTCCTTTTCGGCTAGTCCAAGCAGTCGATTGCTCGTATCGATGATTCTCTCGGCGGACTCCCCAACCTCACTTGAGGTCTCGGAACGAATCCGCTCGGCCCGTCCCCGAATCACGTTCATACTATTGCGCAGATTATGGCGTAACACCCGGTCGAGGACCGTTAACTGCTTTTGGCGTAGTTTTCGCTCGGTCACATCTTGGTGAAATCCGACGTAGCTGACGACATCACCAGCATCATCCCGCACGGGCGCGAATTTGACGTGGTTCCAGAACTCCGTTCCGTCCTTGCGATAGTGGCGGATCTCGACAGAAACCGGCTCTTGAGCATCCATCGCTTCCCGGATACTGGCGACGTGGTCCGGGTCGGTGTTCTCGCCCTGAAGGAATCGACTGTTCTCCCCGAGGATGTCCTCACGCAGGTAGCCCGTCATCTCCACGAACGCATCGTTCACGTAGATTAGCGGGTTGTCCTCTCGGTCGGGATCGGAGATACTGATGCCGACTGGCGCTTCATCGATTGCCTGTTTTCGCCGCTTGAGTGTCTTCTCTCGCTCTTTGAGTTCCGTGATATCGTCCTGAACCGCCACGAACGCGTGGATTTCGTCGCCGTCAGTTACCGGTGCAATCGTCTGCATCGCGGTGTACGTTTCGCCGTTCTTTCGGCGATTGATAATCTCCTCTTCCCACACCTCGCCCGAGCGAAGGGTACTCCAGAGGTTCTCGAAATACACGTCCGGCATTTCTCCGGAGTCCAACACGCGTGGTGTCTCACCGACGACTTCTGACCGGGCGAACCCAGTTATCTCTTCGAACGCCGGATTGACGTACTCGATGTACCCGTCCGGGTCGGTGATGAAGATTGCGTGGCCAGCTGATTCGACCGCCTGCTCGATGCGCTGGAGGTCGCGTTCGCGCTCCTTGCGTTCGGTGATGTCCTGTATCGTCCCCCGAACGCGGGTCAGTTCCCCGTCCTCGTACTGCGGTTCACCTCTCGTTCGAATCCACCGGTTATGGTCCTCCGCGTCGATGAACCGGAGTTCGAGATCGTATGGTTCGCCCTCTTCGACAGCCGTTTCGAATGCGTTTTCGATGACCGGTCGGTCCTCGGGATGGAACTGCTGGAGGCTCCGTTCCGGAGACGGCGTCGTATCTTCTGGGAGCGCGTGGATGCGATTCACCTCGTCGGTCCACCACAGCTCTTCGGCATCGATATCGTACTCCCACGCTCCGACGTTTGCAATATCCTGAGCCTTCTCGAACAGATCGACCTGCCGTTCGAGTTCCCTCTCTCGCTCCCGTAACGTGAGAGACTGCTCGCGGAGGCGAAGGAGCGCCGACAACCGCCAGTGTAGTTCGGCCTGCTGAATCGGCAGGGCGACGAGTTCGTCGATTGTTTCCGTGACCACGTTGTCGGCCAACCGGCCAGCATCCATGTCGATGATCTCCGGATTGGATTCGGGAAGCAACAGGAGATACGGGAGCAAGACGGGAGCGGTCGCCGTTTTCTTCGCCTGAAGCGCATCAAGATGCTCCTCGAAGGCTGCTTTGTCGAGGATACACACGTCGAAGGCGGTCTCGTCAATTCCTTCCGCGAGGTCCACAGTTTCGTACGAGGGGTGACCGTCAAGCCACTCTACGAGCAACTGGCGATTGCCCGAATCCGAAACGAGGGGGAGAACGCGGTTCCGAGATTCGGTTGTCCTTTCAGGAGTCATGATCCGTCTTCGTCGTTCCGGTGGTTGGCTCTTTCAGGAGTTCAATCTCGACGGCGACCCCACCCAGTTCGGCATCGCCGATACGGAGTGTCCCGCCATACTTGGTGACGAGTGTATCGACGAGATAGAGACCGAGACCTGCGGCAGGGTGGTCGAGTCCCCGGTCAGTTCGGCCCAAGACGGCGTCTCGCTGGTCCGGCGGGATACCCGGACCATCGTCAGCAATCGTGATAGCGACCCTCTCGGGACCGTCCACTACCCCGATCTCCACGCGGGGCGTCTCGCTGTTGTTGTGCTGGACTGCATTGTTCAGCACGTTTCTGAACACCGACGCGAGGAGGTCGTTCGCACGGACATCCACTGGTGGAATCTCGCCGTCGATGACGAAATCGGCAGCTTCGAACGTTTCGCGGCGTTTCGTGAGTTCGTCGGTCACCACGTCCGTGAGGTCAACCGCTTGCAAGTCCGGTTCACCGGCCGTTTTGAGTGTCTCGATGAATTCCCGGACCGCTTTGGTAAGACCCACGACGTGCTGACCGCTGTCCAAGACCCGCTGGCGTATCTGGTCGCCCGCGTCGTCGGTGTGGTCGGCGAGTTGCTCGGTCCAGCCGATGACGACGTTCATCTCGTTGCGGATATCGTGGCGAGTGATGCGATTCAACAACAGGAGTTGGTTGGTTTTGCGCTCTAGCGCGATTGACTGCGCTCTGATGCGAGCAAGCGAGTCGAGTCGGCTGCGCAATTCCGCAATGTCGATCGGTGTCGCCAGAATCTCATCGACGATTTGCCGGAGCGACGGCTCTATCTCGGTCCGGTCTGGAGTATCGAGCGTATTGGCAGGGGTGTCGGAACTCACGAGGAGTACCGGGAGAACGGTCTCGGCATCGGCCTTTCGCCCCCGAATCTCGGTGTCGTACTCACGGAGCGAGTGTTCGTCGAGAATAGCGATATCGAACTCGGCCGCTGAGAGTTCAGCGTGGTCCCCCGAGACGATTTCGTACTGCTCCTGTGTCTGCACCCAGTTGGCGAGCACCCGTTGATTGCCCGTATGCGAGAGTATCGGCAGGATTCGGACTGGTGATGACTCTGTTCCGAGTCGGTCAGCGGGAACGGGCGTCGGTGATTCAGGCCTCATCGTCATCCCACGTCGGTGTTCCAGTAAGAATCCCACGGAGTTCCGGGAGCGATTCCCCGACGCGTAGCCCGTGTTCGGTGATCTCCAGTTCCCGGAGTTGGTTTTCGTAATCGCTGGTGCGCATCTTGAGAACGCCGATCACCTTCCGGAGCGAACCCTTGTACTCGACGTGGCGCAGGACGACGATACTGTCGGCGAGATAGCTCATGCCTTGGTCGGTCGCGCGAAACTCACCGGTGATCTGGTGGACCTCGTTCGTGACGAGACCGGTCACGCCCATGTTGCGGAGATAGCGCCCGATCTTGACGAGATGCTGCATCGGGTCCGTGCCGACGCCGCGGAGCGACTGTCCGAAGCCGTTGGTCCCGTCGATCATCACGATCTCCGCGTCGTTGTCTTCGACTTCGCTTCGGATGTGGTGGGTGAATTCGTCGATGGTCAGTTCCTCCGGCCCTATCACTTCCACGGTGAGCGTCCCCCGGTCGATCATGTCGGTTACGGGGATGTTGACGGCTTCCGCACGCTCGAAGAGAGTGTTTCGGTCCTCCTCGAAGCTGTACAGGACCGAGTGTTGGCCCCGCCCCGCAGCCTCTTTCATGAACTGGAGACCAGTCGTGGTCTTGCCGACGCCTGTCGGCCCGCTCAGAAACGTTATCGTCCCGGTGGAGATACCTCCCGACAACAGCGAGTCCAGTTCGGGGACGCCAGAGGAGAGTTTCGTCGGGGTGTGTTCGCGCTCGTGACGGTTGGGGTCGAGTCGTGACCACACTTGCATACCCTCGTCGGTGATTTGGAGCGCGTGCTGACCAGACCTGATCGACGACCCACGAAACTTCGAGACGTGGAGCGTCCGGCGACCCGGATCTTCCTCCATGTTGATGACGGCATCGACCAGAAATTGCAAGTCGTCGTCGGGCATCGATTCGGCAGCCTGCGAAGTGAGCAGGACCGTCGCTCCCTCGCTTTTGAGGAACTCTACGAGACCCAGAATCTGTGAGCGGAACTGGTGTTCGTCTGGAGCGAGATACCGGAACTCGGTGACCGGGTCCACGACGACGCGATCTGGTTCGATCTCCTGAATCTCTGTGCGAATGTTCTCGACGAGCGAGGGTGTTTCCACTTCACTGGACTCGAATAGGGTGTACGTCTCTTCGCTCTGAAACTGGTCGCCGGAGGCGGAGAGGTTGAGGAAATGGAGCGCGTCGATATCGACGCCGAAATGCCGAGCAGTGTCCCGAATGTAATCTTCGGGTTCGCCGAGGTTGATGTACAGTCCTGTCTCGTCGGCGTCAATGCCAGCGGCGAGAAAGTGCAACGAGAAAATCGACTTGCCCGATCCGGGTGGTCCCCGGACGAGTGTGGCGGATTCGGGGAGGTATCCGCCGCCGAGAATATCGTCTACGCCCGGAACGCCGGTCAAGATTCGCTCTCGACCATCACTATCGTTTTCGCTCATGTATGAATCCATAGCTTGAACCCTTATATCTTCCCACATTACGTCTCAGTGGTTGATAATCATACTCAGCGTTTTAGCTGAGGATTGGTATCTCGGCTTACATTTTGTTGGCGGTTTCGGAAGCTGTTCCGCAGAACGAGCGTCCGTCGTCTGAGAGTCACTCCTCGACCACTCCGCTACTATTCCGAGAAGTAACGAGTGCTCGAAACAACTCATCATCTGTCGAGAGCGTCACGAAAACAGTCACACGGAGAGGCTTTTGTCCCCACGACACGACCAACTAGTATGTCCGAACGGAACGTCCTCGGCGGAGAGCTTGCCACCTGTAGTACCGACCCGACGACAGGCTACGAACGCGACGGCTGTTGTGTGACTCATCCCGACGACCGGGGGAGACACGAACTCTGTGCGGTGATGACTGAGGAGTTTCTGGCGTTCAGCAAAGCACAGGGAAACGACCTCGTGACGCCGCGTCCGGAGCTACAGTTTCCCGGACTCGAACCGGGCGACCGCTGGTGTCTCTGTCTTGGACGGTGGGTTGAGGCGCTTGAAGCCACGCGGACCGAACGCCTCCCGGAGACGACCGTCCCGCCTGTGATTCTCGAAGCGACCAACGAGGCAGTATTAGATGCTGTGGACCTGAAGACACTCGAAGATCACGCCTATGACGCGTGAATCACCGGTCTGCCGACTGGAGTCGTCCTAGCAACTGGTCGGAGACGCCGGTCAGATAGGCCGTCCCGAAGAGAGCGACGAGCAGGCCCCCATCGTGTTGTAGAAGAGATCGAGGACGGTGTCGTCGAGACGTGGCTCGTTGAACCGTCGGACGCCGCTGCAAAACCCCGACGGGTGAGGTCAGGCTTCGATTTCTCCCGCTGCGAAGGCCTCTCGGAGGTTCTGCTCGTCTTCTCTGGAGAGATTGGTCCGCACGACCTCGGGGTCGAACTGCTTCATCTCCTCGATAACGCGGTCGGCGACAACGTCTTCGACCAGCAAGAACAGCGCAGAGTCTCCGGGTTCGATGGTATCACCGACCTCCTTAATGAACTTGTCGTCGATACCGTAGTCGGAGAACTTGCCGGAGAGTGCCCCGGTAATCGTTCCGAGCGCCAGACCGAGCCACGGTGCCAAAAACAGGAGTCCAATGAGCATCCCCCAGAACGCACCGCCGAGCGCACCCGCCCCGACGAGGCTCTGGGCCTGCTTGATATCGACTCCGCCGCCCTCCTTTCGCACGACTACGGCCGCGTCTCGTAGCGTTATCAGCTGTTGTTTCTGTAGTTCTATCAACTTTTCTCGGGCCTCGAATGCCTTCTCCTTGCCGTCGAACGCCAGTACGACGAGTTCACTCACGGTCTTTCTCCTCCAAACGCTGTTTCAGCGGCAGCCGTCTTATACCACGCCGAGTGTTCAACTGGAAACCGGACGCTATCTCGGTGTTATTTCGGTTATCCCTGTGGAAGCTCTCGTTTAAGTGGTGGGTCAAGTACAGGTCGGCAGAGAGGGACGTTCCCGAGTAGAAACTGGGCCGCGGTTCTCCAACACGGTATCGGCGCAATAGCATCTGTATTGTTGGGCACCATAACATCCATACTGATAGACACCTTATTGTGGTGTCGTGAATCTGAACGGAGGTGCCTCCGTTCCGGAGTCCACTCCATCGACAGGCATGTCGGAGAGTTGGTTGCGTCACTGGGGTCCAGCGATGGTCGTTAAGTTTGGCATGAATTGTGGCAGACGGCGACGGCTTGTAACCACGATTCCACTGTTTCTATCTTGGCGTTGCGGAACGCATTCGAAAGCGAAGACGTTCGTCGTTTTACCTCGCAGAACACACGTTCGGCGCGATTCCGATTTCCGTGGCGAAAAGAGGGTCGGAGGAAGTCGGATTCGTGGGCCCAGTTGAAACTCAGAACAACCCACCGGTTCTGTCCGGTGCGATTACGGATCGGCTAGTCGTCTGCGACAGTCCGAGTGTTCGGCATCTCCGGGGGTGCTTCGGTCTGTTCGGTCACTGGTATCCAGTCCAAAGACTCCTCGTAGTGGAAGGCGCTGTGGTCCTGAGTTGGATCGACGACCGTGAGTGATAGCCAGTTGTTGTCCAGAATCTTGGTCAGTTCCTCGTGGTCGGTCAGGATGTCGGTGACCCGCTCAATCGGCGCGTGGACGACCGTCGAGAGGCGGAGCGGTTGGTGATACGGTTCGTCGTCTGCGGTCGTCAGCGACTGGAGCGGGAGACCGGTCATCAGATCGCCGCCGTTGCCCTGATAGACGCCGATATTGCCGACCGGGTTTTGGGTCACTTTCGACCCGCTGCCGTAGACGGCGTTGTCAACCGTCGAGAAGTAGTACTGGGTGTTGATCCACTGGGTGACGACCATGGGACCAGTGAAGATTGCTTCGAGCGCGTCTCCATCGGGGTCGGTTGACCAGTCGTACGAGTGGAGGAACGTGCGCCCGTCGAGATCACAACCGCTTGTCAACTCGCGTGGGCCGATGACGAAGCCAGCGTTGCCCGCTAGCCCCCACTCGGGACGTGTCTCGGCCCAGTCGGCGGCACGACGTTCCGTCTCGCTGACGCCGGTCGAGGCGTCGGCACCCATCGCCTCGGCGCGCTCGGCAGTCGAGTTCTCACGAGCCGTTGCGAGGTCCATACGCAACTGATTGAGGTCGTCCGCGTGGCTCTCGGGCACGTCGTCCGCGAACAGGTCCACTTCGTCGGTCGTTGTGTTGTGTTCTCCGGCAACAAAGACCGTGTCCTCGGGGATGGCGAACCCACGGTCCCGGAGTTCGGCCTTGACAGCCTCGTCGTTACAGATCTTTGCGAGGACGCGAGCACTCGGGCCGCCGGGGTTGCCCGCACAGGCACCGCAGTCTAGGCTCGAATCGTAGGGATTGTTTGCCGTCTCGCTGGCGTGGCCCGTGAAGACGACGAGGCGACTGAACGTCTTGAAACCCATCAGCTCGAAGGCAGTCGCAGCATACTCGACTTTCTCCTCGTGGGTCAGCCCCACCGGCAGGTCGCCAGAGTAGGTATGCTGGTGATGGACGAGCGGCTCACAGAACTCGCGCTCGTCGGGCACCAACTCGGCGGCAGCGTCGAACAGGTCGTGAACGCGCCCCGGAACGAGCGTCCGGGCCGCGAGTGAGAGACCGTAGCCGCTCCCGGCAGTCTCGACGAAGCCGTAGGCGCTGGCAGCGTTGGCCTCCAATATCTCGATCACTTCGTCGGCAGCCTCGCGGATGCCGGACCAGCGGTTGTAGCGTGCCTGCGTGTCGTCATCGGTCGGGAAGTCAGTGATGTGATGCTGTGGGTTGAGGATCGGAGGGCAGGCATCGACCGACACATCGGCGTCGTACCCCTGATACTCCAT
Organism: Halorussus pelagicus; assembly: GCF_004087835.1. NCBI lineage: Archaea > Methanobacteriati > Methanobacteriota > Halobacteria > Halobacteriales > Haladaptataceae > Halorussus > Halorussus pelagicus. The sequence continues at coordinate 136,783 of NZ_CP035120.1, forward strand.
CGGGATGCCGAAGAAGCCAGCGTACCCGTGGGTCTCGTAGTCGCCCGTTGCCTCGATGTGACGACGGATAATCTCCGAGCGAGTGTCGATACAGAAGACCAACTGGGCGTCCGGGCGTCCCGACGTCTCGCCGTCGTCCATCGACTGGCTCTCACCTGCGATGGTTCCAACGAGGTCATTGCGGTAGGTCGCTTCCCACGCACGCAAGAACGCCTGAGCGATTTCGTCTGCCGGGTTCGCGTCGTCAAGGTCGTCGTCCGGTTCAATCGTAGCGCCGACGGCATCCAGCAGTGCCAGACGCGCCGCAAGGTACCCTTCCAGCGAAATCGGGTACTTCGACTGCCACACGCCCTCGTCCTCGGAACGCTGTTTGATGAACCCGGTCCAGCCCGAGAGTGCGGCCAGTTGCTCCTCAAAGATGGGCACCCACTGATTTTCCGGATATGGCTCCAGAACTGCCTCGATAGCCACAATCGGCGTTTCAGGCAGGTCGGCGACGACGCCTTCGTCGGGGACGGCGCTATCGTATTCGACCATGTTCCTGAAAGCAGTGTAGAACCCCGCCTCGCGGTTCGGCATCGACCAGTGGGCACTGTCCTCGTCGAGGAAGGCAGACAGCCACTTTGTCAGCACCTGGTCCACATGGTTTGTGGCGGTGTCCGCGTCACTGTCCTCGGCGTCGGCCGCGTCGGCCATGCGGTCGAGTAGCGTTTCGGGGTCGTCCTCGTAACCTGCCTCGGCGAGTTCCGCTCCGAGGAATTCCGGGTCAATCTGGCCGCGTTCCAGCGCCGTCCTGAACGTCTCGGCGCTGGGGTAGCCACGGCCGCCCAACAGCGTAGCGGCCTGCTCGACGGCCTCCCCGAACGGCTGGTCCTCGAACCCCGAAAGGGGGTTGGCCGTCACGAACGAGTGGATGGGCCAGACGGAGCTGACGGTGGTCGCTGCTTCGTCGATGCTGTCGTGGATAGCAGATTCAGTACTCATTGTAGTCCTCCGGGGAATTCAATAGGGTGTTCGATGACGGTTGGGTGACGTTCAGCAGTGCCACGTAGAGACGCTGGCTGTGTTCGTGGATTCCGGTCTCGATGGCGACGTAGACGCCGACGAAGCTGACGGCGATAATGCCGTGGAGTAGGGTCAGCTCGGTCGTCGCCGTGCTGACCGCAAGGAGATCCGAGACGCCTTCGTAGACAACGGCATAGATAATGATGGCCGGGAAGAACACAAGCGGGACGGCCACATAGCGGACAAGTGTCGGAAGTGAAGTGTGCTGGACCGCACTGCGGGCCGCGTGGAGCGTGGTGAAGACGACGAAAAAGGTCAACAGGAGACCACTATCGACGTGTGCTCCCTTCCCCGTCAGCACCGTGAACACCACGCCACCGGCGAGGCCGGTCAGCAACGCCACGACAAAACCGACGGCACTCGTCATATCGCCGATCGTGTGCTCGGTGGTCTCGCTCGGACTCTTGTGTTCGATCTGCTCGCCCGAACTGAGGAACTGATAGGCCTTGTAGAATCCATGCAGGATGAGGTGGGTAATCGCGGCCCCGAAGAAGCCGAGTCCAGCCTGCATGATCATAAAGCCCATCTGGCCGACCGTCGAGCAGCCGAGTTTGCCTTTGATGTCCGTTTGGACCGATTTCAAGAGCTTTCCGCCGCACGCACTCGCCGCGCCGACGGCGACGACTGCGAGCATGAGCGTAGAGTTGACCGTGATGACCTGGGCGAAGCGGACCAGCAGGATGCCGCCCGCATTGACGAATCCGGCGTGCATCAACGCAGACGCCGGGGTCGGTGCGGTCATCGAAGTGAGCAGCCACGTGTGGAACGGGATTAGCGCGGACTGGATCATCGCCGCGAGCACGAGAATACCGGCAGCGAGCAGCCACACCGGACCACCAAGCGTGTCGGTGGCCGCGCTTATTCCGGAGATCGTCGTCGCACCGGTCGTCCACCACAGCGCCGTCAGCGCAACACCCAGCAAGACGCTACTAGCGAGAAAATACTTGCGAGCGACTGTCTTCGCCGCCTGTGCCTGTTTCCAGCCCTCGATCACACCGATGAGTTCCGCCATCACCAGGCCCATCGCCATCCACAGGAACCCGAACAGTGCGACGTGGTCGGCCGCGACGAGCGCCATCACAGTTACGGTGAAACCGAACACAGCGATGAAGAACCGCGTTTTGTGAGTGCTACCAGCCATGTAGCGGCGGGAGTAGCTGTGAACAATACCGCTAAAGAAGGTGACCACCACCCACATGAGGACGGTCAGGCCGTCTATGGCAACCAAGCCGGGAATTTCCCACACACCATCAAACCTGACTCTGGCGATGAGGACGGCGACACTCGCGGTGAACAGCGACCACACGAGCCACGTTAGTACAACGGGCACGAACGGTGATTCCACCGTCGTGTCCGGGAGCGCTCCGACCGTCGGTTTCGAACTCTGTCCTGACATCGTTCAGCCCATCGTACGACCCATTGCGCCACCGGAGACAATCGCTTGTGGGACGCTTCTGGTCGCAGTTACTACTCTAAATGAACAGAGTGGTTGTTAAATCCATCTATTTTCACATTCTGTTCGCTTTTCCGCCAGCATAGAACCTAATAGTTCGCCCAGCAATGCGGGGGAACAGACAGTCGCGGGTCAGGTCAGGAGGCTTGCGACCCGTACCGACGCGTCTTCGGGGAGACGATCTCGGACTGTGGTCGGGTCTGTCGCACCGTCGAACGCGACCAGATATCGCTTGTCGGGGAACGAACTGTACGCTCCATCTTGATCGTAAACGTAGCCAGCGACCGTGACCGACGAGGGGAGTGCCTGGTGGAGAAACTGGACCTGTCGGCGAACGTTGTACTCGACGAGTCGATACTGCAACGAGTTAAGCGGCAACGACTCCGCCACAACTCCCTCTTCGAACCCATCTCCGACGATCGAACGGAGTGGATCCAACCGTGCTTCGATCCCGTCAGGTGACTCTGAATCGGGTGCAACCCACCGCTCGTAGGCGTCTTCGAGAACCTCACACTTCGTGTGTCCCACAACGAGGACTACTGTGATATCGTACTGCTGTCTGGGGTGTTCGATGTTGCTGTCTACAATCGTTTTTTCCTCGTATCGTTCCTGTGTCTGATTCCCGAGAGTCTGAACTCCAACGACGTTCCAGGTAGCATCGACTGGCCAGAGCGGTCCCCGAAGTTTGCAACTGCTCATCGAGCACGAGACGACGAGTGCCGTTTGCGTATCCGATTCGTGTCCACGGTCGCTCCGGTCTGGGACTGACTCGATGACAGATTCAAGATCGTTCCCGGTCATTCTATTGTATGCCACCTCCGCTCGGATCCACTACTGTCTCCATCGGCTTCCTTCGACCGATTTAGTATTGAACCGGTATTACGTTACCGAAACCGTTCGATATTCGTATACAGAAAACCATATCGTTATCTGTTCCGGAGTACCGATATGGAAACACTCTCAGGGACCGTTCTTACCGGCCGGTCGTTCGAGCCGATTCGTGGTCGTGTCGTCGTCGAAGACGGGCAGATCCAGAGTATTGAGGAGGCAGAAACGACATCAACCGATATTATACTGCCAGCTTTCGTCAACGCTCATACGCATCTGGGTGACTCCGTCGCAAAGGAAGCGGCTGTCGGACTGTCACTGGACGAGGCAGTAGCACCGCCGGACAGTCTCAAACACCGACGATTGGCAGGTGCTACCCGTTCGGACCTCCTGTCGGCGATGCGCCGGTCGCTCCGGTTTATGCAACGAACCGGCACGGCCGCTTGTCTGGATTTCCGGGAGTCCGGAACCGCCGGGGCACGCGCACTTCGGGAGGCAGCACAATCAGTCGATGCCGACCCCTTCATTTTCGGGAGCGGCGAGCGATCAGTTCTTGATGTCGCCGACGGATACGGGGCTTCCGGTGCGAGCGACGATGATTTCGCTGAAGAGCGTACTGCCTGCCGGAAACGCGACGTCCCGTTTGCCATCCACGCTGGCGAACCGGACCCAACGGACATTCATCCCGCACTCGATCTGGAGCCGGATCTCCTCGTCCACATGGTACATGCAGGACAGGAACACCTTGAACGAGTTGCAGACCAGTCAGTTCCGATTGCGATCTGCCCGCGAGCGAACACCGTTCTCGACGCCGGAACCCCGCCAGTACGGGAATTACTGGACCACACGACAGTCGCTCTCGGGACCGACAACGTCATGTTGAACCCCCCGTCGATGTTCCGAGAGATGGCGTACACGGCGAAACAGTTCGACGTGACTGCCCGAGAGGTATTACGGATGGCGACGACGGCTGGTGCCGAGATCGTTGGACTCAACTGTGGTATCATCGCTCCCGACCGACGGGCAGCACTTCTCGTCCTCGACGGTGATTCTGACAATCTGACGGGGTCAGTTGACCCAGTACAGGCCGTCGTTCGTCGCGCGACCGAGTTGGACGTTAAACGTGTCCTCGTCTAGGAATCGTCTTCTGTATGGGTCTCAGAATTGAACTTGTGGAAGGGTGTCGTCTCGTGGCTCCGAACGAGGACTTCGTCGGCAACGGTAAGTCCCATATCGAGAAGTTCCTGTGCGACCGGTGTGATGTCGCTGTCCGTCTCGCCCACTGCAGTGACAAGGAGGTTCTGTTCACCAGTGACCAACTCCTGGACTGACACCACCCCATCGATGTTCAGAATCTCGGGAACGATATCACCACGTTCGGGAATCGAAGCGGTACAGTAAAGCAGCATTCGGAGCGGATAGCCTGATTTCTGATAGTCGATGCTGCCGCTGTATCCTTTGATTACGCCGTCGGATTCGAGACGCTGAATGCGCTTGCGGACAGTACTGTCGGAGGTACCGGTCCGCTCCGCGATGTCTCCGGACGACATGTTTCGAGCGTCCTCTTGGAGTGCATGCAGAATCGCTTTGTCAACATCGTCGATCTCCACGTCAGTCATATCAGCATGTTCGCGTCAAAGGCACTTTACCTTTGTACGTTGCTCGGTCACTCCACAGTGTTCTCTACTTTTTCATCCAATACGCGCTGTCTAGTTGAGACAGTCTGAGAAACGAGCAGGTCGTGGAATTTCTGGTCTAAAGATGCTCGCAGATCTACTCAAACAGGACTTAGAAACAGATTTAGAAGAAGCTTGGGAGGATGAGCGGACGGCGACGCCCGTCAGGGCGTTCGACGTCCGCTGGCACTGTCTAGTTACGCAGTTCTCGAATAGACTAGCGATACAGCGTCTCTTTGGCCGGTATCGAACGGTACGGATGCCTGCAGCTTTGTCGAGGTGTTGAGTAAGACGGGCGAATTCACGCCGTTCATCGTACCACCGTCTGCCGGTTTCGCGTAACTACGTACCACCGTCTGCCGGTTTCGCGTAACTAGACCGTATCAGCACCACCAATAGCTTGAACTACGGATGCGTCGTGCGTGGTTTCGATGGGGGTTACTCGCGGCTACTGGGGAGAGTTCGGACTCGTCGTCGCCACGACCGGAGCGGCCGCGCTGTTCGCGGAACCGCTCTTGCTGGTCGGGGCGGCGGGTGTCGGCGGCTGGCTCGTCGCGCGCCAGTACGCCTTCGTCCGGGCCGTCACCGAGGCGGCCGCCTCGCTCGACATGACCCAATCGCCCAAGCGCGACCGACTCGGCGAGGACGATTCGGTAGAGGTCGCGCTCGACGCGACACTGCCCGACCCCGCGCCCTTCGGACTCGACATCGAGGCGGACGTTCCCGTCGGCGTCGAGACCGACGACGCGAACGCGACGGCGACGCTTCCGGCGGGCGAGCGCGAGGCGACGGCGACGTTCGAGGCGCGCTGTCCGCTTGCCGGAGAGTTTCGCTTCGGCCGACCGACCGTTCGGGCGACCGACGACTCCGAGCGGTTCACCGCACGCTTCGCGGCGGGCGAGACGGCGACCGTGACGGTGGACGCGCGCGGGCCTCGGGACCTCCACGTCGGGTCCGGCGGCGACGTCATCGACACGCCCTACGGCGACCTCGACACCGGCGAGCGCGGCGTCGGTCTCGACTTCGCGGAACTCCGGTCGTACGTCCCCGGCGACGCGGTGCGCAACATCGACTGGAAGGCGACCGCACGTTCCGACGGGGCCTACGTCCGTACCTACGAGACCACCGCCGAGCGCCGCACGGTCCTGCTACTCGACTGCCGGAGCGCGATGGCGACCGGGCCTGCGGGCGCGAAGACGTTCGACTACCTCCGGCGGTTCGCGCTCGGCGTGGTGGAGTACGCCCGCCAGCGGAGCGAACCGCTCGGTCTCTACGCGGTCGGCGACGAGGGACTGGTGGCGAATCGCGTGCCCGCCGCCAACGAGGAGACGTACGCCGAAATCGAGGACCGACTCCGCGAATTTGCACCGGGGGACGGGGACGACTTCGGCGAGCGCGCCTGTTCGGAGCGCGCGCCAGCGGGCACCTCGCCCGCCGTCGCACGCCAGCGCGCCCGACTGCTCCGGGGCGACGACTCGGCCTACGCCGAGCGACTGGAACCGTTCTTCTCGGCGGCCGACCCCTACGTCGCGCGCATCGAGGGCGACCCGCTCTACGGCGCGGTCCGGACCGCCCTCTCTCGACTATCGGGGAGCGTGACCACCGTCGTCCTGACCGACGATTCGAACCACGCCCGGACCCGCGCGGCGGTGCGGACCGCGGCCCGCGGCGACGGCACCGTCCTCGCCTTTCTGACGCCGACCGTCCTCTTCGAGCGCGAGAGCGCCGACCCGGAAGCGACCTACGAGCGATACGCCGACTTCGAGCGATTCCGGCGCGAACTCGCCAACGAGCGGGGCGTCGCGGCGTTCGAAGTCGCGCCCGGCGACCAACTGTCCCGACTGCTGGCGGACCACCGCGCGCGCCGCCGGTCCGCGGAGGCGAGCGAGTGATGGCCGGAGTCGCCGATTCGACGCCGGACCGAAATCGCCTCACCGACCGGAGCGACCTCGCGGAGCGAAGTCGCCTCGGCGGGGCCAGCGTCCTCCTCGCCGCTGGCGCGTTCGTCCTGTTCGCTGGCGCGCCCGGCATCGCGGCGGCCGCGGCACTGCTGGCGGTCTGGGTCGCGCTCCCGGCGACCTACGCCTTCGCGCTCGGCAACGTCGCGCTCGCGGCGCTCGTCGGAAGTGGGAGCCTCGTCGAACTCGCGGTCGTGGAAGCCTGCCTGCTCGGAGTCCTGCTCGCTCCGGCGGGCCGCCTCGCCGCGCCGGGTCGTCCGGTGGTCGTCGCGGCGGGCGGCGCGGCCGCGGGCGCGGCGCTCGCGTGGGCGACCAGTCAGGGGGCGCTCGGTCTCGGAACGGCCGGACTCGCAGTGGTCGCGGCGACCGGACTCGGCGGCTACGGCCTGCACAGGTACCAACTCGTGACGCTCGACTCGGCGGGTGGTGGCGATGAGTAACGACGGGCGACTCGACCGGAACGACCCGCTCGGGTGGAACGGAGACGGCCAAGAGGACGGGAATGAGTCCGCAGGCGCGGACCCCGAGGAGCGCGTCGAAGACCTCGCGGCGCAGGTGGAACTGCTAACCGAGGAGAACGCGCGCCTCCGCGAGGAGTACCTCCGCGCCCGGCGGAGCGATTACCGCCAGACTGCGGCGGGGCTTCTCGGGGTCGGACTAGTCGCAGTCCTCGGGGCGGTGGCGTTCCCGAGCGCCCGAGAGGTCCTGTTCGCGCTCGGCGGGACCGGGATGTTCGGCGCACTCTTGACCTACTACCTGACGCCCGCGCAGTTCGTCGCGGCCGAGACCGGCGAGCGCGTCTACCGGGCCGTCGCGGCGACCGGCGCGGAGTTGGTCGGCGAACTCGGCCTGCGGGACGAGCGCGTCTACGCGCCCGCACCGGCGACGGGCGAAGAGTTCTCGAACGTGCGACTCTTCGTGCCCCAGCGCCGCAACTACGCGGTTCCGGACCCCGAAGCCCTCGACTCGCTGTTCGTGGTCACGGACGACGAGCGCGAACGCGGCGTCTCGATGGTGCCGACCGGCGGGTCGCTCCACCGCGAGTTCGAGTCGGCGATGGCCGACGAACTCGCCGCGACTCCGGCCGGGGTCGCCTCGCAACTGACCGACGCGCTGGTCGAGAGTCTGGAACTGGTCGAGAGCGCGACCGCCGAGACCGACGCGGAGCGCGGCAGGGTCGCCGTCGAACTCTCCGGGAGCGTCTACGGCGCGCTCGACCGCTTCGACAACCCGGCCGTCTCGTTCCTCGCGGTCGGACTGGCCGACGCGCTCGACGCGCCCGTGACCGTCGAGGTGACACCCGCGGAGGGCCGGGCCGACTTCGTCGTGACCTGCGAGTGGGACCCCGAGAGCGTGCGGGCGGACAGGGCGGAAGTGGAGTCAGAAGCGGAAGCGCAAGAAGAAGTGGAAAGGAAAGAGGACGAAGAAGCGGAGGCGTGAAACGCGCGCTACGACTCGCCAGCACTCGTCTCCGGTTCGCCCGCCGCGTCCGAGTCGGGCGTCTCGTCGGGACCGCCCGGCGGTTCGACGGCGGCCACCACGTCGGCGACCACGTCGGCGACGGACACGTCGCTCAGTTCCGCCTCGGCGCTCAGGGTCAGGCGGTGGGCGAGCACGGGGTCGGCCAGCGCCTTCGCGTCGTCGGGAATCACGTAGTCGCGCCCGCGAATCGCGGCGCGGGCCTTCGTCGCGTGGAGAAACGAGAGCGCGGTCCGGGGCGACGCGCCGTATTCGAGGTCCGGACTCTCGCGGGTCGCGCCGATCAAATCGAGCAGGTACTCCTTGACGGCGCGCTCGACATGTACGTCCGCGACGGTCTCGCGGGCATCAAGAATCTCCGCGGTCGAGACGACCGGCGACACGTCGTCGGGACCGAGGTCCGGCGACTCGTCGAACCGGTCGAGCAGGGCCATCTCCTCCTCGGCGTCGGGCATCCCCACGGTGAACTTGAACTGGAAGCGGTCGCGCTGGGCGATGGGGAGTTCGTAGGTCCCCTCCATCTCGATGGGGTTCTGGGTGGCGACGACAAAGAACGGTTCGGGGAGCGATAGCGTCTCTCCCTCGATGGTGACCGCGCCCTCCTGCATCGCTTCGAGCAGGGCCGACTGGGTCTTGGGCGTCGCGCGATTTATCTCGTCGGCGACGACGAGGTTGGCGAACACCGGGCCGCGCTGGAGGTCGAACTCGCCGGTCGCTTCCCGGTAGACGTTCGTCCCCGTGATGTCCGCCGGGAGGATGTCGGGCGTCATCTGGATGCGGTTGGCGTCCATCCCGGTCGCCTCGGCGAACAGGAGCGCGATGGTCGTCTTGGCGACTCCAGGCACGCCCTCCAGCAGGACGTGGCCCCGCGTCAGCAGCGAGATGGTGAGTCCTTCCACGACGGTCTCGTTGCCGACCAACACGGTCCCCGTGCGGTCTCGCAGGTCCTCGTAGATAGCGGCCGGTTCGGTCATCGTCCACCCTCACCACGCGGAGTCGGATAACTCGCGGGGTTACTCCCGGATACTGGGCGCGTTCCTCCGAGACACCCTACCGGTCGCGGCGTCGGTGGAGCGCCGCCGCGACTCGCTCGACGCGCTCGGGGTCCCAGTCGGGATGCCTGCGTTCGAGGTGCGCGACCAACTGGTCTCGCGTCGGGCGGATGCCGACCGCCGGACCCTCGCTCCTCTCACCGATTTCACCGTTGAATCCACCGACGATTCCGCCGCCGGACGCGCGCTGCCACTGCCGGGAGAGCGTCGCCGTCGCCGCCGAGAGCAGGTCCGGGCGTCTCGACCAGACCCCCAAAATCCCGACGACCGCGACGCCCGCCGCCAGCGTGAGCCACGCCGACTCGCGGACGACCAGCAGGGCGACCACCAGCGGCGGCAGGCCCGCGGCGTGCGAGTAGTCCAACAGCACTCGGTCGTGGCCGGACAGGAGCGCGGCGACGAACGCCCGATTGCGACCCTCCTCGACCATCGCGTCGATGAACGCCGACGAGTCCGAGACGACGACGACCCGGCCCGCGCCCAGTCGCTCGGCGGTCACGACCGGCGCGGAGGTCAGATTCTCGCTCGGGCCGAGTCGCCCGTTCCGGTCGGCGTCGAGGTAAGCGTAGCCAGAGGTGTTGTAGACGACCGTCGCGCCGTTCGGTTCGACCGCGGTACCGTGGTTCAGTGTCACCGAGTCCGCAGCGTCACTGGCTCCGGTCCGGAGTCCCGCGAAACTACCGGCCCGGAGCGAGGCGTTCGGAACGCGCGAGGCCACCGGCATCGCCGGAGTGCGGTAGTTTGACCGCGGGTCCCGGAGCGGGCGGCCGTCGAGGCGCGCGCTCGCGCCCAGCACGCCGAGCAGTTCGTTCGCGTGTGAGTCCGAATCGCTCGCCACGACCAGCGTGCCGCCGTTTCTGACGAACCTGCTCACGCCCACGAGTTCCGACGAGGCGTACCCCGAGTCGGGCGACAGCACGAACGCCACGGTCCCGTCCGCGGCCCCCGAGTCGTACGCGCCGGTCTCGTGCGCGAGGACGACCTCACCCCGCTCGCTCGCCAGCGCCCGGAAGTCGCTCGCGCCGTCCCAGTCGTCGTTGTACGGACTGAGCGCGGCCGACGACGAACTTCCGGCCAGCACCGCGACGACGAGGACCGACGCCGCGAGGGCCGCGAGGACTATCTGCGGAATCGAGAGGTCGAAGTCAGTCGGCACGGGGTCGCCTCCCGGAGGACGGCGTGGGACTCCACCTCGCGGATAGCGCGACGGCGGTCGAAGAGTCCGCAGTCGGCGCGACCGCTTCTGCGGTCGCGCGGACCGCGCCGCGACTGTGTGGCGATTCGGGGGCGTCCATCGTGACGCCGAGGCTACGCGGTCGCCCGTGGAAAATATCTCGGCGTAATCGCCGCGTAACCGTCTCGCTCGGACTCATCGGGACCACTCAGAGATAGCCCAACTCCTCCAACTGCCGTTTGGTTCCCGCCTCGATGTCGGTCTCGCCGCCCGCTCGGTAGTCGAGCGGACCGAGTTCCTCGCGGGCACGCTCGCGGAGTCGGTCGGCGATGTCGGGGCGCTCGGCCGCGAGATTCCGGGACTCCGCGGGGTCGGCGGTCAGGTCGTACAGTTCCTCGGTGCGGTCGGTCCCCTCGATGAACTTCCAAGCGGGCGTCCTGACGGCTCTGAGCGCCCGGTCGAACGTCGAGATGTCGTTGGGCACCTCGTCGTAGCGGTCCCGAACCGCGTCGATTTCGGGTTGGGGGTGCAGGTACTCGCTGACCGCGAACTCCCGGTCGGAACCGACGTCCTCGCCGTCGGCGAGGACGTTCCGCGAGGTGGGCGCGTCGAGCGCGGCCGGGTCGATCCCGGCGAGCGAGAGGACGGTCGGGTAGAGGTCACGGAGTTCCACGGCGTCCTCGCAGGTGACTCGTCGGTCCTCGCTGGGGAGACTGACAATTAGCGGGACGTGGACCAGCGTGTCGTAGAGACAATACTGATGGTCCATCAGGCCGTGGTCGCCGACGTTCTCGCCGTGGTCGCCGACGACGACGACGGCGGTGTCGTCGAGTTCCCCCGACTCGTCGAGGAAGTCGAACAATTGCCCGAGTCGGTGGTCGAGATAGCGGATTTCGGCCTTATAAATCCCGGTCAGAATCTCGAACTCCGCGTCGGTCCGCTCGTCCGCGCCGGTGATGTGCGCCCACGCGTCCTGATTTATCGTCTCGGCGCGGGCTATCTGGTCGTCGGTCAGGAACTCGCGCTGGAACCGCTCGGGCGGGTCGTAGGCCAAATGGGGTTCCATGAAGTTAGCAAACGCGAAGAACGGCCGGTCGCCCTCGCGCGACCGGAACCACGTCTTCATTCGGCGAACAGTCCGGCGCGCCCCCGAGTCGTACGTCTCCCGAAGAAACTGCATGTAGAGCGCGTTTGCGACCGTCTTCGGGGCGCTCGGCGACAGCAGTTCCGAGGCGAGTTCCCGGAGTTGGTCGGACCGCGCCTCGATTTTGGCGATGGACGCGAGGTCCGCGCCCTCCAAGAACAGTTTCCAGCAGGGCGAGAACTCCTCGAAGCCCTCAAAGCCGAAACTCGGCGAAATCCACGGATTGTTCGAGAACGCCGCGGTCCGATACCCCATCCGGCCGAGTCTGGCGGGGAGCGAGTGGTCTCCGGCGTCGTAGTCCTTGCGCCCGGCGTGGGCGACGTGGTCCGAGGGTCGCCAACCGGTGAACATCGAGGCGTGGGAGGGGAGCGTCCACGGCGCGTTCGCCGTCGCGTTCGTGAACCTGATTCCCGAGTCGGCGAACTCGGCCAGTCGCGGCGCTACCGCCTCGGCGTCGTCGCCGAACACCGTCGCGGCTCTGGCGGTGTCTAACACGACGAACAGCACGTTTGGGCGACGCATCGTAGCCATTGTCGGCGGTTCTCACCATATCTCTAACGGTCACACGGGGGAGAATTGGGCGATTTCTCGGCGTTACGGCCTGACCACTTTTGTGGGAGAACGTCGAACCCACGCCGATGAGTGGACGACCGCATCTGCCCCGGCGAGTCGGACGGCTACCGGCCGACCTCGCGGCGGTCGCGGCGCTCGACGCGCTGGCGGTGCTGGCGCTGTTCGTCCCGGCCGTCCGAGCGACCCCGGTTCGCGCGGTGCTGGGTCTGCCGTTCCTGCTGGTTCTGCCGGGGTACGCGCTCGTTTCAGCGCTCTTTCCCGAAAATCAGGTCGCGCTCTCGGCCGGGCAGTTTGGGCGGTCGGAGCAGTCGGAGGGAACCCCCTCGGACGACCCCGAGGAGGACGCGCAGAGCGACCCCGGCGTGTTCCTGCGCCACGAGTTAGACGGCGTGGAGCGACTGGGGCTTTCGGTCGGAGCGAGCATCGTCGTCGTCGCGGCCGTCGCGCTCGCGCTGGACCGCTCGGCGGGCGGTCTCGGAACGTCTTCGCTGGTCGCCTCGGTCGGCGCGTTCACGCTCGGTCACGCGCTCGTTGCCGTCCGGCGGCGCGAGCAGTTGCCCGAGGGCGAGCGGTTCGCGGGCACGCTCGGCGCGAGCGTCACGGCCGCTCGCGCCGAGCTGTTCGGTCCGGAGACGAAGGTGGACGCCGCGCTCAACGTCCTCGTGGTCGTGAGCCTCGTCCTCGCGGCCGGGGGCACCGCCTACGCCGTCACTACCGAGTCCGGCGACGCGGGCGACACCGAACTCTACCTCCTCGCGGAGAACGACGACGGCGCGCTCGTCGCCGACAACTACCCCGACACGCTCTCGGAGGCGCGACGGAATCCGCTGGTCGTCGGCGTCGAAAACGGCGAGGGCGACCCGGCGGAGTACACCGTAGTCGCCCAACTCCAGCGGGTGACGGGACCGCCGAGCGCGACGACGGTCGTCGCGGAGCGCGAACTCGCCCGGTACGGAGTCCGCGTGGTCCCCGGCGAGTCGTGGGAGACGCGCCACGTCCCGCGAGCGCGGATGCGCGGCGACAGGTTGCGACTCGCCTACCTGCTCTACCGCGGGGAGCCACCGGCCGACCCGAGCGTCGAGAACGCGGAGCGCGAGGTCCACCTCTGGCTGAACGGGACGCAGGGCGGAGCGGAGGCGAGCGGTCAAGCGGGAACGACCGCGCCGGAGACGGACGCTCCCCAAACGCTCGGGAGGTGGTCGTGAGTGGACATCGCTCGCTCGACGGCGAAACTCTACCTCGCGCAACTCGGCGGGTCGGCGCTCGTGGCCAGCGGTCTCGTCTTCTTCTCCAGAGAGTTGGGGGCCGCGACGATGGGGGTGTTCTTCCTCTTTCAGGCAGTGTTGGAGATGCTGATGGTCCCCGCTGACTTCGGTCTCAGAGGGGCCGTCGAGAAGCGCATCAGCGAGGGCGAGCGTCCGCCGGACATCCTCACCACCGGTCTGGTGCTGAAGGTCGGTCTCGCGCTGGCCGCCGTCGCGGGCATCTTCGCGTTCCGAGGGCAGTTGAACGAGTACATCGGCGCAGAGTTGGCGCTGTACCTCGCGGTCGGGGTCGTCCTCCGGGAGTTCTCGTGGCTGATGATGCGCGTGCTAAAGGGCGAACTCCGGGTCGAGGAGACCGCGACCCTGAAGTTCGCCCAGAAGGCGGTCTGGATACTCGGCGGGGGCGCGCTGGTGTACCTCGACTGGGAAGTCGAAGGGCTTGTCTACGGCCTGCTGGGCGGGTTCGCGGTCGTTCTCGTCTGGGGGACGTGGAAGGTCTCGACGCCGCTCGGCCGACCCTCCGCCGAGCGCGCGCGCTCGCTGGTGGACTACTCGAAGTACAACGCCGTCACCTCGGTGCAGGGCTACGTCGGCAACTGGCTCGACATCGTGTTCATCGGCTTCTTCCTCAGTCAGACCCACGTCGGGGCCTACGAGGTGTCGTGGCGGGTGACGACGTTCGTCCTGCTGTTCAGCAAGGTCATCGCCCAGAGCATCTTCCCCCAAATCAGCGAGTGGAGCGGCGAGGACGCCCACGGGCGCATCGAGAGCCTGCTCACCTCGGTCATCACGCCGTCGGTGTTCTTCCTGATTCCGGCGTTCGTCGGCACCGCCCTGCTCGCCGAACCCATCCTCGAACTCGTATTCGGGACCGAGTTCGGCATCGCCCGCGTCGCGTTCGTCGTACTGATGGGGTTCACGCTGGTCAGGGGCGTCGGCGTCGTCTTCGGCCGGGCGCTCGGCGCGATAGACCAGCCGCGACTCGCGGCCATCTCGGGAGTTTCGGCGACCGTGACGAACGTCGTCCTGAACGCGGTGCTGGTCTTCCAGTTCGGGCTACTCGGCGCGGCGACGGCGACGCTGGTCTCGGCGTTCGTCGGCACCGCGCTCGACGTGCGATTCCTCTCGCGGCACGTCGCGGTGCGGTTCCCGGTCACGGAGCTGAAATACTGCGTCGTCTCCGCTGGCGTGATGGGTGGGGTCGTGTTCGTCGCGCGCTCGGGCATCGGCGTCGGAACACTGTGGGAACTGCTCGCGGTCATCGCGCTCGGCGCGGCGACCTACGGAGGACTGATACTGCTGTTCCGTCCACTCCGGACGCGCGTCCTCGGGACGCTCCCCACGGGGCGCTTGGAGAGGTGGTCGCCGTGAGTTGGCTCCCGTCAAGTTGGACGACCCGAACCGGCGCGCGGACCGAGACCGGACGGGTCGCAACTCGTGCGAACGCGGTCAAGATACTGCTGATACTCGGGTCGGTCGCCGTGCTGAACGCGGTGTACCTCTGGTCGTACCGTGGCGCGCTCTCGGGGTTCACCTTCGCGCGCCTCGGCGTCCTCAGCACCCACGTCCGCAACGACCTCTTCCTGATGGAGGCGACGGCGTCGTTCCCCTTCGGCGCGTACTACCTGCGGTCGCTTCAGGCCGTCCTCGGCGGGAGTCTGGTGGACGCGCTCTATCTCCCGGTCATCCCGCTGGTGAGTCCGCTGTTCATCTACCCCTTCGTCCGCCTGTTCTTCGACAACCGGAGGGTGGCCGCGCTGGCGACGGTGCCGATGTTCCTGCTGGTGTTCGCCGACACCTACCACTTCCGGGCCTACGAGATGGGAAAGCTGTTTTTCCTTCTGTTCGTGTTCGCCACCGCGCTCTTCCTCAACGACTTCGAGAAGTACCGATACCGGTTCGGCCTGCTCTCGATGCTGTTCTACCTCGGGGTGAAACTGTTCGCGCCGCCGATGGAGGTCTGGGCCGTGACGTGGGTCGGCTTCCTCGTCCTCTTGGCGCTGTTCCGGCGACTGTACCGCGGCGACCTGACCATCACCCGGCGGACCGTCGCGCGACTGGTCGCCCTCGAACTCACCTTCGTCGTCCTGCTGTTCGCGTACAACAACAAGTTCTACAACCAGTTGCTCGTGGACTTCCCGCTGACCGGCGAGAACATCCTCTACTCGGTGTTCGCGCTCGCGTCCGTGCTGGCGTCGGACCCCGTCACCGTCGAGAGCCAGTACGTCGCCGTCTCGGAAGCGCCGCGCCTCCTGCAACTGGGCAACGTCCTCACGTTCGTCGTGATAGCCATACCGTGCGCGCTGGTCCCGCTCTCGCGGCTGATTCGCTCCGGGCCGTCGTTCGTGTTCCGGAACGCCCGCGAACTGCTCGCCGTGTCGCTGTTGGCGACCTACTCCGAGGACCTACTGTTGTACTCGCTGGTCGGGTCGGGCATCCAGCTTCGGTACGTCGAACTGGTCTTCCCGGCGGTAGCGCTGTACTACTACGCCGACGCGTCGCTGGGCGACCTCGTTCCCGCGGCGTCGCTCCGCAAGGCGATGCCCGCCGCGCTCGCGGTCCTCCTACTGACGAGTTCGTTCGCGGTGGGCTACGAGTACGCCAACGAGACCCAGCGCCAGTACGTGAACGAGGACGCCGCGAACGCGCTGACGGCGTGGCTCTACGACTACCGAACCGGCGAGGAGATAACGACCGACTTCCACACGTTCGGCACCGTCGTCGCCCACTCGGGCATCCAGTTCGGCGAACCCTACGTCACGAACTTACAGCGAATCGAACCGGAGACCTACGAGAAACTGGATAACGCCGAGACCGACGACAGCTACCGGATGAACTACTTCGTCGTCAACCGCCGAACCATCGACCAACCAGTCATGCGTGGGCCACCGACGTGGACGAACTTCGAGCCGCTGGAGGGCTACACCGACGCGATGAACGCCGAGCGGTCGCTCGGCAAGGTGTACGCCAGCGACACGTTCCACGTTTATAAGGCGGGCGCGATGGGTGGAGGGGACGGAGCGGACGGAGCGGTAAACGAGTCGGCGAATGAATCGAGGAATGGGTCTGCAAGCGCGGTGGCCGAGCGCGCGCTGGCCAGCGCGCGCTCGGCCGCCCTGCTGGAGAAGCCGGTTACAGCACTTCTTCGGCCAGATACGTCTCGAAGTTCTCGACGTATCGCTCCTGACTGAACCACTGGACGACCGTCTCGCGGGCGTTGCGACCCATCCGCTCGCGCAGGTCGGGTTCACTCCCGAGTCGGGCGAGGGCCGCCGCGAGGTCGTCGGCCGACCCCTTCGGGACGACGAGACCGTTCTCGCCGTGCGCGACGAGTTCGCGGGTGCCGCCCGCTGGCGTCGCCACGACGGGGACCCCCAGCGCGAACGCCTCCAAGATGCTCCGGGGAAGCCCCTCGTTGTACGACGGCAGAACGAAGATGTCGATTGCCGCGAGCAGGGAGGGCACGTCGTCGCACCACCCGAGGACAGTGGTTCGGTCGGCGATGCCTGCGTCCGCGACGCGCCGACGGATGGTCTCGCCGTAGTCGCTCCCGTGCTTGTACGCCTCGTCGGAGGCCTCGCCCGCGAAGACCAACTCGAAGTCGTCCAGCGAGTCGGCGACGCTCCCCACCGCGTCAACGAGGTGGTGCTGGCCCTTCCGGGGTTGAATCGTGGCGACTTCGGCGATGACCGGCCCGTCGCGGTCGGCGAAGGGGAATCCAGACGGGTCGGCGTTGGCGGGCGAGAACTCGTCCAAATCGACGCCGGTGTAGATGGTCGTCGCCTTCCCGTCGCGGGTCAGCGCCCCGTCGAATCGAGTCTTGGTCCCCTCCGAGATGGTGATAACGTGGTCGGCGAGCGCGTGCGCGAGTGCGTCGAGGACCGAAATCGGGGTGTCGATGCGGACGTACCAGAGAATCGGTATCCCGAGGAGCTTCGCCGCCGGGCCGAAGAGGACGACAGCCTTCAGGCTGTTGCAGTAGACGGCGTCGTAGTCGCGTTCGCGGAGGTAGCGCAGGATTCGGCGCTGATACGTCGTCACGCCGGTGGCGGTGTCGAGAACCGACGCCGGGTGCGCGTCGAGCAGTTCGTCGCCCGGCCGGTCGAGTTTCGAGGGGAGACCAACCACGTCCACCGAAACGCCGCGCTCGCGGGCCTCGGCCGCGAGCGCGCCCTCGCTCGGGACGACCAGCGTCGCGTCGAACGAGTCGGTGTCGGTGAGCAACGGGAGCATCGACTGCTGTGCGCCCGTCACGCTCTCGTAGTACGGTTCCACGAAGGCGATACGCGTCACGGAGACACAGAGGCGAGAGCGCCACTTAGTAATGGCCCGCCTATCGGCGGCGTCGCCGACCGAGTGTCACGACTCGAAGCGGAAACGCGAGATGAACGACTCCGGAGCGAAGGCAGCCCCCGATTTCGGGCACTACATTGATAGTGATGCTCGTCGAACTCCTGTCCGAACCGTACCGTTCGCACCCGAGACCGCGGTCTGGGGGTTTCGAAGGCGAAGCCGAATCGGGGCGAGCGCGACGACGACCTATCGCCGAACTGAACTCCATGTACGACTTACAGAGTTTGCGCACTGGGCTACGGTACCCCTCGAAGATAATCTCGGAACTGAACCGACTGTACGCCCAGCGACGCTTCGGGGTCCGGTACAACCCGCAGGGAATCGACATCTTCGAGGAGGACTGGGACAACCTCGTCGTCCTCGACGCCTGTCGCTACGACGAGTTCGAGCGCCGGACCGACCTGCCGGGAACGCTCGAAACCCGAACGTCGCGGGCCAGCACGACCCACCAGTTCATCCGGGGGAACTTCGCGGGGCGGACGCTCGACGACGTGGTGTACGTGTCGGCGAACGGCTGGTTCGCCAGCCTCAAAGAGGAAATCGACGCGGAGGTCCACGAGTTCATCCACGTCGAGCGCGACGCGGTGGACGGCCTGACGAGTCGGCCCGAGACGGTCACGGAGACCGCGCTCGACGCCACCGAGCAGTACCCGAACAAGCGTCTCCTCGTCCACTACATGCAACCCCACCAGCCGTATCTCGGGCCGACCGGCCAGCGGTTGGACCACGACGGCGCGCTCTACCAGACCATCGAGAACAACGACGTGAGCCGCGAGGAAATCGTTCGCGCGTACCGCGAAAATCTCGACCTCGTCGCCGAGGAGGTCGAACGATTGCTGACCGAGTTGCAGGGCAAGAACGTCGTCACCGCCGACCACGGCGAACTGCTGGGCGAGCGGACCGAGCCGATTCCAATCAGCTACTACGGCCACCCCGACGGCGTGTACGTGGACGAACTCGTGACGGTCCCGTGGCAGGTCCACCAGAACGGCGAGCGCAAGGAAATCGTCGGCGAAGCGGCGTCGGCCCGCGACGACTACGACACCGAGGCCGTGGACGAGCAACTGCGGTCGCTCGGGTACAAGCTCTGACCGTGGCGGGGACACCCTCGCGCGGACGAACTCCCGGCGGAACGTCCAACAGTCGCGCCGAGGGCGACGCTGAGGCGGGCGAACTCCGCGTCTGTCACGTCGTCCCCGCGCTCGGCGACGGCGGCGTGCAGAATCTGCTTCTGAACATGGTAGAGCATGCTGAGAGCAATGTGAAGCATGCCGTAAGCTACGTCAAGGAGTTGGAAACGTCGCTCGAACCGGCGTTCGAGGCGAAGGGCGTCCCGACGGCGAAGGTCGGCCGAGCGCGGACCTTCGACCCGCGGGCGGCCGCCACGTTAGCCCGGTACGTCCGCGCCAACGACGTGGACGTGCTTCACGCGCACCTGCCGTGGCAACAGGTCGTCGCCAGACTGGCCGGTCTCGCCACCGACGCGGCGGTCGTCAGTACGCACCACAACCTGGGCGACAACAGCCACCCGGCCGTCCTCGCGGCCGAGCGCGCGACCAGACTCCTCGACGCGGCGACGGTGGCCGTCTCGGAGGCCGTCGCGGAACGCTACGCCGGGCGGTGGCCGCCGGGCGGCGACCGGTGGCGCGTCGTCCACAACGGCATCGACGTGCGCGAGTTCCGCGAGGCGGTCCGGTCGCGCGACCCCGACGAGAAGACGAGCAAAACGACGTACCTCCACGTCGGCCGGTACATCCCCGGCAAGGCCCAGCGCGACCTCCTCGGAGCGATGGCGAGCGTCGTCGAGCGACACCCCGACTCGCACCTCTACCTCGTCGGGTGGGGCGACCTCGAAGAGACCCTGCGAGAGACCGCCGACCGCCTCGGCATCGCGGCGAACGTCTCAGTGACAGGCTACCAGAGCGACGTGGAGGACTACTACGCGAGGGCCGACGCCTTCGTGTCGAGTTCGCTCTCGGAGGGGTTCCCGATAACGTACATCGAGTCGATGGCCGCCGAACTCCCAATCGTCTCGACGGCGTTCGGCGGGGCCGCCGACATCGTGGCCGACGGCGAGACGGGGTTCGTCGTGCCGACCCGCGACAGGGCGGCCCTCGCCGAGGCGATGACGACGCTACAGGACGCCGAGACGCGCCACCAGATGGGTCGGGCGGGCTACGAGCGCGCGGAGGAACTGTTCGACGTGGCGCGCACCGAAGCGGCGTACGGCGAGATATACCGGGAGAGCGTCGGTGGCGCGACCGGAGGATTCACCGCAACGAGTCGGGACTGAGCCGATTCGTTTCCTCGCGCGACTCTGGGGACTGCGGGACCGACGCCGCGCTCTCGTACATTCCGATAGACCAGTTGTGGCCGAAGACACTCCGGCCGAGACCGATGTTGCCGTCCACGGCGCACCGCCACCGCTCGCCGTCGAACCACGGATCGACGTGGTGCATCTTCCCGGAGTTCCACCCGACCGACGAGTCGTCGGCCCGAACCGTCGGCGACGAGTCGAGTTCCGCGTCAGCGTAGCGTTCCGGCGAGAGGGCCGTAATCTCGAAGGCCCGGACCTGCTCGCCGTAGCCCGAGATGCACTCCTGAACGAAGAGGACGATGCGGTCCTCGCAGACGATTGGCCGACCGCCGGGCCGGGCCGCGCGCGGTCGGTCCCGAACGACCGGGTTCCCGGCGTGAGGTTCCCAGTCGTCGGCCCGGAGCGTCGGCGAGTGGAACGCGTAGAGGTCGCGCTCGTCGCCCGCGACGGCCCACCAGCGGTCGTCCCACCGGAAGACCACGGTGTCGCTCACGGCGTCGTCGAGCGACAGTATCGTCGCCGCCTCGGTCCAGTCGTAGGGGAACTCGCGGGCCTCGTAGAGCCGAATATCGGCGGTTCCTGACCCCTTGTCCCACGGGTCGGGAACGAGGTAGTGGGTGCCGTCCCACTTGAACACGTAGGGAAAGGAGAGGTGTACGTCGGTCCCCAACACGACCCGGTCGTACTCCCACGCGGACCCGCCGTCGGGACTGGTCGCGTGCCCGATGACGGCGGTCGGGTCGGCGTCCCGGTTGAAGACCTCGAAGAACATGTGCCACTCGCCAGCGGACGTAACGAAGAGGAACGGGTCGGCCACGCCGCCCGCCCGCCCGAAATCGGTCACGTCGCGGGCCGTCAGGATTGGGTTGGCGACGCCCGGCGACGGCCGGAGCGCGAGCGGGTCGAACGGAGCGTCGCGGTAGGGGTACGTCGGAATCGTCTCGCCGGTGTGCCACGGGGTTGCGGGCGAGGCCGTCCACCCGGCGTCGGCGGCCGACGACTGCCCGAGCTGCCCAAGCGGCGACTGCCCGGACCGCCCAGACTGCGACTGGCCGAGCATCCGCGGGGCGGTGTGGTGGAGCGTCCCGCCGACCCGCCAACTCAACTGCCGGAACGCCCGGACGTTGCCGAGTCGCGCCCGGAGAAACTGGACGACGCCGTCTCGGAGTTCTGCGGGTGAGTTCCAACTCATCGCTCGAAGTCGGGGTCGTTTACCTCCAGTCGGGAACATTGGGGCGGGTCGCCCGCCACCGGGGGCGAGTCTGCCTCCACGTCGGGACCGAGGAGTCGGGTCGCCAGTCCCGCGATGCGGTTGCCCGCGTACCGGGCGAACGGCGCGGGGTCGGTCAGGTCGAGGTAGTCGAAGCGCGGATGGCGAACCAGCGAAGTCGCCACCTCCGCCGCCGTCGCCGCGAACGACGGACGCTCGACCAGCGGAACGTCGTCGCGGAGGATGCTCAACAGGTGGCTCGCTTCCCCGCTCAGGAGGTGGCCCGCCGCACCGACCTCGTACTCGCAGTCGATGCGCTCGCGCTCGCCGTTCGCCAGCAACCACGCGTAGTACGGGAAATCCGCGCCCGCCTGCACGGTGAACGGGAGCGACGACCAGAACCGCGGGTTGACCTCCATGAGTTCGAAGTCGCCGGTCTCGGGGTTGCGCAGGAACTCGACCATCGCCACACCGTGCCAGTCGAGGTGGTCGAGCAGTCGCGTCCCGAGTCGCTCCAGTTCCGGAATCGAGACCGCCTGCCGGAACGCGCTCGCGCCGCCGCTGTAGTGGACCCCCCGAATCTGGCGGTGCTGGAACGTTGCGACGGCCTCACCCTCGTCGTAGAGCGCGAAGAAGCCGTACTCGTCGGTCGAACCCAGATACTCCTGCACGATTGGAACGTGGTGCATGTCCGCTACCGTCCGGTCCACGTCCGGGTGCTCGCCCACCGAGAGATACCGCGTCGTCGGCGGTCGGGCGAGTCCGTAGGACTCGCCCTCGGGAGTCGTCGCCCCCTGCTCGCCGCGGTCGGTCGGCAGGACCGAGTACCGGCCCTTCAGAATCCACGGGCGCGACCAGTCCGCACAGTCGGTCAGCAGGTGCGTCTCGGGCGTCGGGACGCCGACCTCACAGGCGGCGTCGTAGAGTCGAATCCGGTCTTGGACCGCCCGGAGCGTGTCGAACTCCGGCCACGGCGTGCCGACGTGGTCGGCGAACTCCTCGCGGTACTTCGAGAGGACGTACACGTCCTTCTCGCGGACCGGCAGGACGGTCCGAACGTCCTCGCGGCGCGAGACGGCCAACAGCGCCTCCGTGTACGCGACGGCGTTCCGAGACGGCGACGGCACGACGCGCGACTCGTCGCAGTACCGCGACCGGAACGCCTCGGTGGACTCGTCCTCGGAGACGAGGACGGACCGGAGTCCCCGGCGACTCAGCGACCGCGCGCATGCGAGCGAACTCGGGTGGGAAATCGCGGGGACTACCGCTCCGGCCACCGACCCCTCGTGTAAAGACATATCGCTAGTATAACCGCCACGACTGGTCTCGTTATAGAAGTTGCACCCCGTTGATAGCCGACGCGAGCGTTATTCGCTCCATAAATAGACGGGTTTCTTATACACGCTCCGGGCGCGCCGCGTCCGTCGCTGGGTCGGCTATCCGCTTCATCGGGGTGGGCCGCCCGCTTATTGTCGTCGGTCACGTACCCGGTTTAGGACACATGCCATCGCTCGACCGCCGCGCGTATCTCGGCGTCGCCGCGGTGCTGACGGCGTCACCGCGGTGCTGACGGCGTCGCCGCGGTGCTGACGGCGTCGCTGGCCGGATGCTCGCGGAACGACGCCGACGAACCCACCGACCGGGAACCGCCCCCGGAGACCCAGAACCCCGACTCCGAGAGCGAGCGTGACCCCGATTCGCGGGGCGGAGAGAGGACGCTTTCGGCGGGCGCGCCCCCGCGACGCCGGAGTCGAGGCCACCGCCGCCCTCGTCCGCGTCTCGACGCCCGAGGGGTCGCGTCTCACGGCGATTCGGGGCGGAAACAGGGGTGCGGCGGTGACGCTGGTCGCCGACCGACCGCTCCGAATCGTGAGCGGCGAGGGGAACCTCCGACTCGACGGCGGGCGAGAAAGACGACTTCGGGCCGACGACACCGTCACGTTCGTCCACGGCGGCGACCGATGGCTGGAGCGGTGACCATTTCTTGCGAGTCACAGTTTCCCCGCGACGCGGTGGAAGACGGCGTATCCGAACGCGACGACGACGAGCAACACGAACCACTTCAGGCGGCGTCGCCACTCGGGCGAGCGAGTCGCGGGTGCCGTGAGCGCCACCAGCGCCAGAAAGCCGACGAACGTAACGAACGCGAACGCTTGTAGGGACATGAGACCGAAGAGCGCGAGTCCCACCACGCCGAGGAGCATCCACGACACCTGAGCGAGCAGGAACTCGTGGCGTCGGAGCATCGACGACCGCGGTACGCCCCGCGATTGCATGTAAGTACCGGCCGAGAGGCGGTGGGACCGAGTAGGATACTAATCATAGCTTTTAACAGCCTATTTCCTACGATAGGAATTTATTACTCCTAGATACCTAAATATCCGAATATTGTTACGGAAGATTGATGAAGAGGTGTTGCAAACCGAGTTCCCGTAACCCCGTCGCAGACTGCTCGGGTACGACGCCCTCCATGTGGGAGTGCGGTCGGGGCGAGTGGGAGAGCGCCCGGCAGTCCAGCGGCGGGTCGAACGAGTTGGCATCTATGACAGAGAATCATAAATATCAGACTCCCTCGAAGGGAGCGAACGATTGGCACATCCCCATCAACGAGAACTTCGCGGCGCTCGACTCCGACGTCGAAATCCGCGACGCCGCCCAGAACCGCTCGGAGTACGAACCCAAGCAGGGCGCGAAGTTCCTCGCCACCGACTCCGGCGAGCGCTTCATCGGCGACGGAAGCCAGTGGACGAGCCTCCCGTACCCCGGTTCCAGCGACAGCACCGCCACAAGTTCGCCGGAGAACTACGACGGGAGTCGTCCGCTCGTCAGCACCGGAAGCATCAGCGTCAGCGTCGGGAGCGGCGGCGACTACGACAGCATCCAGGCCGCCATCGAGAACGAGTTCCCGTGGCTCATCCGCCACAAGGTCAATATCAACGTCAGCGACGGGTCGTACGACGAACACGTCGTCGTCCCGCCCTACGTCGCAAACTGGACGGAGTCGCCCACGCAGAGTAGCAAGGGCGAGCGCGTCCCGATAACCATCGAGGGCAATCAGTCCTCGCCGAGCAACTGCCAAATCGGGTCGTTCACCGTGTCGGGTGGCGTCGGAACCATGCAACTGCGCGGGTTCGAGTTCACCAGCAACACCGAGGCAGGCGGTCTCGACAACGAGAGCGCACACGTCGCCAACTACCACACCGACAAACTCGGACTGGTCAACTGCCAGTCCGGCGGGAGCGCGAAGCGATTCATCATCGCGTACAACGGCCGCGTGGCGACTCGCCAGACCATCGACGCGGGCGACGGCAACGTCGAGGAGTACGTGAAAGTCAAGAACAACGGTCACTACCAGACCGGCGGCGGGAGTAGCGTCTCGGGGACCGCCACCTCAAACGCCTACGTGGTGGACAACGGTATCGTCCACTTCAACAGCCACGACGATTCGACGCTCACCGGGAACAACGGACTCGTCCGCCAGTTCGAGGGTCCACAGAACGACGGCGGGTTCGCCTACGACGAAGGAAACGGCCGGATGTGGCTCGCCGGAGAGGCCCGCGGGATAGTGGTCAAGGACACCAGCACCGGCGCTGAGAGTGAAATCGTCGTCACGGACGGAAACGTCACCGCCAACCAGATATAGCGCGCTCACCGCGTCTGGGGCGGGTCTGACGTACGGTCGGCCCGCGCCCGGATTCACATCTCGACGTAACCGAGGTCGGCGAGTCGGTCCGAGACGGTTTCGTCGTCGATGCCGTCGGCATCGGCGTTCGCGCGGGACTCGCCGCTGACGATTTCTCTGCGCTCGTCGGCCTGTTGAACTAGCCACGGCACCCGGACCAGCGAGTCGGTGTAGAGTTTCGGCGGATGACCGTAGAACGAGTGGGGAATCGGGCGAGCGCGCTCGCCGAACATGTTTCCGTGGTCGGCGGTCACGACGGTCCGGTCGTCGAGTTCGCCGACCAACTCCTCGACGTGCGGGAGAGCGCGTTCGAGATTCTCCTCGAAGAGGTCCCAGAGTCGGCGACGCGAAATGTCGAGTCGGCCGTGGTTGAGTTCGTGCCAGAAGCTCTTCTGGTTCTCGGCGTCGTCGTGGAGATGCTTCTTGTCGAACTCGGTGTCCGACTCGATGAAGGGGTAGTGCGGTTGGATGTAGTGGACGAGGAGGCGCTTGTTCGGATACTGCTGGGCGGCGTCGAGCGCGTACCGAGTGGTCGTCTCGGGCAGGACCGTCTTCGCGTCATCGTGCCACCCCGCCTCATTCCAGACGTTGACGACTTCGTGGAACTCGGCGTCGATGTCGTCGCGGTGGTAGTAGTAAATCGGACTCGCCGTGACGTAGACGGTGTCCGAGAGGTCTCGGCCGTCGCAGTTGGCCTTCAGAAACTCAGAGGTGTTCGACCCCCGCGAAATCTTGGTCTCGATGTCGCCCGAGAGCGTGTTCGCCGCGCGGAACTGGTCGTCCCGACAGGCGTCGAGGACGACGAGGCTGTCCCAGTCCTCCGCGAAGACGTTCGTCCCTTGCGTGTTGTACTCGCGGCGGTCCATGCGCGTGAAGTAGAGGCTGTTCAGTTTCTTGATGATTAAACTCGGGGGGTACGGGAGCACCTCGGCGAGCGTCTGCATAGAGAGCCTACACACCGTCATCACGTTTATGCGTGGTGCCTAGCGAGGGCGGTCGCTCGTTCGCCCCCGAAGCGTCGCTCGTCGGCCGGGAAACGACGACCGAGAAAACGAGCCATTACCTCCCGAAAGGGTCCGGTTGGGAGCGAGCGCGGCGGTTCGTGACGCCAGCGTCCCCGGACGACGACCGCCACCGGAACGAGTCGAGAAACGACGGAATACTCGATGGAAACGCGAAATTCCGACCCGTATCGCGGATTGTAGCTCTCGGCCGGGGACGATAGTGGCCAGATAACAAAGGACGCGAGAATCCACGGTTCACGCGAGGAGATGGGGAAATGGGGGTACTATCGTCGGACCCGGAGTCGGTCGAGCGCGACCGCCGCGATTCGCGCCCGGCTATCGGTCTGATAGCGACTGAGTCGAACGGCGAATCGGTCGAGCGTGCGGTCCGGCGAGCCAGTGACCTCGGGTACGAGGTCTTCGTCGCGCCCGACCGCGAGGAGACGGCCGAGTTCCTCCGGGACGAAGACGGAACCGTCGTCCGTCCTGACAACGGAAACGACGACGACCTGCGCGTCGCGCTGGCCGCGGCCGCTCGCAGTAACGACTACCCCGGACTCGTCCTCTCGGAGGGCGTAGACGGCCGAATCGACTACACGCGAAGCCTCTCGACGTTTCGTGCGCGAGATTCCTATGTGGTCCCCGCAGTCAAGAGAGACAACGTCCGCGCACAGGGGACCGACCCCATCGTCGCGGGCATCCCCGCGTACAACGAGGCCGAGACCATCGCCCAAATCGTCGAGGTGGCGACCGAGTACGTCGATGAGGTGGTCGTCGTGGACGACGGGAGCGCCGACCGGACCGCGGAACTGGCGCGGCGAGCGGGCGCACTCGTTGTTCGACACTCCACCAACAGGGGGAAAGGGGCCGCCCTGAAGAGCGTCTTCGACTACGCTGAGCGCCGGTCGTGTTCTGCGCTCGTCCTGCTCGACGGCGACGGACAGCACCTTCCCCGAGACATCCCCGCCGTCGCCCAACCGGTCCTCGACGGCGGTGCCGACGTGGTCATCGGAAGCCGATACCTCCGGCGAGGGATGGGTTCCGAGACGCCGTTCTACCGGCGGGTCGGCCAGCGAGTCCTCGACCGGAGCATCGCGTTTCTGTTCGGCGTCTCGGTCACGGACACCCAGAGCGGGTTCCGGGCGCTGTCGCTCGACGCCGTCGAGGACATCACCGTCCGGACGAACGGGATGGCCGTCGAAACCGAGATGCTAGACGCCGCGA
Organism: Halorussus pelagicus; assembly: GCF_004087835.1. Taxonomy (NCBI): domain Archaea; kingdom Methanobacteriati; phylum Methanobacteriota; class Halobacteria; order Halobacteriales; family Haladaptataceae; genus Halorussus; species Halorussus pelagicus. The sequence continues at coordinate 164,240 of NZ_CP035120.1, forward strand.
ACCGCAACGACCTGACCATCGCCGAGCGCCCGATACGCGTCCAGTACGACGTTCACAACGGCCAGACGTACAACCCGGTCCGCCACGGCGCGGCGGTCCTCGGGCGAATCGTCCAGTTGGTCGCCAGACGACTGCTGGAACGGTCGTCGCGCGGCCGGGCCGACCGTCGAGCGAGCGACGCCGACCGAACGACCGAGGGCGAGCGCGTGGCGCGTCGGCGCGAACGCGCCGCCGCGCCGACCGACACGACCGGAGACGACCGGAGCGCCAACAAGAGAGAGCAGTCACAACGATGACCGACAGGCGAGACCCGACACCGAGACGCGACGCATCAAGGAACCGAGAGCGACCCCTGCGGATTCTCCGGGTGACCAGCGACATCCACCCGGAGGTCCCCGGCGGACTCGGACTGCACGTCCACAGTCTCTCGAAGAAGCAGGCCGAGATGGGCCACGACGTGACGGTCCTCACGTCCGACCACGGCGACCGGTCGCTCCCGCGGACGGCGGTCCGCGACGGCTACGCGCTGAAGCGCCACCGCGAGGTGGCCAGTCCCGTGGACAACAGCATCGTCCCCGGACTCGCCAAGTCGCTGTGGGACCTCGCCGACGAGTACGACGTGGTTCACGCCCACTCCCACCTATTCTTCTCGTCAAACGTGGCCGCGCTCGTCGCCTCGCTGACCGACGCGGCGCTGGTCGTCACCAACCACGGCCTGTTCTCCCAGACCGCGAACCGGTGGGTTCAGGAGGTCCACCTCCGCACCGTCGGCCGGAAAACGTTCGACGCCGCCGAACGCGTGTTCTGCTACTCGGAGACCGACCGCGACCGCTTGCAGTCCTACGGCGTTCAGACGCCGGTCGCGGTCGTTCGGAACGGCATCGACTGCACGACGTTCCGGCCGGTAGAGAGCGACGAGAGCGAACGGGCCGGGGAGAGAAATGACAACGGCGACACACTACTGTTCGTCGGGCGACTGAAACCCGGCAAGGGCGTCGGGGTCCTACTGGAAGCGATGGCCGAGTTGCGCGAGCAGTTTCCCGACCTGACGCTCCGGGTGGTCGGCGACGGCCCGCTCCGGGCGTCGTTAGAGGAGTACGCCGCCGACTGCGGCGTGGCCGACCGCGTAACCTTCGCGGGGTGGCGCTCCCAGGAGGACCTTCCGGCGGAGTACGGCGCGGCCAGCGTCTTCGTCCTGCCGAGTCTGAGCGAGGGGTTCCCGCGGACCGTCCTCGAATCGCTGGCCTGCGAGACGCCAGTCGTGACCACCGACCTGCCGCAGCTCGAATCGGTCCTCGACGGCGTGGGCCTGACCGTACCACCGGAGTCGCCGGGGATGCTGGCGTCGGCGGTCGGCGAACTGCTGGCCGACGACGAGCGCCGCGAGCGGATGGGTGCGGCGGGTCGCTCGCTCGTCACCGACCGCTACTCGTGGGACCGGACCGTCGAGCGAACGACCGCGGCGTACTACGACGTGCTGGACGCCGAACCGCCAGCGGAAGCGAGTCCAGTCGCCGAGGGGAGGACGCCCGAGAGATGACGGTCCGCGTCGAGACGACGACCGACGCCGAGGCGTGGGACTCCTTCGTGGACCAGTCGCCACAGACCGGCTTATTCCACCAGTACGACGCGCTCGCGGTGCTGGCCGACCGCTTCGACGCGACGCTCCTCGAAGCGACCGTCGCCGACTCCCGCCTCACTGACGAGGCCACGGGGCGAGCGTGGCAGTCCGAGATTCCGGCCGACCGGACGGCCATCTGCGAGTCGGTCCGCTTCGGCGTCGAGCGGTCGAAACCGGGCGAACAGTTCCGGGCGATTCCGGACCACGAGCGCGAGGAACTGCTCGGGAGTCTGCCCGACGACTGGGAGGAGTTCGACGCGACCCAATCCGTCAGCCCCGCGGTCGAGCGACAACTGGAAACGCTCGGGTACCGCTGAGACCCGCTGGCGGTCTCGACCTCGAAAAGCCAGCAAAGCTTTCCCCGCCCGTGCCCTCACTCACACGCATGGAACCCGAATCCCAAGAACACGGCGCGAAAATAGAGGTATCGGTCGAGAAGGAACCGCCGGGGATGGAGCGCGTTCGGATCATCGCCGACCTGCTGGACGAGGCCGTCGAACTCCCCGTTATCAACTACAAAATCGGGCTGGACCCCATTCTGGGCATCCTGCCGGTGGGCGGTGACACCCTCTCGGCGGCCATCTCGCTGTACATCGTCGCCGAGGGCGCGCAGATGGGCGCGTCCCGCGACACCGTGCTGAAGATGCTGCTCAACGTCGGCGTGGACGCCGCTACCGGGTCGATTCCGGTCCTCGGAACGCTCATCGACGCGGTGTGGAAAGCCAACAAGCGCAACGTCGCGCTGTTGGAAGACGAGTTCGGGAAGGGGTACTGAGTCGGTGGAGTGAGGCGGCGCGTCCCGATTCTGTCGGTCCCTCACAGGGTTTCTGAGACCGATTTCTGCGAACGGAGCAGTTGACAGACGACACAACTTTATTGAGAGCTTCGAAAGATGTCGAAATATGGTACGTAGACGAACGATAGCTGTCGTGGAGTTCGTCGGGGCCGGAGTCATGCTCTTGGCTCTGTTTCCGCTGTGGCGACGAGCCTCTGAGGACGACGAAGCACTCAGCGTCTCGCCGTCCGACATCGCCGCCGGTGGCGTCGGCCAGTTCGTTCGGTACTGGGCGCGAGACCGCGACGTGGCCGGAATACGAAGCCGACGCAGTCGGTGGTTCCTCGCGCACCTCGCGTGGAGCGGGTGGGGTTTCGCCGTGCGACGGCGGTCCGACGACTCCGAGAACGCTTCGAAGAACTTCCACGTCGGCGCGCTCGCCGCGACGACGGCGTACCGACTCTGGTACGGCGTACTCAACCCGCTTCCCGACGACACCGAGTGACGTTTTCTGCGGAAACCTGTCCGCTACACCCCGCTCTCGACCCGCACCCCGCAGAATCCGTCCCGACCTAACTCGAAGCGCCACGAGCCACTTCCATCTTCGTCTGTCCAGATAGTCGAGTCGGTCAGTCAGTCCACGCCGTCGCCCTCGGCGTCGGCGAACGTCTCGACATTGATGGCGTAGAGCGTCGCGTTCTCGTACCAGCGGTCTTTCGTTCCTATGAACACCCGCGAGGGCCGATGACGATTTCGACCGGCAAAACTGGTGGGCGAGGGCGACACGCTCGCTCCGGGTTGATTTAACCGCTTCGCGGGACAGAGGGCCTGAAATGATAAGTGCGTCGGCGTGTTCTTCACGTCCGTTCTGGTGGGGGATTGATGGACGCGAGTACACGTACAGCGACGGAGGAATCGGAACGGAGCGAAGCGGTCGTCGAGTGCGACCGCGTGACCCGCAGATACGAACGCGGCGGTGGTGGCGGGTGGTTCTCGTTCGGCGACGACGCCGAGGAGCGCCCGACGGTGACGGCGCTCAAAGACATGTCGCTGACCATCGAGCGCGGCGAGTTCGTCGGCCTGTCGGGACCGAGCGGGAGCGGCAAGTCCACGCTCATTCACCTGCTGTCAGGACTGGACGCGCCGACCGAGGGGACGGTCACGCTCGCGGGCGAGGACGTGTCGTCGCTCACCCAGAAGCAACTGACGCGACTGCGACTGGAGCAGGTGGGCATCGTCTTCCAGCGGTTTCACCTCATGCCGTCGCTGTCCGCGCGGGCGAACGTCGCGCTCCCGCTGGTCGAGCGCGGTCTCGGCAAGTCCGAGCGCCGCGAGCAGGCCGCCGACCTGCTGGAGAAGGTCGGTCTCGGCGACCGCCAGAGCCACCGCCCCGGCGAGCTGTCCGGCGGCGAGCAACAGCGCGTCGCCGTCGCGCGGGCGCTCGCTGGCGACCCCCTCGTCGTCTTCGCCGACGAACCGACCGGCGAACTCGACACCGACACCGGCGCGGTCATCCTCGACCTGCTCGGGGACCTCGCCGAGGAGCGTGCCGTGGTCATCGCGTCGCACGACGAACGGGCGCTCGCCCGGACCGACCGCGTGGTCCGTCTGCGCGACGGGCAGGTGCAGGATGCGTGAGAGGATGCGCGAGGAGGTGCGTCGATGTCCGCAGTGAGGCGATGGCTCGGTCTCGTTGGGGTCGCGCTCCGCCGGACCGCCACGAAGGCGACACGGACCGCGCCGCGCCAGACCGCGGTGAGCGTCCTCGGCGTCGCCATCGCCGTCGCGCTCATGCTCGTCGTGACCGCGACCGGTCTCGGTCTCGTGCAGGGGACCACGGTCCGGGGCGACGCGGTGGACTACTGGGTCGTGCCCGAGTCCGGCGGCGCGTCCACGATGGTCGTCTCGACCGACTCGGCCAAACTCGGCGACGTTCACGCCAAGGGCGACGCGCTGAACGCCGACAACCGCATCGAGTACGCGACTCCGGTCGGGATTTCGGTCCTGAAAGTGGAGACCGACGGCGGGGGAAGCGAGTACGTTCTCGGCGTCGGCGTCGTCGGGTCGCCGAAACTCGACGGAGTGGCCGGACTCCCGACCGCGCCGCTCGCTCCGGGAGACCCCTACTACGCCAACGGGAGTTACGACGGCGAGTGGACCGGCGAGGCCGTCCTCTCGTCCGGCGCGGCCCAGCGACTCGGCGTCAACGAGAGCGCCAACATCTCGGCCAGCGGCGCAATCGCCGGGTCGGGCGACCGACAGTGGCAGGTCACGGCCGCCGAGCAGGCCGCCGTCGAGTCGGGTCTCTCGGGGATGCCCGTGATGCTAGTCCACCTGAGCGAGCTACAGGCCATCACCGGCGCGCAGTCGGGCGACCAAGCCGACCAGATTCTTGTCCAGTCGAACGTCGGCGGTCTCGAATCCTCGCTCGAAGAGCGGTTCGCGGGCGCGAGCGCGGTGACGCGCTCGGGATTCACCGCACAGAACTCGGTCGATTCGGACCTGCCGCTGGCGATGGGGCTGGCGGCCCTGCTCATCGCCGTCGTCGTCGGCACGCTGTTCGTCGCCACCACGCAGGGGTTGCAGGTCGAGGCCGACAGCGAGCAGTTGGCGACCCTGACGGCCATCGGGTTCTCGCGGCGCGCACGCGCGGTCCTGCTCGTCGTGCAGGCGCTCGCGCTCACGCTCGTCGGGGGCGCGCTCGGCATCGTCCTCGCGTACGGGACGACCGCGATTACCAACTACGCCGCCACGCGGGCCATCGCGCCCGTCCCAATCGCAACCTTCCACCCCCTGCTGGTGGTCTACGGACTCGGCGTCTCGGCGTTCATCGGGATTCTCGTCGCGCCGTACTTGCTGGCGATGGAGGGCCGCACCGAGGGCGTCACGGAGGTGATTCGGTGAGCAAGCTTCTCCGAACCCGACTCATCGCGGCGGCCCGAAAGCGGGCCACCGTGGAGGTAAACCGATGAGCGAACTTCTCCGAACCCGACTCATCGCGGCGGCCCGAAAGCGGGCCGCCGTGGAGGTAAACCGATGAGCGAACTTCTCCGAACCCGACTCATCGCGGCGGCCCGAAAGCGGGCCGCCGTGGAGGTAAACCGATGAGTCGGCTTCGGGTCGCCGCCTCGGTCGCGGCCGCCCAACTCCGCCACGACCGCGCACGGACCGTCCTCGCGGTGGTCGGCATCGCGGTGGCGGTCCTCTCGACCACCCTGCTGGCGAGCCTCGGCTACGGCGTCTTCGAGACCGGCCAGCAGAAGTTCGACGCCTCAGGCCGGGACCTCTGGGTCACGGGCGGGTCGCTCTCGGACGGTCCCGGCGGGTTCGGCACGTCCATCACCGACGCCCACGAGACGGCGGGCGACATCGAATCGCTCGACGCGGTCCAGTCGTCGGTTCCGATGGCGTTTCAGGCGGTCTACGTGGGGAACGGCTCCGGGAATATGCAGACGCTCGTCGGGGTCGGCGTCCCCGGCGGCGGCGGTGCCGTCGAAATCAGCGAGGGCGAAGGGTTCCACACGTACGACCAGCACTACGCGGGCGGCGACTACGACGGGAACATGACCTACTCGGTCATCATCGACACCCGCACCGCGGAGATGTACGACGTGGGTGTGGGCGACACGCTCCAGATAGGCGGGTCCGTCGAGAGTGCAAAAAACCACGAGTTTACCGTCGTCGGCATCTCGCCGACGTTCTCCAGCTTTCTAGGCGCGCCGACAACGACGATGCATCTGGGCGAACTCCAGCGAATCACGGGCACCACCGGCACCGACAAAGCGACGTTCATCACGGTCAACGTGAACGACGGCGCGGACGTGAGCACGGTCGAACAGCGCCTCCAGCGGGAGTACCCCGACTACACGATTCGGACGAACGACGAGCAGATGCGCGCGGTCCTCCAGCACAACGCGGTCGTCATCGCGGTCGGGGGCGCGCTGGTCGTCCTCTCGGTGGTCGCGGGGTTCGCGCTCACGCTCAACGTTCTCTCCATCGTCGTCTTCCAGCAGAAGGAGGAACTTGCGGCCCTGACCGCGCTCGGGGTCTCCTCGAAGACGCTCGTGGCGATGGTCGCCGGACAGGGCGTCCTGCTGGGCGCTCTCGGCGGGGTTCTCGGGGTCGCGGTCACGCCGCCGTTCGTGGTCGGCTTGAACTTCGTCGCGGCCGAAATCGTCGGCTTCGAGGGACTGGTGCAGGCGCCGGGGTCGGTGCTGGCGCTCGGCGGAGCCATCGCGCTGGTCATCGGCACGCTGGCGGCCGCGGTCGCTGGCTGGCGGACGCTTCGGACCGTCGGCATCGACCAACTGGCGCGGTGACGGCGGTCCGGTGAGTCGCTTTCTGACGACCTCTTTCGGAACCAACCGTTTTGTGACTCAGCGTTGGGAGTCGTCTCGATGGGAGAAATCGACACCGACGCCAATACCGACACCGACGCGTGCGCTCGATGCGGGGGACTGCTCGACCCGGAGCGACCACCACGTCGCGCTGTCGCGGACCTCGGTGAACCCCCGAGTCGCGTCGAAGGAGACCGACGAACGGCTGTTCTGCCCCGACTACCGCCTCGTACGTCGAGACCGATTCGCCGAGGAATCCCGACCCCGCCGAGCGGAGCGACCGAGGCTCGTAGCTTATAGCGTAATCGACTGAGACTCCTTGACCACCCTGTCGCCCTCGTCTTTGGCTCGGAGCGTCACGTCGAGCGTGCTACCGACCGGGAACTGGAAGAGGTCCCATCCGGACCCGCGCTGACCGCTCACGTCGGTGACCGAGAAGTTCACGTCGGCCGCGCCCTCGTGGACGACGACCTCCACCACGTCGAGGTCGCCGTCGGAATCGGCGACGGCCCACCGGACTGAAAACATGCGGTCGTCGCCCAGTTGCTCGCTCTTCGACACGTCGAATCTGTCAACGGTCGGCGCGGACGCCGCGGCACCGCCACCGAACGACATCTGGCCGTACCCGCCTTCGCCGAAGCCGACCGGTTCGGCCGCGGAAGCACCCCCGGACCCCGCGGCGACCGCCGCCGCGGCGGACCCGGCGAGTTTCAGATAGGACCGTCTGTCGAGTAGCGATGTCTCTGCCTCGTCGTCTGCTTGTAGTCGCTCGCGTGCCATGCGCAGTCGAAAGGCTTCGACCGCGGATTATCAACGTTTCGATGTCCTTGTAAAACAAAGAAATTCTTTGAATTTCTAGGCGGTCCGAGACGAATCAGGGCGACCCCCGTGGTCGCCCGGTCGGTCCCGATTCAGTCCGTCCGCTCGGGGTGCGGTGGCTCAGTTCGAGTCCTCGTCATCGTCGTCACCGTTCTCCGGCGGCGCGTCCTGCACCGTCACCTGAATCGACTTGCCGAAGTCGCTGGTCAGCACGTCGAGGAAGGTCTCGCCGGAGTCAAGTCCGAGGTCGGACTCGTCCAGTCGGTACTGGACCTGCGCGGACTCGCCGGGGTCAACCTCCACTCGCTGTTCCTCGATGACGGTCCCGTCGATGCGAAGCTGTACGGTGTCCGTGAGGATTTGCTCGCTCGGGTTGCGAACCTGCGCGTTCACGACGAGTTCGCCCTCTTCCAGCACTATCGTTTCGGGCGCGGCAATCGAGACCACGCGAAGCGACGGTTCGGCCGCGGGTTCCGCCGTGGTCGTCGTTTCGGTCGGCGTCTCTTCCGCCGTCGTCGTCTCAGTCGTAGTCGTCTCTTCCGGCGGTTCCTCAGTAGTCGTTTCCGTCGTTGTCGTCTCAGTAGTCGTTTCCTCGGTCGTCGTTTCCGTCGTGGTCGTGTCGGGCATCATCTCGTCGGGCAGGTCGAACTCTGCATCCTCGGGCGCGGTCACGACGAACTCGACGTTTTGCACCGAGACGTTCCGGAAGACGAACCGGACGTTCTGGCGGTCCGAGCGAGCGACCTGTCGGTCCTCGCTCGCGGCCTCGCCGACGCTCTCCTCGACGGAGGCCCCCCTCAGAATCTTCGTGAGGTCCACGCGGAGCGTCTGGTCGCTGACCAAGCGGTCCTCGACGACCACCGTACGGTCCACGTCGTCGGCGTCACCGACGACGAACGAGAACTCGTTGACCCGCACGTTGTCGATGCGGAACCGAATCGTCTGCTCGGGCACGGACGGTTCGGCCGCTTCGGTTGTCGTGGTGGCCTTGGTCGGCGTTTCCGTCGTTGTGGTTTCGGCCGGTTTTTCGGTTGTCGTCGTCTCGGTCGGCGTCTCGGTCGGCGTCTCAGTCGTGGTCGTCTCTGTGGTGGTCGTTTCGGTTGGCGTCTCGGTTGTCGTAGTCGTCTCTGTGGTGGTCGTTTCGGTCGGCGTCTCAGTTGTCGTAGTCGTCTCTGTGCTAGTCGTTTCGGTCGGCGTCTCGGTCGGCGTTTCCGTCGTGGTAGTTTCGGTCAGTGTTTCCGTCGTGGTAGTTTCGGTCGGCGTCTCGGTTGTCGTGGTCGTCTCCGTCGGCGTCTCAGCCGTAGTCGTTTCAGTCGGCGTCTCGGTCGGCGGTTCCGTCTCCGGCGGTTCTTCGGTCGTAGTAGTTTCAGTCGGCGTTTCCGTTTCGGGCGGTTCCTCCGTCGTAGTCGGCGTCTCCGTCGGTGTTTCCGTCTCCGGTGGCACCTCCGTCGGCGTCCCGTCAGTCCCTTCGACCGTCACCGCGGCCTCGTCCGCGACGACCTGATTGTCCACGGTGTAGGCACCGTCCTCAGCGCCCTGCGAGTCCACGAAGTCGAAGGTCTGGTTGTCGTTCGTGTCCTGATACGCCAGCGCGAGCAGGGTCCGGGACTCCTCGATGGGTTCGTCGAGCGTCACCTCGACGTTCTCGTGAGTTCCCGCTTCGAGGTACTCCGAGACCCCGCGGACGCTACCGAGGACCGACCCGTTGAGCAGTTCCTCGTCGTGGACGACGACGAAACCGCCGTCGGCCAGCGTTACCTGCGAAATCGTGACGACGGTCCCGTCAGATGTCTGATTATCGAATGTGACCGTCGTGTTTGCTTCCGTCTGATTCTGCGCCATCAGCTCGTTGGGCGGCGACTGGTCGGCCGCCGTCTCGGGACCCGTCGCCCCGAGAGTGGTGACCGCTCCCCCGAACACCGTTCCGAAAACGAGCATGATAGCTACGGCTACGTGCTTGCGGCTCACTGTTTTTCTCCCCCAACGGGTACTCTACGACGAATGGCATAAATCCGCTGGCGGCCGATACACCGGCTCTCAGCCGGTCAGACCGACAGACGGCGACCGACCCACTGGGGAATCGCCGCGACGACGCGGAGTCCGGGTGCACCGTCGTAGAGCCAGAGAACGACCATCAGGAGCGCGAACAGGCCCTCGTCGCTGACGAGTGCCGCCGGAGAGAGTTCCTGTAGGTGCGCCACGAAGCTCTGTTCGGTCTCGTACTGTATCGGCGCGACCAGCGGCCACGCGAGAAATCCCAGCGAGTAGAAATCGCCCGCGAGAAGTGGGTCGAGCGCGTCGCCGAACAGGTGCGAAAAGTAGCCGACGGCGAACGCCGTCGCCATGGTCCCGCGGTCGAGTCGCCGGAACAGAACGACGAGTAGCGCGAGCAAAACGAGCGCGAGTACCAGCGAGTGGGCCAGCGACCGCCCGTTCGGAAGGACGCCGAACGTCCACGCGAGCGGTTTGTCCACGAGGTCCGGAAACTGGGTCCCGAGCGCGAGCGCGACGGTCGCGTACCCGTCAGGTGCGCGCCGGGCGCTCGCGTGGACGAAAAACGAGTACAACAGATAGCCGACCGCGAGGTGCCCCCAAGGCCACATGCAGGTTGGTTAGGAATATGACGGCTTAGTCCTTCGGGCGACGCCCGAGTTAGGTATTTACAACCATGATTTTGCCGTTCGTTAGGGCATTCAAATTGGCCAAGGATTTTTTCTAATACCGAGTGGACGTGTCCGTGGGGGATGGGAACATGAAAGCCGTTATTTTAGCCGCCGGAAAGGGCACTCGCCTCCGGCCGCTGACCGACGACAAGCCCAAGGGAATGGTCGAAATCGACGGGAAGCCAATCCTCACCCATTGCTTCGAGCAGTTGGCCGAATTGGGGGCCGACGAGTTCGTGGTCGTGGTGGGTTACCGCAAGCAGGACATCATCGAACACTACGACGACGAGTTCGAGGGCGTGCCCATCACGTACTCTCACCAGCGCGAGCAGAAAGGTCTCGCACACGCCTTGCTCACCGTTGAGGAACACATCGAGGACGACTTCATGCTGATGCTCGGTGACAACGTTTTCGACGCGAATCTCGGCGACGTGAAGAAGCGACAACAGGAAGACCGGGCGGACGCGGCGTTCCTGACCGAGGAGGTGCCCTACGAGGAGGCCGACCGCTACGGGGTCTGTGACACGAACGACTACGGCGAGATTACCGATGTGGTGGAAAAGCCCGAGGACCCGCCGAGCAATCTCGTGATGACGGGCTTTTACACGTTCACGCCCGCCATCTTCCACGCGTGTCATCTCGTCCAACCGTCGAATCGCGGCGAGTACGAAATCAGCGAGGCCATCGACCTGCTCATCCAGAGCGGCCGCACCATCGACGCCATCCGGATGGACGGTTGGCGCGTTGACGTGGGCTATCCCGAGGACCGCGACCGGGCCGAGCGACTGCTTCGGGGCGAGGACCCCGAATCGAACGCCGACTCCGCGGACTCCGCCGACTCGGAGTCCGAACCGGCCACGAGTTCGGCCGAAGCCTCGTCGGACTAATCGCTCAGTATTCGTCCCGGAACGGCTACAGATACCGTAGCTGACCTGTACTATCCCGGTTACGCCGGGTTTATGCACGCCGATTAGGGTCGTCTACCCATGGGTCGCTGGGGCGAACTCGCCGCGCAGGTACACGGTGACGAAACCGACGAGCGACCGCCGTCGATAGAGGAGTTTCTGGAGTCGAACCACCAACTGTTCACTGTCATCGGCATCTTCGGCGCGCTCTCGGTGTACCTCATCAGGTTCCAGCAGGCCGCGGCCGAGACCGGAGCGACGACCGGGTCGGTCGGCGCGATACTGCTCCTCTTTCTGCTCACGTCGTCAGTGGCGGTCCGGAACTCCTACCGGTGTACCGAGCGAGCGCGACGCCACGGCGCGTACCTGTTGGTGTTTGGCTACGCCGTCTTCATGTACTCGTTCGTCACGCTGGTCGTCTCCGTCGTCCTCGTCATCGTCGGCCAGTACGCGCAGGGCGCCGAGAGCGTCCTCGGGTCGAGTTTCGTCTACGCCCTCGTCTTCCTCTACGTGCCCTTCATCTTCCGGGCTGACGCCTTCCGGGAGTTCGAGGGGTCGAGCGTGGCCACGGCGGGCGTTCGACACGCCCCGCACCTCGGCGCGGGCGCGCTCACGGCGTGGTATGCGTTGCAGTGGCACTGGGGGACCCTCCCGACGCTGGAACTGGACAGCGCGGCCTACTCTATCGGCATCGTGACGAGTCTGGTCGGCAATCACTTCGCGCTGACCGCCATCGCGTTCGGCGCGCTGTGGGTCGGGGACAGGGTGGTGGCGAGGGTTCGGGGATGAGTCGAGAAAGTCAGCAACTCCCTGCCATCCGGTCGATTTTCGGGCCGGGGAACAGGACGAGTTCCTTCGCGCAGTGGCGGTCGTCGTTGACGTAGACGACGATTTCGGTCCCCCGACCGCTTCGAGGTCGGCGAGACCATACTCTACGACTTCCATCCTGTCACGCTCGTCGTCTATAAGGACGATGCCCGCGTCCGCAAGCAGTTCCGCGGCGCGCTCGCGGGCCTGCGCTCGCTCGACTTCGTCGGTCATGGAAACCGGGTCGCGTCCCGGAGCAAAAAACGGTCGGCGACGGGGAAGTCGTCTCGCGGTTCGCCGACAACCATTTGCCCGACGGCGTTGCCAATATATCGGCGATGTTCAAAGCACAGATCACCGACGGCGAACAGATAGAGTGCGAGGACTACGAGGAAGGCGACTACGGCGTCGAACTCTTCGACGAGAGCGGCGAGTTCATCGCGTTCGTGCCGTACGCCCACCTGCTCTACGTCGGGACCGTGACCGATGACGGACAGATGGTCTGGTAGTTCGGCGTCGGAACTCTCCGACGAGTGCGGGGCGATTCAGGTCATCGCCGACGAAATACGCGAACGGTGGCGTCGCCGCGGCGCAAATGACACGTATTTTTAGGTGTGGGACATAATATCGCGGTACAGAGACCGCGACATGGGTTGGATTAACTGGGCAGTGGCCGGAAGGATACGAACCGCTCCGCCGCGGGGTGTTCCCGCTGGCATCGACGCATGTTGGACGACCGACGCGGAGTCGGGCGAGTGGGAGTCCCGACGAACCTACAGCCAGCGGCATGGGGAAACTTATTTTGACCGCAGTAGACGAGTAATCAGACGAATGCGAACGGAGGGCGGACCGGAGCGCGGGCGAGAAGGTCCGGCAGAGACCCAAAAACGAGCATGACCGAACAGTTACGAGAAGAGAAACGGAAGATAGAGGAGTTGCACGAGATTGCCTCCGAAATGGAGACCTGTACCAGCGAGGCGGAGGTCTACCGCCTCGGCGTGGACGCCGCAGAGGGGATTTTGGAGTTCGATATCTGCGGTATCGACGTAGTGGAGGAGGGGTATCTCGTTCCGAAAGCGACCTCGACCGAGATGCCAAACGACGGCTACGACGCGCTGGAGGCCGACAAGGGACTCGCCGGGCGGACGTTCCAGAACGGCGAATCGTTTCTGATTCAGGACGTTCGGACGATGAACGAGGCCGACCCGGTCCAAGAGCAGTACCGGTCCATCCTCAGCGTGCCTCTCGGCGACTACGGCGTCTTTCAGGCCGGGTCCCGCGAGGCGATGGCCTTCGACGAGGACGACCTCGAACTCGCCGAGGTGCTGATGAGTCACGTCACGGCGGTCATCTCGCGCATCGACTCCCAGTCGGCGCTCCGCGAGAGCGAGGAGAAATACCGGACGCTGGTAGAGGGAAGCCACGACGCCATCTTCATCCACAGTGGCAAGCAGTTCCGGTTCGTCAACGACCGCGTCTCGGAGATGACGGGGTACAGCGAAGAGGAGCTGCTCGGAATGCCCATCTGGAACGTCGTCCACGAGGACGACCGCGACCGCGTTCGGGAACTCATCAAGCGCCGCGAGTCCGAGGGAGACTCGCCCCACTACCAGTTGCGCATCCGGTCCCAGGAGGGTAAGATACGCTACGTCGAGTTGAGCGTGCAGGCAATCTCTTACGACGGCCGGAAGGCCCACCTCGGGTCGGCGCGCGACGTAACCGAGCGTCGAAAGCGCAAGCAGAAGGTCGAGCGCCAGAACGAGCGTCTCAAGGAGTTCGCCAGTGTCGTCAGCCACGACCTGCGGAATCCGCTCAACGTCGCGCAGGGCCACCTCGACCTCGCCCGCGAGACCGGCGACGAGAAACATTTCGAGAAGACCGTGTCGGCGCTCGAACGGATGGAGTCGCTCATCGAGGACCTGCTGAAACTCGCCCGGCAGGGCCAAGACGTGAGCGAGACCGAGACGCTGGACCTCGAAACCATCGTCAGACACTCGTGGGGCACGGTCTCGACCGGCGGTGCGACCATCGACGTGGGCGACGGTCTCGGCGAAATCGAGGCCGACGAGGGGCGCTTGAAGGAACTGTTCGAGAACCTGTTTCGAAACGCCGTGGAGCACGGCTCCACGAGCAGTCGTCCTGCGGACGACGACGCGGTCGAACACGCGGGCGACGACGTGACCGTCTCAGTCGGCCGGTTGGGCGACGGCGTCACGCCCTGCGAGGAGTCAATTCCGGACCCCAGTTCCGAGGAGTCACACACCGCGTTCGATAGCTCGAACGGGTTCTACGTCGCCGACGACGGGCCGGGCATCCCCGCCGAAGAGCGCGAGAAGGTCTTCGAACACGGCCACACGACCGCCGAGGACGGGTCGGGACTGGGTCTCTCTATCGTCAGTAGCATCGTGGACGCCCACGAGTGGAACGTCCGCGTCTGCGAGAGCGAGACGGGCGGCGCCCGCTTCGAGATTTCGACGACGTAAAAAGAGGGCCGAGCCACAGGAGAGAATCGGGAGCGACCGGCCAGTCACCTGAATCCGCGAACGTCCCCGATAGCGAGAGGACTCGGCGGCAGATTCTCGGGTGCTTCGGAGTCGTTGTACGCGGTCGGAGCCACGTCGTTTGGCCAGTCAGGGTAGAACAGCGACGCGAGCAAATGGAGGTGGCGACGCCCCGCGTCGAGTTCGAACTGGCCGCCGCCATACATCTGAATCCCGTTCGCTTCGCAGAACTCGATAGTGTCGAGCAACGACTCGACCGACCCGAACCGCGAGGGCTTGATGTTCAGCCAATCGGGGTCGATGGGCAGGTCGCGGACGCTCCCGACGCCAGTTATCGGGTAGTCCCACGAGACGGGATTGCGGGCGTCGGCGAGGGCTTCGGCCGTCTCGTCGGTCCACGCGGGGTCCTCCAGAATCGCGTCGGGGAACGCCTCGGCGACTCGCCGATAGAGGTCGGCATCCGCGCTCCCCCGCGACCTCGCTATCCTCGTAGTAGGCCTTGAAGTCCACCACGCGGACGCCCTCGCCCGAGAGGTCTGCGAGCAGGTCGTCGGTCCACCCCTCGTCGGCGTCGAGTTTGAACTCCAAGTCGGGGTCCCGGTCGTGCCACGCGCGGATTCGGTCGGCGCTCGGCGGGTCGCCGAGGACGGGACTGACGACGAACCGCACGGGGTCGTACTCGCGGCCGACCAACGCGCCGAGGTCGGTGTCGGCCTGCCGGAGCGCGAGGTCGAGCGCCGCGCTCTCGACGGCCCACCGCCGGTAGTGCCGGAAGTGGTCGTCAACATCGCGCTCGTCGGGAAAGAGGTCGAGACGCCCGATTTCAGTCGAAAACGAGTCGAGAGTGTACTCGCCAGCGAGGTCGAACTCATCGGGGATGGGATGCAGTTCGGCGTCGTAAGTCACGTCCTCGCCCGTCCCGACCTCGCCATCGCCCGACAGCGAGACGAGTGTGGTCGCGCGGGTGAACTTGGTCGTCTCGCGCTCGCGGCGCTCGTACGCGACGCCCTCGACGGTCAAAGGCAGGTCCGCGACCCGCTCGTAGAGGCTCATGACCGGCTATTCGGGGGCTGTGGGGAAAGTCGTTGGCCTCCGAGCAAGTGGGGCGTTCGGTGGGTAGCGGTCGATTTTGCGGACTTCTCGGCGCGTGGGGAGGACGTAGCCGTCGTGGGCGGTGCTGTGCGTTATGAGTTGCTCACGCCTGAAGCTAGCTCCGACGACTCGCCACTTCCGCTACCGAGTCCACAGACGCGGCTCGGCACGACTATACCCAGAAAGAACACAAAGCCAAACCCCGACTCTACTCCGTCACGACCGTCACCGGGCCACCGAAGTTGAGGATAATCGACTGGGTCAGGTCGCCGAACAGCGCCTTGCCGGTGGGCGAGCGCTTCTCGCCCGCGATAAACAGGTGGTCGCAGTCGCGTTCCTCGGCGGCGTCGAGGATTTCGCTCTGCTCGTCGCCGAGCGCGCCGACCGCGTCCCACTCGACATCGATGCCCTCCAGCACCTCGCGGCCCACGTCGGCCGCGAAGTTCTCGGCTCCTTCGCGGGCCTTCTCGGCGGAGTAGCCGGTTGCGTCGGTCGGAATCGACTCCATCGTTTGGCGGGTCTTCTCGTACTCGTCGTTGGTCGTGACGTGGAGCAATACCAGTTCGGCGTCCACGGCGGCGGCGATTTCCCCCGCCTCGCGGACCAACGCCTTCGTGGACTCCTCGGCATCAACGACGGCGAGTGCGCGTTCCATATAAGGGCCATGAGGGGACCAGTACATAAATAATACGGTTAGGTGATAATAATTAACACATCCGGAGCGGAGGGTAGGTGTGCTAGCCCGCAGCTATATGCGCGCCGATAGCGTGGAAACGTGCGTGTCAGAGCGACAGAGGACGCGGCGCGACGTGTTGAAAGCGGCGAGCGCGGCCACGCTCGGGACCACGCTGTCGGCGCTCGCTGCGGCCGACGCCACGGTCCCGCGACTCGTTCCGGACTCGCTCGACGGAACCGACGGCTTCGAAATCAACCGCGAGCAGGCGCGGTCGGTCTTTCCCCACTCGGTCGCCAGCGGTGGGCCGACACCAAGCGGCGTCCTGCTCTGGACGCGACTCGACCCCGACGCGTACTCGGAGGAGACGAGACTCGGCGTCGAAGTCGCCGAGAGCGAGGCGTTCGAAAACGCCGTCTACCGCGGCGAAGTCCCGGCCGAGCGGGTCGGCCCGGACCGCGATTACACCGCGACGGTGGACGTGGACGGCGAGTTGAGCGCGGACAGGCGCTACGCCTACCGATTCGTCTACGACGGCGCGGCCAGCGAAGTCGGGTGGTGTCGGACGCTCCCGAAACCGGGCGCGAGTCCCGACTCGCTCAGTCTCGCGGTGGCCTCGTGCAACCACTACCTCCACGGCTACTTCGGCGCGTTCGCCCGCATCGCCGACGAGGACGTTGACTTTCTGGTCCACCTCGGAGACTTCATTTATGAGGAGGGCGGCGACGGCGTCGGCGACCGGTCGCTCGACCTCCCGACCGGAAACGAGAAGGCCCACGGACTCGCCGACTTCCGGTATCTCTACCGGCGGTATCGCTCAGACCAACTGCTCCGGCGCGCGCTCCGCAATCACACCCTAATTCACACCTGGGACGACCACGAAATCGTCGGCGACAGGTGGTGGGACTACGACGCCGACGCGCCAGCGACCGAGAAACACCCGCGCGGCGACGACCCGGAGTTCATGCGCCAGTTGTACGTCAGCGGGATTCGGGCCTACACCGAGTACGTCCCGGTCCGAGCACGATACGAACCGTCCGGCGAAGAACTCGCTCCCGACGCCATCCGGGAGAACTTCCGGCTCTATCGGTCGTTCGAGTTCGGCGACCTCGCGGACCTGTTCGTGACCGACGAGCGACTGTACCGCTCGAACCCGCCGGGCGCGGACGAGAAGACCGTCGCCGTGCCGGTCGAAACCGCCGTCGAGGACCCCGGCCGGACGATGCTCGGCGAGGACCAGTGGCGGTGGCTCACGGAGGGCGTGACCGACTCGAACGCCCGGTGGAAACTCTGGGGCAACGAGGTGCTGGCGACCGCGTTCCGGTTTCTTGAGGACGGGCGCATCACGGTCAACGCCGACGCGTGGGACGGCTATCGAACCGAGCGCGAGCGCGTCCTGTCGAGTCTCGCGGACGCCGACGCCGAGAACGTCGTCGCGCTGACCGGCGACATGCACAGCTATCTCGCGGGCTATCTGCTGACTAGCTACGAGTTGACTGCGGAGGGGAGCGGCAGGGGCGACGGAGAGGGAGACCGCGGCGAGCGCGTCGGCGTCGAGTTCATGGCTCCCGCAGTCAGTAGCGACAACCTCGTGGCGAGCGGGCAGTTGCCCGACACGGGAACCGACACGCTCGTCAGCGCGCTCCGGGCGGAGAACCCGCACGTCGAGTGGTTCGACAGCAGTCACTGGGGCTACGCCGTCGTGGACGTGACCCGAGAGGAACTGACGTACTCGGCCTACGCCGTTGACCGAAGCGTGGACGCCGCCGACGCGTCCAAGCGACTCCTCCGGCGATATCGCGTGCCCGCGGGGTCGGTCGAGATGGAGCGAGTAGATGATGGAGACGGCGAGGATGATCGGGACGGCGCAGTCGGCGAGAGCGACGACGGGTAAGCGAGTTGGGTCGTCCGACGGGTCGTGTTAAGATTGGGATGAACTGTGCCTTGCGGAAGGCATCCGAAAACGAAGGCCTTCGCCGTTTACCGACCCCGGTGGCGACGTAATTATCGTTGACATTCTTAGCCGCCCGAATCGTCTGCAGGGTCTTCGTCTGGAGCAACAATCGTGTGTTCTATTCCGTTGCTATCCCAGCCTTCTCCAGCCATCTCAATTTTATTTTTGATCGTGAACGTGATCTCCTCGCCGGGTTGCATTCGCGTTATGCTGAAGTTCAAGAAGGAGGAGTACATGGGTGTTCCCGAAAAATTGTTACTGGGATTCTTGTCTCTTCCGCTCGCACTCCTCGCAGGCGTACGGTGGGACCACACTTCCATAGGCTGCTCGGCATAGGTAATCGCGCCACAGTTGTCATGGGTGCACTGGAAGGCCGCAACCTCGGCGAACGGCAACACGGGGTCGGTGCCGACAACCTTCCCTCGGACGGCGAGTAGTTGGTCGAGGTGTTGCTGGCGGTTCTTCCCGGACAGTACACCCGCGGGAGGTTCCACCCGCCATGCCCAGCGGTCCGATACGCGTAGACCGTGACGCAATGACCGTTGTACGAGTCTCGGCCGAACCAACAACACGTCCCCCTCGCTCCGGCAGGCCCGTGAGAACCTGCTCGACGTACACGGTCTCGGCGTCGGAGTCGTAGTAGCGGACCTCGATGTCGTCCTTGCTGACCGCGGTGGAGTGGACCGGGCCCTCGGGCGTGGTCGTCGAGACATCGAGCGACGGGGTACAGCCAGCCGCCCTCTATCAATCTATTTCATAGCTGTATCGATGGAAACCTTTTCTAGCCTTGAAAACATACGGTGTCTCTAGAATATGGAGTTTGCTCAGCACACTCAGCACACAAACGATGGACAAGATACATTGTGGGCCTCAGTCGAACTAGTCCCCAACGGACCAATGCCGGACTACAAAAACATCAAAATATACGAAGAAACCCACGAGCGCCTCAAATCTCACGGGAATATGGACGAGTCTTTCGATGACCTCATTAATCGTATTCTCGACGACTGGGAAGAAGACAAGACGACTGACGAATGAGTACCCCCGTCACCCTCGAAACGACTATCGAGGCTGCTGCCAAGAAGATCTACCAGCAACTCGATGAAGGGGTCCCTCCGGAAATCCACAGCGAGGTAGATGAGTGGTGCGAGCTACAAGGGCTTGACCGTCTTGACGAGCCGCTAGTGGTCGTCGCTCGTCAAGCAGCGTTCAACGTGCTGCTGAAGGCTACTATATACGAACAGTACCACCAGTGTGATCGCCTCCCCGAATTAGATTCGAACCTCAGAGAGGCGTTCCAAACTGCGGAAGAAACGACGGATGACCCGGCGTTCGGCGAGTACGTTCTAGACGAAGTCGCTTGGACTGTAGAGCGCACTGAACTTGCCGACTTGGTCGAGGCTCGATACCGGCTAATAGCCGTCGATGAACCTGCAGAGGAAATTGGCGGCCTCTTCGAATCGCTAACTCCGCAGGAGTCCCGAAGGAAGTTAGGCCAATTTCGGACGCCGACGGCGATTGCGGACCTGATGGCAGCGTGGATTACACCGACAGGTGATGAACAGGTACTTGATCCAGGGATGGGTGCCGGAGCACTATCTACAGCGACCTACCGACAAAAGCGAAGCAAATCCGATTCGGTGACGCTTGACGAAATTCATGGCGCGGACCTGAACGAACTGGCGCTCGTAATGGGTGCCACCTCGCTACACCTACTTGATCCAGGTGGCCCTCATAATCTCCGTGCTGGCGACTTTCTGAATCTTACACCGGACGATTTGGACCGAGAAGTCGACGGCGTCATTTCAAATCCACCGTACACGCGTCATCACGAACTATCTGGCGAGTACAAGACCCAAATCAACTCACAGGTCGAAGCGGAACTCGGGCGAGATGTGAGTGCGTTGTCGACGATGTACGCGTACTTCTACTACCACGCAGCCAAGTTCCTGAAACCGGATGGTCGTGCCTCGTTTATCACTCCGAGCGAATTTCTGGAAACGGGGTACGGAGAGTCGCTGAAACAGTATTTAATAGACGAGTACGACATCAAAGCACTCGTTCTGTTCGACCGAGACGAGAGTTCGGTATTCGATGAAGCGATGACGACGAGTCTCGTGAGTTTCCTCGAACGGGAGAGCGATGGAGGGTCCGACGAATTGACGCGGTTCATCCGCGTCGATGACTACCCCGGAAAAGAGGTATTGTCGAACGCGATTACAGATAGCATTGAAGGCAAAACTGAGTGGGGGTTCGTGAATGTCGTACAGCAAGACCAATTGGAGGCTGAGGACAAGTGGACTGAGTTATTTGATCCGCTAGATATCGAAACGGGCCAGTTGACACCGTTGACGGAACTCGCAACGGTGAATCGTGGGATTGCCACGGGAGCGAACTCCTACTTCTGCTTGACTCAGGAAGATGTTGAGGAATGGGAACTCGAAGAAGAGTATCTGTCACCACTAATCCGGAACTCCCGGAGCGTTCCGTATTTAGACTACCAGGAAGAAGACTGGAACCGCCAACGCAAGGAGGGTGATGAAGTCTGGTTGTTGTACCATCTCGAAGATCTCGATTGGGATTGGACAGAGTATCAGAAACAGCGAGAGACAGAGGGAAACGCTCGTCTAAGCGAATACACGGGCGATACCTCGGTAGAAGAGAATCCGAACCCGCACTCGAACCCGAACGTCGTCGAGTATCTAAAGTACGGGGTAAGCGACGACGTGCAGGCTGACGACAGCTACTTAGCGCAAAACCGTAATCCGTGGTATGTCGTTGACCGTCGTGATCCAGCACCGATTCTCGTGACGTATATGTCTCGTGGCGGATGCCGATTTATCCTGAACGAAACCTGTGCAAGAAGCCTGAATAACTTACATGCAATCTACGAAGATGTGAATCTGGAAGATTCTGAGTTGAAGGCGTTGTTAGCGTACTTGAATAGTGGATTTGCCGACGAGGTCGTGCGACGGAGCGGTCGAACCTACAGTACGGGGATGGATAAAATCGAACCAAATGAACTCGAAACCGTTCCGGTGCTTGACCCTCGTGAACTAGACCCTGAAACAGTTACAGACCTCGCTCAGTTATTTGATCATCTTCGAGAATCTGCTCGAAGTGGCGAGTCCGACCCCGAATCGGTAGTTGCTGAGATTGACGCCTACTTAGAGCAGATTCTCCGATAGTTCTTCGTTTGATTCTATGTGGTCTGTTCCACGAAATTGACGAGTGAATCTAGATTATGCTCCCAGAAGATGAGGATATCTCGGTCGTTTTGGGCTTCCTTCAGGTGTTTTCGGTCGTAAACACCTGAAAGTACAGCAGCTGGGACGACATTATCGCCGAATTCTTCTCTCCAATTACTCGCTTTGTCACCAACTTCGTGAATCAATCTCTTGATGCTATTCAGGCTACTGTTAGACACTTTCCCTTCGATTGCTAGAAGACGTCCGTCCTGTAGCCTCACCGTGATATCTGCCTCTGAACTCCGTACATAGACTTGGTGTGCAACACACCCTGCCGGAAGTTGATCCAGTTCCTCTCGTGACTGAATTCGCGTAATGCTTTTCTCTCGTAGCCCAGCGGATTTCAACGTCTCCAAGATGTGCTCTTCCTGTTCTTGTGCGGGGTCATTTCTACGATTCGTCTGCGTTCGTTTAACTGCCCAAATGCCAGCAGTTGCTTTGATTGCAATCTCCCGTTCTTCGTCTGTCGGGGGTCTCTCGTCTTCGATCCAGGGGAACCGTTCAGGGTCAATCAGTTGTTCAATGACCCATACTCCCTCATCAGCCGCGTCGCGTGGGATGGTCTTTCGCTTTGAAATATTTTCACCAACGATAGTATCAAGGTCGTCTTGACTAATCGGTGGTGCAGTAACGTGACGAGCAGGCGTAGTGAAGTCCGGGTTCCGAACGAAGAGGTCACCGGATAAGTTCCGTAGATCGTCCGTTCGCTCGAAGAACTTACGCACAGCAGATTCTTTTTGATGATAGACCTCAAGATAGTCTTCTACACCCTGTTCCATTCGCTGTTCGATGAAATTATTTTCAGCAATCTGACGATGCTTATCTAGTTCAGCGTCTGTCCATCGTACTTCTTCAACAGGATCCGTCATGGAAGGAGAAGATAGACGGCAGGCATATATGTTAATTGAATAATATTAGTGCAGAGCACACTTTGGATAAAATGCAAATGAAATACCGTATTGGAACTGTTCAGATATGGATTGAAGGATGAGGCGGTTGGAATTCTTGGCTCCTATGCCAGAATTCAGCCGCCTCAACGAGTGTAGCGACTGGATCGAGTTCGATTTTGTGGAGCGAGAGGCGACACCGGAACCGCTGATGAAGCTCAGTATCCACCTGCATGCGGCTGAATTATCACTCTCATATACTGTTTCCATCTTGGAGAAATTCGGTGTCGAACGGTGTCGCTCAACTATCAATCTGAACAATGCCCCTCGACGCGACCGAGGGTTTTTACCGGGTCACCGATATGAAACGGACAGTTCAGGAGGCCGCACCTAATGTCTATGCACCCGACGTTCAGTCCGCTGTCCGACGAGACTGGTCTCGATATCGTCGATCCCATCGAGACCCGGCACTTCTCGGTGCTGACCGACTCGGCGGTGAACCCGACCGACGCCGACCCCGACGAGTTCGCCTTCCCGGTCTCGACGGCGTGCCGGATTCGCGCCGGGCGACTCCGCTTTCCCTACATGGTTCCGACGGAGGTTCGGACGCCCGATGGCGACCATCGGGCGTCCATCGACCTGCCGACCACGCGGAAGTTCCCCGACGACGAGTACCTGCTCGAATTCCACTCACCTCTCAAAGTCTACCTGCGGACGACCGGCGAGATAACCATCGACGCGAGCGACGATAGCGTCGAAATCGAGTTCGACGAGGAGACCGCCGTCACGGTCGGCGCGCGGTCGTACCACAGTTCCCCCGCGGCGACGATTACGGTCCCTGACGACCCCGAGGCGATGATGCAAGCGGTGTCCGCGTTCTCCTCGGCGCTGAAGACGACCAGTCCAGAGCGAGCGTGGCCCACTCTTCGAGGCCACCCGCCGCGAATCGAGCGTGGCGAGGAGTTGTCGATTCCCGACGCGCTGGAGACTCCCGACACCGGCATCGAAATCTCGGTCCCCGCGGAGTACGGTCACGTCTACACCGTCGCGCCGCTGGCCTACTACCTCGGCGCGGCGGTCGTCCCCGGCGAGAGCGCTCGTCTGACGACCGACTCGGGCATCGACCGATTCCTCGGCGACGACGTGACCGCCGTCGGCGAGTCCGTCGAAAAGATTCTCAAGCGCGTCTTTCTGCTCGACTGCGTGACCAGAACCGAGGGACTCTACCCGGACGAACTCCACGAGCGCGCGGCGCTGGAGTCCGTCGCGGAGTTCGACTTCAAGGCGCTGTACGAGGCCTCGCCCGCCGACAGACTCGCGGCGTACCTCGCGGTGCCCGACGAGACCTACGAGACCATCGAGACGCCGTGGCACCGGGTCACGCACGTCGAGACCGCCCCCGGTCCCGACGCCGCGCGATTCCTGCCCTACGTCGTCAACGACCTCTCGCTGGTGCAGGTCAAGCCCGAACCCGAGGAGGAGTGGTCGCCGACGGAGACCCAAAAGAAGACCAGCGATGCGCTGGACGCCTTCGTCCGGACGGCCAGTCGCGTGCGCTCGACCAAGCGAAATCACTGCGAAGGCGTGGCGGACGCCGACAACGAACGAGACGACGAGAGCGATTGCGACGGTGAGAGCGAGGCCGACGCGGCCGCGGCGCGGGGCGTGCCGGACGTGGGGGACTACATCTCGCTCCCGGAGACCAACGCCCTCGAACAGGCGTGGATAGGCGACCGGACGCCGCTTGAGGGAACCAAACTGCTCGAACCGGCATTCGAACACGAATCGACCGCCTCGGAGGACGGTACGGTCGAAATCACGGTGGTCTGCAACGACGAGCAGATGCGCGAGGAGTGGGACTCGGCCGCCGAAATCTACGCCGACCGCGAGGAGTTGCGGGCCAGCGTCACCTGCGAGTTCGACGTTTCGACTGCCCGACTCCGAGACCTGCTCGCCGAGGACACCGACATGTTCCACTTCGTCGGCCACATCGACGGTCTCGGTTTCCAGTGTTCGGACGGGATTCTCGACGCAAATACCCTTGATGAAACCGGCGCAACCACGGTGCTTCTCAACGGCTGTCGCTCGCACGACCAAGGCGTCTCGCTAATCGAGGCTGGCGCGAGCGCGGCCGTCGTGAGCCTCGGCGACCTCTGGAACGAGGGCGCTGTCGAGGTCGGGGAGACGCTGGCGCGACTGTTTCATCACGGATTCAGCATCGGCCACGCGATGACCATCGTGCGCGAACACACGTCGCTCGGGAGAGAGTACGTCGTTCTCGGTGATCCCGGCGTGACGCTCGCACAGTGTGAGACCGGTGTTCCAACTATTTTCCATATCACAGAAGAGTCAGACGAAGAAATCAGTGGTAACGAGATAACAGTAGAAACATGCTCGTACCCATCTCGAATTTATGACATCGGCTCCACATTACGGACATACATTGACCATACTGACCCCCAGCACGTTGCAGTAGGAAGAGGTACCGGGGAGCGAGTAACCATCAACGAGTTTCAAGAAACATTCGAAGACGGGTCAGAGCCAGTAATAGTTGACAGCGAGTTACTGTGGACGGAAGATTATCTTAATCTTTAAGGTCCGATTCGTGAGCCTGCTCCTTGGGCAACCACATTTCCGACCTGTGACAGTAGAATCATCATCGCCCAGAGCGCGCCCATCAGCTTCGGGTTGTTCACGAGCCATTCGGTGAGGTTTTCGGTTTTTGCCATCACAAATGTGTATCGAGCGCCGACAACTATCTAATTTTCTAAATATTTCATAGAAAAAAATTGGATAGGATGTCAAAGGTATTAATTTACACCTCGCTACGACGCTCGACGGGCTTATTTTTGCGGCCGCGCTGTCGTCGTGGCACGAAAAATCAGAAAAAAACGGTGGGAGCCATCCGTAGATATCCCCGAGAATCGACGCCGACGCCGCTCCTTCGAATCTGTTCGTCCCTGACCGCATTCGACAGAGGATAACGAAGAGATACCGTTGTCTAATCCATCTAAAGGAAGATTTATCATTGTTCTTCTCTGATTTTATATGCCTACAAAAATGTCTGAGGCTCAGGTCTGTCTTCGAGAGAAGTCGTATCTCCACGAGTCCTTCCAGTGGGGACTCGCCGAACAGAGCAGAGAAACCAACGGAACGCTAGTCCGATATTCGATACCCGACAGTCAGTGGTCGAAGTTCCGGACCGAGTTCGGTATCAGTGGATTTCAACGCGTCAATTACTTCGAGAGCGCGGAACCGATAACGGAACCGTTAGACGAGTTCGCCGGTCGAATCGCGCTAAACGACCAACAAACGCCAGATAACGAGACCGGAACGATTCAGATCGCTGGGTCGGTCCTGACCGATTCGCTCCTTTACGTGCCCGTCTCTCGACACTTCACCGTCGAGGGAGAGGAGCGCACGGAAATCGTTGCCGTCGCCGTATTCCGGCCCGAAAGCGACGTAATCGCAATTCGGGTCAACACCGACAAACGGGCAGGTGGCATCTACAACCTTCTTCGGCACGCACTCGATTGGAAGACAGAAGAACCCGAATCGCAGAAGCCGAGCTTCGACGGCGAATTTCGAAGCGAGTTCGGAGAACGACTCGCCGACGCGTACACGCAGGTCTGGTTCCGCGATGAAACCGTAGCGGAGGTCAATACGATTCACTTCCAAGGCTCCGGGGACCTCCGAGAGAGCGACATCGTTTCACCGTACTTCGAGAGCAACCACAAGCTGTACGCGGGCTACGTCCGAATCGAAGCGACTCCGGACGCGAAGTTCTACTTCAACTGGTCAGAACACCGAATCTCGTTCCGCGGCGAGACTTCGGAGACCGAAATCGTCGAGGCTTCGGAGCAGATTCTCTCGCTTTTCGACGCCGAGGCGACACCTAGCACTCCGACTGTCTAATCGGGCAACGATACGCGAGCGCCACCGACTTCGCCCGCTGGACCAGCGGCTCCGCCGCCTTCTTCCCGCCGTCAGCTAGCCCCGTCGCCACCCGCGCTTTTCCGCGGTCGTAGGAGTTTTTGAGTCGCAGTGCGGTCTGTCCAGCGCGTGACGACGTGACGAACTCCGCAATCGTCTCAAAATATTTCGAGCTATCGAGGGGTTCGTCGTTTGTCCGCCAAAGACTGCCCACCGACGTTTCAACGACACAGCAGATTCAGAGGATTGAGGAAGTCTCGCAGACCAGTTACGGACATGGTTTCCCGCACACGCAGACACCTCCTCCACGGCGCAGTCGGCCTCCTCGTCGGCTTCGCCGGATGTAGCGATTCGACGGAGAGAACGGCGACCAGAGTTTCGGACCACTCCTCGGGGAGACCCACCGGGGCGGTACCGGACCACTTCGCCCTCCGACGGTCCGAGGAGGAACCGACCGTTCTGGTACCGAGCGAGGACCAACGAGATACGACGACGGCACCGTCAAGTGACCAACCACCGGACGCCGCGCGACGCCGCGGAGTTGTCGCGTCGGCCGAGACCGCCGACCGGTTGTGGGTCGCCGACGTGGACGGCGCGGCCGAAGCGCGCCAGTTCGTCGCGGACACCGACTTCGACGGAGAGACAATCTATGTCGAGTATCACTCGGTCAGAGAGTGTCACTCCCTCGAACTCTGCTCGGTCACATGGTCCGAGACGGAAATCGACACCAGTTACGGGAGCTACTACCGCGACCCCGACACGTCCTGTCGCGCCGAGGCGAAGGACGGTGTCTCGTGGCTGATTCGAATCCCGGAGGCACTCGACCCGGAGGCAATTCGGGGCCACGGGTCCGGGTGGAGTAGTAGCGGATGCCGCCCGCGACGGCGACCGGACGACGAAACGACGACCGACCGGCCCGACTTCGGCCCGAAGCGGACGACGGACGGCACCGGGACCACGACGGATAGTACCGGAACCGCGACGAATAGTACCGGAACCGGGACGAACGGCACCGAGACCACGACGGAGGGGAACCGATGACGAGCGACCGCTCCACCGCGGACGCGGGCCGCGCGACCCGCCGCGGGTTCCTCGCGCTCGCCGGAACGGCGACGCTGGCGGGGTGCAACGGAGTCGGCGATATCGGCGTCTTCTCCGGGGAAGACGAATCGCCGGAAATCGAGGGTGAAGCGCTGAGTGACGCACTCTCGACGGTCCCGCCGACGGTACCCGAAAGGATACCGATTACCGTCGAGCAATCGCAACTGGACGAGACGACTGCGGCGGTCCGTGACCGCCTCGAACCGGTTCCGACGCCGTTCGACACGACGGAGATTCCCAACGGCGCGATTCGGAATGAGATTTCGAAGATGCACGAGGAGGCGACTGGGGCGCTCGACGACGCTGCCAGCGCGCCCTCGCCAGTCGAGGCGATGGAAAGTCTCCGCGAGGCCCGCGAGAGCGCCCGAGCGCTCGCGGCGGCGTGGGAAGCCATCGACGCCGGACTCGCGCTCGCAGACGTTCGAGAGCGTATTCCCCGAACTCGGGACGCTATCGAGACCTTTCGCGGTCGGTGGCGCTACGTCGGTGACGAGCCGATTCGGGCGGTGCTAGTCCACGGGAAAATCGAGGAGTTGGTCGCCTTCGCCGGGCGTCGAATCGGGAGCGCGGGCGAGCGATACGGGCGAGGACTCGAGAATCCGATACGGGTGGGCGAATGTGCGGGGGCGCTCGAAGGAGCGCGGGCCGCGCTGGCCGACGCCGAATATCTCTACGACCGGTACGAATCGTCGCTCGCCGACCCGCGCCCGATTCGGTCGGAGATGACCGCCGTCGGGGAGTCGCTGGTCCGAACCCTCGAAGACCGTCTGGCGGCCCTCCCGGACGGCAACCTCCGAGAGCCGTCGTCGTTCGTCGAGCGAGACATCGAGGGGACTCCGGTCGCCACCGCGCTGGGCGAGCTGTATCGGGAACTGGACTACGCCGACGGACTCGAAGACGAACAGGCGACGGGCCAGCGTGCGCAGGTCGTCCTCTCGGTCTACGAGACGTTGGTCAGCGCCCGCGGGTTCGAGTCGCTGCGCGAGCGCGTCGCCAACGGCGACCACGCGACCATCAAAAGTGCCTCCGATGTACGGCAGATACGCGAATCGGCCATCGAGGCGTTCGAGGACGCGCTCGCGTCGAGCGGGAACTCGAACCTCGGCCAGTACGTTCTCTCGGAGGAGGTCGGCACCTTCGAATACGCCGACCGGAAACTGGGCGAGTACGACGAGGACCGCGACATTTCGGCCGACTGGCTCAACGAAGAACTCGGCCAGTACGTCGCCGTCGGCGCGACGGCGCGGGCGACCCCGGAGACGAGCGCGGGCGTCGCCGACGAGATTCGACGCGGGTTCTGACGCCGTCAAAAACTTACAGGCGCGCCCGAAGTATCCGTATGGAGACGACTGCGCTCGTCATCGGCGGCGGTGCGACCGGGACCGGAATCGCCCGCGACCTCGCGCTTCGCGGGGTAAACGTCACGCTCGTCGAGAGGGGCGGTCTCACCGGCGGAACCTCCGGTCGGTCCCACGGCCTGTTACACAGCGGGGCGCGCTACGCCGAGTCCGACCCGGTCGGGGCCGAGGAGTGCATCGAGGAGAACCGCATTCTCACCGATATCGCCGGAGAGTGTATCCGCGACACCGGCGGGTTGTTCGTCCAACTCGCCGACGACGACCCCGCGTACTTCGAGGAGAAGCGCGACGCCTGCGAGGCAATCGGGATTCCGACCCAGACCCTCGACGCCGAAGCCGCCAGCGCGGCCGTCCCGGACCTCGCGGCGGACGTGGAACGGGCGATGGAGGTTCCCGACGCCGTGGTCTACCCCTCCAGACTGGTCGCGGCCAACGCGGCCGACGCCCGCGACCACGGGGCGACGATTCACCCGCACGCCCCCGTCGAAGGAATTACCGTCGCCGACGGGCGCATCACCGCGGTGCAGGTCGGCGGGACCGTGGACGCCCAAATCGAACCGGACTACGTCGTTAACGCGGCGGGAGCGTGGGCCGGACAAGTCGCCGGGATGGCCGGTGTCAGCGTCGAGATGCGACCGACGCGGGGAGTGATGGTATCCGTCGAGTACGACCGTCTCGGCCCGGTTCTGAACCGGTGTCGCGCACCGGACGACGGCGACATCGTCGTGCCCCACGACTCGGAGGTCGTTCTCGGAACCACCAGCGTCGGCGTCGAAGACCCCGACGACTACTCGACCGAGGAGTGGGAACTCTCGGAGACCGTCGCGGAGTGTGCCGCCATGCTCCCGCCGGTCGCCGACGCGCCGACGGTTCGCACTTGGTGGGGCGTCAGGCCGCTGTACGGGCCAGACGAGGACGAGCGAGGCGGCCGAGGTATCTCCCGCGGGTTCTTCCGGTTAGACCACACTGACGACGGCATCGAGAACTTCGTGAGCGTCGTCGGCGGGAAACTGACCACGTACCGGCGGATGGCGGAGGCGACCGCGGACCACGTCTGCGACCGGTTGAACGTCAACGCAGAGTGCCTGACGGCGGACCGGCGACTTCCGGGTGCGGACGACCCCGACCGACTCGACGCGTTCGTCGCCGAGTTCGACGGGCAGGGCGTGACCGACGCCGACGTGGTCGCCCCGCCCGAGTCGCCCAACTCGTCTACCCCGTCAGAGCGGTGAGCCAGCGGCCGGGCGACGATTCGGAAAGAGAGATTCCGGCGAGCCTAGAAACGGAAATATTTTCTGGTAGAAGAAAAGAAGGCCATTATATCCAGTAAGTATCAGGAGGTAAATTTATAAACGGATGGGGAGAACGTCAGAAATGGTAATAGCCATGACGACGGACCGCTCCACTCCACGAGGGGCCGACGACGGGCCGCCCGACCGCGAAGTGACCGCGTTCCGAAACGTGTTGAACGAGTTGAAAGCGACCGGCTGTACCCTGCTGGTGGTCGGGGACGCGCCCCAAGAGGTGTTCACCCGCGCGAGCAGTCAGCTACTGGGCGACCCCGAGATGCTTCGCTACCGGGTGCTTGCGGTCACGGACGCCACGACCCAGAGCGTCACCGAGCGACTACCCGACGCCGAGACGGTCCCGCGGCCGCTGGCCGAGACGACGCGCCTGTTGAACCACGCGGGCACGCCGCGGTCGGTCACCACCGAGAGCGCCGCACAGTCCGACCTCGCAGAGATTCGGGAAACCTGCGTGGCCGACCCGCACCTGCGCGGTCTCCAGTCGGGACTCACGGAGGCGATTCGGGACGTGGCGCACCACTCCGGGGGACTGGACCCCGCGGACCTCCGGGTCGGCATCGACTCGCTCACGCCGCTGGTCGAGCATCACGGCGAGAGCGTGGTCCGACGCTGTCTCGACATGGTCGGCGGTCACGTCCGGGACAACAATGGGATGGCCCATTACGTCCTCCCCAGCGACTACGACACCGAGCGCGTCCAGTCGCTCGTTCCAGCCGTCGATGCGGCCATCGAACTCCGAACGGCCAACGCTGACGAGCACGACGCACAGCAACGGTGGCACGTTCCCGACCGAGGTCTCAGAACTGATTGGACCCCGCTGTAGCGGTCGGTCGAATAGCTCGTGGAGACGGTCGGTCGCGTCTCGCTCGTTGTACTGGAGTCTCAGTGTACGATTTTCCCTTCGACGCGTCTCAACTCTCGACGGCCGCGCCCAACTGCGTCGCGTCGTCGGCGAGGCGGTCGAAGACCGCCTCGCCCCACGCGACCGCCGCGCGGGCGTCGGTGTGAACGAACCCCGCCAGTCGCCCCTCGTCGTAGATCATCGTCCCGACGCGCTTCGTCGGGTGATGGGGGTCACGGGTCTTGCGCGAGCGGTCGGCGTCGCTCGCGCGCGGGCGCTCGGACGCGGAGGCGTTGGACGTGTGTACGAGGTCGTCGGTTGGCGTTTCGGGCGCGTCCGGAGACGTTCGCGCTGCTTCAGGCGGTCGAGCGGACGCATCCGCGGGCGTGCCCGCGGACGCATCGTCATTCTTCTCGGACGCGCCGCCATTGTCGGACGCTTCGCTCTCGCTCGCGTCCTCGCACTCGGCGACCACGAGGCTGAAGGCCCGGTCGGCGCTGCTCTCCGAGAGCGTGACGCCGTCGCTCCCGGCGATGGCGACCAGTTGGTCCTCCCGGCGAGAGAGTATCCAGTCGAGGACGCCCTCCGCGGAGACGACCTCGGCGGTCATCTCCTCCTCGACGACTTGCTCGTGGAAGATGTCAACGTACGCCGGGATGACCGCCGTGGCGAACACGCGGACGTGGTCGGCGTCACGGAGGAGCGCCTCGAACGACTCGACGGGGGCGTGGGGCGAACACTGCGTCGGGAGCGAGACGGTCGCATCCTCGAAGAGCGCGCCGTCGAGCGCCGCGTCGGTGGGCAGGGGCACGAGCGCGTCTCTGGCGGCGAGGAGTCCGTCGAGTCGCGCGACGTACCGCCGATACGTCTCGAACGCGAGTTCGCCGGTCAGCGTCGTCTGATAGC
Source organism: Halorussus pelagicus (assembly GCF_004087835.1). Taxonomy (NCBI): domain Archaea; kingdom Methanobacteriati; phylum Methanobacteriota; class Halobacteria; order Halobacteriales; family Haladaptataceae; genus Halorussus; species Halorussus pelagicus. The sequence continues at coordinate 195,968 of NZ_CP035120.1, forward strand.
CGCGGTCGGCGCGCTCGACGAACCCGGCGGTTTCGAGTTCGCGGAGCGCGCGGTCGATGGTCGAGCGCGATTCCTCGAGGTCGTCGGCCAGTTCGCATTTCTGGCGAGGGTGGCGGAGACGAGCCAGAAAGTGGCTTCGCGTGCGAAGGCACTTCTGAAGGTCAGCGGGACCGGAGCGCATGGCGATACGTAGTTACCCGTTCCACAAGAAACCACCCAAAATGGAAATATAAATCAGCGGTGTATTTTTATATTAGTAACTAAAGGCTGAGTGAATTACCCAGTGAGTGAGATAAAGCAGGTGGGTTTCCTCGGTACAAATGCTGGTGCCCCATACCAGCCGCTGCGTGCGTCTGACACCGTGCATACCATTGTCGATTAGGGGAGCACTCCTCCCCACTTACGTACTTCCGCGAAAAAATTCAGTCAGGCCGGTTAGTCTATGTTCGTCGTGTTGTACATCTGGCGACTCGGTCCCGCGGCACCGAACGCCGAGATGTCGAGGTTGCCGTACCAGAACCGCTCGTCGGTCTCGTGATAAACCGGCAGGAACACCACGTCCTCCCAGTTAGCTTCCTCCATCTGGATGTACGACTCGTTGCGGGCCGCCTCGGCCTCGTCGGTCGGCGCGGGGTTGTCCTGAACCTGCTCGTAGGCGCTGGTCGCGCGCTGGGCCGCCTCGGTGTCCGACCAGTTGACGTAGGAGATGGGCGCGTCCTGCGAGGTGTCGGTCTGTGGCGGGTTGAGCAGTTGCAGGAAGTTGTCAGGCGCGGGCCAGTCCATGACCCACCCGAGCGAGTAGGCCTGTAGGTTCCCCTCGCGGCCCCGCTGGAGCAGGGTCGAGAACGGTGCGCTCTCGACGTTCATCGAGATGTGCGCGCTGGCCAACTGGTCGCGCAAGAGCTGTGCAGTCTGTTGCCACGTATCTGACCCAGAGTAGATGGTGAAGGTAAACTGGTACTGGTTGTCCGGGCCGTAGCCCGCCTCCTCCATCACCTGTCGGGCCTGCTGGATCTGGGTCTGGTTGTAGCCGTACGGGTAGTTCTGCTGGGCGTGCTGGTTGTAGGCGTCCGGGCCGCCGGGGTAGATGTTCGGCGGCGTGAAATGATACGCGGCCTCTCCACGACCCTTGAAAATCTGGTCGATGACCTGCCCTTGGTTCATCGCGTACGCGGCGGCCTGCCGCGCGGGTTTCTCGACCTGATCCGTGTTGAAGCCGATGTAAAACGCGTTGATGGTCGCTACCGCGAGGTAGTTCACCGTCGCGCCGTTCCGGACCGGCCCGTAGGTCCCTATCTCGCGGCCCTGATCGTCGGTGTTCTCGACGCTGACCTTATTCGGGTCGTAGAACGGCGTCGGAATCGGGAAGTAGTCCGCGTTCCGATTCATCGCGTAAGTGTAGATGGCGTTGTCGTCCTCGATGATGCGCCAGTTGACCGCCTCCACCTGCGCGGCCTGCCCGTGATAGTCCTCGAACCGCGAAACCTCCGCTTGGTCGTTGGGCTGCCACGTTTCGAACTGGAACGGCCCGGCACCGATTGGGTTCTCAGTGGCGAAGGTCTGGTACTCCATCTCGCCATCGTAGCCCTGAATGTCTCCGAGGATTCCCTCCGGAAGCGCCGCGAACGACGTGTACGCCAGTATCGGGAGCGTAGCGTGGAACGGTTCTTCGAGCGTCACCCGGAGCGTGTAGTCATCAACCGCTTCGAGGGCGAGTGTTCCCGGCTGGTAGTTACCGTCGCCGTCAGTTTCGTGGGCGACGCCGATGGAGTCGAGGATGAAGTACGCCCGTCGAGACTCCTCGGAAGCGGCCAACCGCTCCCACGAGTAGATGAGGTCCTGCGCGGTGACCTCGCCGTAGTCCTCGTGGAACTGCGCGCCCTGCTTGAGGTTGAACGTGTACGTCGTGAGGTCGTCGGACCGCTCGTACCCCTGCGCGAGTTGGGTCTCGACCGCTATCGCGCCGTCCGGATAGTTCATCAGCGCGTCGAACATCTGCTGGATGACCGTCCCCGAGGCGGTGTCAGTCGCCTTGATGGGGTCGAGCGTACTCATCGTCCCGGTGTTGATGAGATTGAGTGTCCCCTCTGCGCCGCCGTCCTGCCCGCCGTCTTGGCCCGTCGTCGTCTCTTGACCCGCCACTGTCCCCGTAACCGCGACAGCCGATGCCGCCCCACCGGTCGCTTTCAGGAACGACCGCCGAGACATGTTGGATTTCTCGGACATGCGGATAGAAGGACCACGCTATGACATATGTATTTAATTATTTATAATGTGATATCCGGCGTTTGGTAAAACGAGCGTTCGTATCCCGTGTTTGAGATGAGCGCGCTAAGAGAATCGGAAATCTAGCGTAACCTGAACGTCGCCTCGTCCACAGAAAGAACTGCCTACGGCGACGCCGTACCGGCCGTCGAGCGATAGCGCGCCCGACTCCGGGCGACAGTGACCGTCGTCGCGCTGGCGGGCGGCGGGCGCACGGTGGTCGCCGACCGGAGCGCGACGGTGTGAGCGGGGAATGAACACTTTACGGGTCGGGCCGTACTGTACGCATGAGTATCGGACGTGTGCGACACGGCGAGCGAGAGACGGTGTTCGACTGGCTCGCCGCGGTACTGGCGGTTGTCCTCGCGGGCATCCACGTCTACCTCGGGGTCGTGGGCGACGAACAGCAGTTCTTCATCGTGGCGGCGTTGTTCGTTGTCGGCGTGCTGCTGTTCTTCACGGGGTACTGGCGCGCGATGGTCTACCTGCTCGCGGCAGTGTACGTCGCCACGCTCGGGGTCCTCTGGTTACTCGGCGGGATGGCGTATCGGGAGATGGGTCTGCTGACGGGCGCAGTCAGCGTCGCGTTCATCGGTCTCGCTCTCTATCTCTTCTACGAGGAGTCGGAGCTGTTCGGATGAGTCGCGGGGGTCGAGTGAGGAGAGTTCGCGGAGGTCGAATCGGGAGAAATCGCCGGGGAACAAGCGCTACTCGACGTACAGCGAGTAGGTGATGACGCCGAATCCGACCGCGGTCAGCGTGCTCTCGATGATGAGGACCGCCTCGCGCTCGATGCCGACGATTTGGTCGGCGATGCCCGCCAGAAACGCCCCGAGCGTGACGACGCCGAACCCGAGCGCGAGCGCCCGGAGCGCCGGGGAGTCGGTTCGGCGGTACGCCTTGAACGCGAAGAAGGTGATGAGTCCGCCGAGCGAGAGCGTGAGGGTCTTGAGCGCCACTACCAGCGACGTTACGAAGGTCAGATATTCGGTCATGTTTCTTTTCGTACCTCCGACCACATGTCCGCGAGGCGTTCCTCGGCGCTCCGCGACGGCCGGGTGACGGTCACGTCGAACTCGTCGTCCTCGGTGAGCGAGAGGTTCACGTCCTCGAAATCGAGGTCGTAGCGCGTCGTGTGGTGGCCGTCGCTCCGGACCTCGGTGAGTTCCGAGAGCAGCGACGCCTCGGTCAGCATCTCGAGTTTCCGGTACACCGTCGAGAGCGGGATGTCGGTCGCGTCCGAGATTTCGCTCGCGGTCATCGGTTCGTCGATTCGTTTGACGATGGCCCGGCAGTCCGGGTCGTCGAGCGCGTCGAGGAGCGTTTGGAGATCGGGGGCGTCCTCGATACCCGCCGGGTCTCGAACCATCTAGTCGAACGTTTCCAAAGGCGCTACATAATTGGTTCGACTTCGGTGGTGCGGGCGCTCTAGAACGTATTCCCGAGAGGTGAGAACTCACCTCATACCGAACACGTTCGATTCCCGTCCCAGCCGTTGGGAATCACCTCCGGCGCTCTTTAAGTAGTCGTTCTAAGTCGCAACTGTAACAATGACCGACATCGGCGCACCCGGCGACGGCCCGTCTCGACGCGACTTTCTGAAAGCGACCGGTGCTGGCGGCGTGGCCGCCACTGCCGGTTGTACCGCACCGAGCAGTCAGGACCCCAAGACGACCCAACAGCAGGCCATGAACTCTCAGAACTCTCTGCCTACCACGAGTCCCCCCGAAGTAGTGAACGTTGACGAACAAGGCGGTAAAGTCACGCTCAAGTCCGCGCCCGCCAGACACGAGGTCCACCCCCTCGACACGATGGGCGGTCCCGTCCAACTCCCGCGGGTCTGGGCGTTCCAGGCCGACGACCGCGCCCCGAGCGTCCCCGGACCCATCCTCCGGACGACCGAGGGCGAGGATATGGAGGTCACGCTCGACAACACCGACGGCAAGCGGCCCCACACCGTCCACTTCCACGGCGTCCAGAAGACGTGGAAAAACGACGGCGTGCCCACGACGACCGGCATCACGGTCGAGGCTGGGGAGAAACACACGTATCAGGTACCTGCGAACGTCCCCGGCACCCACCTCTATCACTGTCACTTCCAGACGCCCCGCCACATCGAGATGGGCATGTTCGGCATCCTGCGCGTGGACCCGAAGGGGTACGAACCCGCCGACAAGGAACACTTCATGACCATCCGGGAATGGGATTCGTCGCTCTCCCGGATGATGGCTGGCGAGAGCGCGAGCTACAATCCCCGCAAGCGCAACCCCGACGTGTTCACCATCAACGGGAAGTCCGCGCCCCGGACGCTCCACCCCAAGGACGGGTCGCCGATTATCGTCAAGCAGGGCGAGACGGTCCGACTCCACATGGTCAACGCGGGCTACATGTCCCACCCGATGCACATCCACAACCACCGCTTCCGGAAGGTCGAGAAGGACGGCGGCACGATTCCGGAGGCCGCACAGCACGGCGAGGACGTGACCAACATCGCGCCCGCCGAGCGCCACACCATCGAGTTCGATGCCAACGCCGACCCCGGCATCTACCTGATGCACTGCCACAAGGTCAACCACGTCATGAACGGCCGGAGCTACCCCGGCGGGATGCTCAGCGGCGTCGTCTACGAGGAGGCGATGGACACCGACATCTTCAAGCAACTGATGGAATACGCCGGATACGAGGGATAAGCTATGACACAAGATCTGTCACGACGCGACGCGATGCGAGGACTGGCTGCGATGACCGCGACCACCGCCGCTGGGACCGGACTGGCGGGGTCGGCGACCGCCAACTCGGGTCTCGAATCGTGGTTCGAGGGCGTCTCGAACTATGACGGCATCGTGGACGAGACCGGGAAGTCGGAGGTGACGATAGAGGTCGGCGCGGAAGGTAACGACGGCGCGTTCGCGTTCGGTCCCGCCGCGGTCCGGGTGGACCCCGGCACGACGGTCGTCTGGGAGTGGACCGGTAACGGCGGCTCGCACAACGTCTCGGCCGACGACGGGTCGTTCGAGAGCGAGATGTCCGGCGACCAAGGCCACACCTTCGAGCAGACCTTCGAGGAGGAGGGCGTCACGAAATACGTCTGTACGCCCCACAAGGTCATGGGTATGAAGGGCGCAGTCGTCGTCGGAAGCGAGGCGGCGTCCGGGGCTAGCGAATCCGGCGGCGTCTCCCTGTCAGCCAACGAGTACGCCGTCGGCGGGAGCATCCTAATCGCCCTGCTCTCGCCGCTCGCGTTCGCGGCGGTGCTGTTCGGGCGTGACCCCGACGGCGACCTCCGCGGTCGATAGGGTTCGGTCGGCGTCAGTTTGGTTCGTGGGTCGGTCGGCGACCTTCTCGATTTCTCTCCGCACAATTCGCTATCTCGTCGGTCGATTCGACGATTTCCGCGATGTATCAATCGAGACCGCCTGATTTCTCAGCGAGACTAGTGCCACGAACTAGTGATTAGATACTCGTCAGGAACAGTGGTAGTTGGTAAGTTGGGTGAACAAATGACTCGAAAACGACTGTCGGCGGCGCTCGTTACGCTCTTGGTCGTCGCCGCGCTCGGAACGACGGGGACCGCGAGCGCGACGCCGGAAATCGGCTCCGAAACCGACGAAACATGCGGTGAATCGGTCACGGGTGTGGCCTCTTCACCGTCGAAGCAAGGGGTTCCGATTCTGCAACTCAGCATCGCGCCGCAGGAGCGTCAGGTCGTCCGCGGCGAGAGCGAGCTATTTGTGATCTGTATCGCTAATCCGGCCCAGCACGACCAAGCGATGAGGAACGTGATAGTATACATTGAGCACGACGGGAGTGAGGAAGACAACATGTCTGCCATCGGTCCGAGCCTGCTGATTCCGACCGATAATCGAATCGGAATGAAACCGTTAGATAGCTCTTGGGACGGCGGCAAAAGATGGGGACATGGGTTCGCGTTAGAGGAGATAGAACCGGGCGAGGTCGTGCAGTACACGGTCGTCGTTTCGGACGTGCCGGAGACGGGAAAGAGAGAGATAATCACGGAAGTCGATTACGACTTCTCTATCGCTGGAAATACATCGAATCATACTGTGTCCGAAATCGCACAATTGCGAGTCGAGTGTCCGCCGTCCTGTGCGCTGGACGCTGGCATCGTCGCAGGAGAAGAGTTTCTGCGGAAGTACCTCGAACTGATTCTCCTCGTTCTCGGGACCCTTTTTACCATTCTGGGCGTTATTATCGCACTCGTCGGGCCGCGGAAGGTCAGGGAAATGGTTCGGACGCGTATCGGAACGTCACCGAAGCGACAAGAAGAAAGAGACCAGCGAGAAAGTCAGGAGGGAGTAGAGTGAGGTTTATGGGGGCACGACCGTTCCACTTCTACGAGAAGAGCTAGCTACCGCCCCAAAAAGTCGGTCGCGTAGCCGAGATGGTCGTAAGAACAAGTAGGAAGCTAGCTTCAGGCTTGAGCAAATCATACCGCTAGCCGCACGGCACCGCATCAGCCTCACCCTCCCCAACCGCCTGCGCTTCTCGCTCACTTCGTTCGCGCCGATGCTCAGCCCTCGCGCGGATAGGCGCGACGCACACCGCGTCGCGCCCGCACGCGCCTTCTGAGAGGACCACTTAGCGCGTCTCGAAACCGACACACCGAGCGCACCCCGGCCGGTCAGTAGCCCGTCGCGTTCCCGTCCTTCCGAGGTTCGGTCGCCCCCGAGATAACGGGGTCTCCGGCGTCGAGACCCTGCACTCGGGTGAGTTGGGCACCGCCGAACATCACTGGCGGGAGGACGCGCACGTCGTGGCCCTTCCGGGCGAGTTTCGACTGGGTAGCGCCGTCCAGTCGTCCCTCGACGGCCAACTCGCCGGACTCGCGGTAGCGCCAGCGCGGGTGGTCCAGCGCGGCCTGCAGGGGCATGTCGTAATCCACAATATTCGATATCACTTGGACGTGACCCTGCGGTTGCATGTACCCGCCCATCACGCCGAAGGCGGCCCAGTCGTCCGCCCCGAACTTGGCGAGACCCGGAATCAGGGTGTGGAACGGTCGCTTGCCCGGTTCGAGGCTGTTGGGGTGGTCGGGGTCCAGCGAGAAGGAGGCCCCGCGGTTCTGGAGCGCGATTCCGGTGTCGCCAGCGACGAGTCCCGACCCGAACCCGGCGAATCGGGAGTTGATGAACGAGACGACGTTCCCCTCGTCGTCGGCGACGGTGAGCAAGACCGTGTCGGCGTCCTCGGCGTGCGAATCCGGAACGCCGAAGGTCACCTCGTGGTCGGCCGTCTCGCCGATTCCCTCCGCGCGAGATTCGGCCCACGACTCGGACGCCAGCGGCGGAATTTCCTCGTACTCGGGGTCGGTGATGTAGCGGTGGCCGTCGTGGAACGCGCGCTTGGTCGCCTCCGCGAAGTAGTGGACGCGCTCGGGCGAGTCGATGGGGTAGTCGCCCGCGCCGATTTCCTCGGCGATGTTCAGGGCTTCGAGCGCGATGAGACCCTGATTGTTCGGCGGGAGTTCGTAGATTTCCGCGCCGTTGTAGGTCGTCGAGACCGGTTCGACGAACTCCGGTTCGAAGTCCGCGAGGTCCTCGACGGTCATAAACCCGCCCTTCGCCTGCACTTCGCTGGCGATTTCCTCCGCGATGTCGCCCTCGTACACCACGTCCGCGCCCTGCTGGGCTATCTTTCGCATCGATTCGCCGAGTCGCGCCAGAGTCATGCGCTCGCCGACCTCCGGCGCGCGGCCCTGCTTCAGGAAGGCCTCGCGGGCGTGGTCGTCGGTGAACAACTCCTCCGCGCCGGTCCAGTGGGAGGCGATAATCTCCGACACGGGATACCCCTCGGTCGCGTACTCGATGGCCGGACCGAGCGCGTCCGCGAGCGAGCGGTTCCCCAGTTCCTCGACCGTGGCTTCCCACCCGCGAGCCGTGCCGGGCACCGTGACCGCGTGGGGACCGAGGAAGGGCATTCCGGCGTCCTCGTCGGCGTCGGTCGCGTAGCCCCGCGACTCGGGGTAGTAGTCCGCGGAGTCGGGGTCGTCTTCCAGCGCCGCGCGGACGTTCTCGATGGTCGCCTCGGCGGGCGCGCCCCCGCAGGAGCGCATCCCGCCGACCTCGCCGTCGGCGGTCCGGTAAAGCGCGAACACGTCGCCGCCGAGACCGGTACTCGTCGGTTCCACGACGTTAAGCGCGGCGGCGGTAGCCACCGCGGCGTCGAAGGCGTTGCCGCCCTCGCGGAGCAGTTCGACGCCCGCTTCGGCCGCGAGCGGTTGGCTGGTGGCGACGACGCCGTTGGGCGCGTACACTGTCGAGCGTCTGGACGCGAAGCGGTCGGGGTCCGGGTCGGTCATGGCAGGGGTTTGCGTGGCAGGGGTCAAAAACGACGGGGAAGGGGCAGGGGAGGAAGCGCGGGACCGGAAAGGACGGGGAGAAGTTACTCGGACTCGGCGCCTCCGGTCGCCGACTCGCCCGACTCCAGGTCCAACAGCGACCGGAGCGCGTCGGTGAACGCCTCGGTGTCGGCCGGGAAGACGGAGATAGGCTTCGCGCGCCCTTCGACCTTGATGCGGGCCTTCCCGCGCTTGCGGTACGTCCAGTAGAGGCTAGCGGTCCCGAACACCGCGAACGCGGCCCCGAGGAGCGCGCTCTTCGGGACCGAGTAGAGACCGTAACTGACCAGCAGGATGCTCAGGACGGCAAGAAAGTAGTCGAATTTCTCGACGGTCACTTCGACCACGTCGTCGAGCGCGACCCGAGTCAGGTCGGGGTCGCCCGACGACTCGCCGGTGACGACCAGCAGGGAGTCGCCGGTAAGCGCGACCGACCCGCCGGTCCGTAGCGACAGGCGCTCGCGGACGGTTTCGCCGTCGGGGAGCGCGTCGGAGATGGCAGTCATCGTCGGTAAGTCGGGGGTCGAGGTCGAAAAAGGGTCGGTTCGGCATCGGGACCGACCCCGCGAGCGGAGAGCGGCCCGGATTCGAACCGAGAGAAAAAGTACCAAACGCACCGCAGAAACCCCGAAGGTAAAGATATATCCGTCGCTCTGTCGCTATCTCCGGCATGGAGTTATCAGGGAAGTCGGTCCTCGTCACCGGCGGTGCCGGACTCATCGGCACCCACCTCACCGAGTCGCTCGCCGCGGACAACGACGTACTCGTCGCCGACAACTGTTCGAAGGGCAACCGCGAGTGGGTGCCCGAGTCGGCGGCATTCGCCGAGTGCGACCTCACCGACCCCGACGACGTGGCCGAGGTCGTCACCGGAGATCTCGACGTTATCTTCCACCTCGGGGCGCTCTCGGACGTGAACCGGGGTGACCACCGGCGGGTCTTCGAGCACAACAACGCGATGCTCTACAACATTCTCGAACGCATGGACGAGGTCGGTCTCTCGAAAATCGCGTTCGCCTCCTCGTCGGCGGTGTACGGCGAAGCGCCCCGCCCGACGCCAGAGGACTTCGCGCCGCTCGAACCCGTCAGCACCTACGGCGCGAGTAAACTGGCTGGCGAGGGCCTGCTCTCGACGTACGCCCATTCGCACGACTTCACGACGTGGCTGTTCCGGTTCTCGAACGTCGTCGGACCCCACCAGCGCAACAACGTCATCTCGGACTTCATCGAGAAGTTGCTCGACGACCCCCACTCCCTCGAAATTCTGGGCGACGGTCGCCAAGAGAAGTCCTACCTCCACGTCGAGGACTGCGTGGCCGGGATGGAACACGTCGTGGAGAACACCGACGACCCGACGAACATCTACAACCTCGGCACGCGGACGACCATCTCGGTGACGCGCATCGCCGAACTGGTCAGCGACGTGGTCGGCTGTGACCCCGAGTACGAGTACACCGGCGGCGACCGGGGCTGGACCGGCGACGTGCCGAAGATGCGCCTCTCCATCGAGAAGGCCAGCGCAATCGGCTGGTCGCCCGAGCGCGAGAGCGCACAAGCGGTCCGGACCGCGGCCGAGCAGTTGTACGACGAGTTGGCCTGACGGACACTCACCGACTTTTCGCGGTCGTCGTCACGAACACCACACACCTTCGAGGAGCGACAGAACAAAGTCTCCGCCCGGAGTCATTTCGTTCCATGACCGACACCAACGAGGCGCTCGTCGCCGACCTCGAAGCCCTCGGCGTCGAGTGCGTCTTCGGCTACCCCGGCGGTCGGGTTATCGAACTGCTGGACGAACTCCCCGACGCCGACATCGAGGTCGTCCGGCCGCGCGACGAGCGGGAGGGGAGCGTCATGGCCGAGATGTATGGCCGCCTGACCCAGAATCCGGGCGTCCTCGCCGGGCAGGGACCGTGGATAGGTAGTCTGGGCACTATCGGTCAGATGGAGGCCCGCCTCTCGTCGTCGCCGATGGTCGTCCTCACGGAGGCCAGCGAGCGCGGTAACTACTCGACGCTCGCGCCCTACCAGCAGTCCCGCGGAGACTACGGCGGTCTCGACCTCCCCAAAATCTTGGACGCTGTGACGAAAGAACACTGGTTCCCGCGCTCGCCGACCGAGACCCTGCGGAGCGTCCAGTTGGCGTTCAAACACGCCACTGCGGGCCGACCCGGCCCGACGGCGGTCATCCTCGACGGCGACGCCATCACCGAGGAAGTTCCCGAGGACCCGATTCCGCCGGTCTGGGACGCCGACGAGCAGGTCCGCAACTGGGACAGCGCGCCGACCGACGAGGACGTAGCGCAAGCGGCCGAGGCCTTCGCCGACGCCGAGCGCCCGGTCGTCATCGCCGGAAACGGGATTCACGCCGCCCACGCCTACGACGAGTTGCGGGAGGTCGCCGAGACCTACGGCGCGGTGGTCGTGACTTCCTACCTCGGGAAATCGACGATTCCGGAGACCCACGACCTCGCGGGCGGCGTCATCGGCTCGTTCGGCCACGAGGGCGCGAATCAGGTCGTCAGCGAGTCCGACGCCCTGCTCGTCGCTGGCTGTCGGATGAATCCGATGGACACGAACTGGCAGGCTCCGAGTTTCATCAGGCCCGACGAGCAGACCATCGTTCACGCCGACATCGACACCCGGAACGCCGGGTGGGTGTACCCCGCGGACGTGGGACTCATCGGCGACGCGAAAGAGAGCCTGCGGGCACTCGCGGAAGCGCGCTCGTCGGCGTCTGCGGACGCCGACGAGCGCGCGGGAGACGACTGGGCCAGCGAGCGCGCCGAGTCGGCCCGCGAGTCGTTCCGCGTGCCGGAGTGTGAGGACGACGGCGCGCCCATCAAACCCCAGCGCGCGGTGAAGGAAATCGAGACCGTCGTGGACGAGGAGACCATCGTCACGGCCGACTCGGGCAACAACCGCTTCTGGCTCCTGAACTACCTCCAGACGCCGGGCATCCGGACCTACTTCGGCTCCGGCGGCGTCGGCGGGATGGGGTGGGCGACCCCGGCCGCGGTCTCGGCCGCCATCACGACCGACAAGGACGTTATCGGCGTCGCAGGCGACGGCGGATTCACGATGACGATGACCAGCGTGGAAATCGCTGTCGAGCAGGGGGTCGCGCCGACGTTCGTCGTGCTAAACGACACTAGCCTCGGAATGGTGCGCCAGATGCAGGACGCCGAGGGCGACATCGCTGGCGTCGAGTTCCACGACACCGACTTCGTGAAAGTCGCGGAGGGCTTCGGTGCGGAGGGGATTCGGGCGACGACGCCGGACGAGTTGGCCGAGGCGCTTGCCAAGGGGAAGGACGCCGACGTGCCGACGGTTATCGACGCGCGAATCGACCGCGAGGAGGACATGGCCGAGCAGTTGCAGTCGTCGTTCTACGCGGAAGTCGGCGGGCTTCACGAGTAGGTCGGCGACCGCGACCAGAGATATCATTTCCCTGTCTAATCCGGACCCTTTAGCGGGAGAGGTTCTTAGGTAAGCGTATGAGTTCCGCCAACCCGCAAGGCCTACAGGCGTTTCCCGAGGAGTTAGCGAGCCGCGAGTCGTGGCTCGAACCGTTCGACTGGTACCGAGAGATGCGCGACGAGAATCCTGTCAGGTACGACGCCAAGCGCAAGTCGTGGGACGTATTCCGGTACGAGGACGTAAAGCGGATTCTGGACGACGACGAGACGTTCTCGGTGAACCCGCGACTCGCTGACGACTTCGTGGAACCGGACAACCCCGGCGAAGGTCTCATCTTCGACACGATGCTGCTTCAGGACCCACCGCGCCACGACGACCTCCGGAGCGTCGTGGACGACCAGTTCCAACCGCGGACGCTCCGCGAGCGCGAACCGCACTTCCGAGAGTTGGCGAGCGATCTACTGGACGACGCCCTCGGTGACGGCCGCGAGGGCGGCGACGACAGCGAAAGCGGCGAGATGGAAATCGTGGACGATCTCGCGTACCCGTTCCCGGTGACGGTCATCGCGGAACTGCTCGGCGTTCCCGCCGAGGAGCGCGACCGGTTCAAGCAGTGGTCCGACACGCTCGTCTCGGCCGCGAGCGACGACGAGGGCGACGCCGAGTACGCCGAGCGCCAACAGCAGGCCCAGATGGAGATGGCTCAGTATTTCATCGAGATGATATCGGACCGGCGAGAGAACCCCCGAGACGACCTGCTCTCCCGAATCGCCACCGCGGAACTGAGCGACGGGAGCCAGCTTTCCCAAGAGGAGGCGCTGGGCATGTGCATCCTCCTGCTCGTCGCGGGCAACATCACGACGACGAACCTGATAGCGAACGCAGTCCGGTCGTTCGCCGACGCCGAAGGCAATCTGTTCGACCGACTGCGGGACGACGAGCGCGCGCTCACGAGCGCGCTGGAAGAGACTCTTCGCTACCGGTCGCCCGTGCAGGCGATGACCCGCATCGCAACCGAGGACGTGACGATGCGCGGCGAGACCATCGAAGAGGGCGACCGAATCGTCGTTTGGCTCGGGTCGGCGAACCGCGACGAGCGGCAGTTCGAGGACGCCGACGAGTTCCGGCCCGACCGCTCGCCGAACCAGCACCTCGGGTTCGGCCACGGTACTCACTACTGTCTGGGCGCGCCGCTGGCGCGACTGGAAGCGAAAATCGCGCTCACGGAACTGCTGGAGCGCGTCGAGAACGTGAAAATGTCCGACGCCGACCTCCAACCGACGCGGAGTTCGTTCATTTACGGCGTCGAGTCACTGCCGATTCGATACGACGAACGAACGTAGTTCGCCGGTCGTGTTCACTTCCGGATTCGGCGCAGGAAACGGTGGTCGGTTCGGAACTCGCGGCGAGTTCTGAGCAGTGCGTCGTCAGTCCGTCTACAGGCAGACGCCCGGTGACGGACTGATTTCGATGATGCAAATCTGAAGTGGGTTCAGCGACATGGTGAATCACTGGGTGAGTCGTGTGAACGACACCCATGAGTAACGCTGTAGTGATAGCACTTAACAATTTATATTTGATATTACTTATATAATATATCTGAACGGGTGTAACTGTCGTGCGGTACGTTCCTAACGAACGACTGGCGACAACTCCAGTAAAACACACGAGGTAGAGGCGATAAGTTGAAGTTAGCTCTGCAACGGCGGGGAAAACCGGCCATCCAACCCCTTAGCGTACTGTACTTTTTTTACGGTTGCCGACACATTTGGGAGCGATGACCGACTCAGCGACCGTACTCGTCACGGGCGGCACCGGTTTCATCGGTTCCTACGTCGCACAGGACCTCGTAGAGGCGGGCCACGACGTGGTGGCCTACGACCTCTCGACCGACACCCGGATTCTGGAAAAGTTGGGCGTCGCCGACGACGTGGCGGTCGAGCGCGGCGACATTACGGACCCAACGAGCGTAATTCGGGCGGTCCGGGAGTCGGGCGCGACGCGAATCGTCCACCTCGCCGCGCTTCTGACCAACCTCGCGCGGGACAACCCTCGCGGCGCGGCCGAGGTCAACGTCATGGGCACGAACAACGTCTTCGAGGCCGCCCGGACCTTGGACGACCAAGTCGAGCGCGTGGCGTGGGCGTCCTCGGCGGCGGTGTACGCCCCGCCAGCGAACTACGACGACGAGTGGGTGGACGAAGACGATTTGGTCTACCCCGACACGCTCTACGGCGCGACCAAGGAGTACAACGAGCATCAGGCGAAGGTGTACTTCGAGGACCACGAGGTCTCGCACGTCGGCCTGCGCCCGACCGTCGCGTACGGTCCCTACCGCGAGACCGGCGGGTCGGCGTTCCTCGCGGACATCGTGGAGAAGCCAGCGGTCGGCGAGTCGTTCGCGGTGGAGTACGGCGACCAAGTCATCGACTGGCAGTACGTCGAAGACATCGCCCAAGCGTTCCGGAAGGCGGCGTTCGCGCCCGAGGAGGACCTGCGCCAGCGCATCTACAACGTCCGGGGCGAGGTCGCCACGATTCGGGAGGCCGTCGAGACCGTCCGGTCGATTGTGCCCGACGCCGACATCGAGGTCAGCGACGAGGGCGAACTCCCGTGGACCCAGAAGTTGGACATGACCGGCGCGCAGGAAGACTTGGGCTACGAACCGGAGTACGACCTCGAAACGGGCTTCCGGAAGTACATCGGCGCGCTCCGTGCTGAGGAAGGGCTAGAGCCGTTGGAGTAGTTCCTCCTTACTACTGGTCACACCCGTGGGAATTCTCGAAAACCGAACGCCCGTTCGAACAACTTTTTCCCCCGGCGTCCGACAAGTATCCGACATGGAGAAAGTCGCCATCGACGCCGTGGACAACGAGCGAAACCCGATGAAGGTCCACAGCGTTCGCAAGCCGGTCTCGCGCGTCCTCGGCACCGAACACTTTGCCATGAACTATTTCGAGTTGGAAGCCGGGGAGTCGTTCTCGGGCGGCCTTCACAGGCACAACGACCAAGAGGAAGTGTTCTACGTCGAGTCCGGAACCGCGACGTTCGAGGTCGGACTGGACCGCGAGGAGGTCGTCGTGGAAGCGGGCGAGTTGATTCGGTTCCCGCCCGGCGAGTTCCAGAAGGGGTACAACGACGGCGAGGCGACCGTCGAAGGATGGGCGCTCGGCGCGCCCGGCGCGATGCACGACTGGGACGAACTCCAGTCGCGGGCCTACTGCCCGGAGTGCGAGGACGAGAAGACCCACGACATGGCGTTCGTGGAGGAGTCCTTCGAGTTGACCTGCACGGAGTGCGGGACGACGCAGGGGTAGGCTACTGCGCGACGAAGACCGTGCGCCCGTCTTCGTCCGGTTCGGCCGCCTCGTCGTACCAGCCGTGGCGTTCGACTGACAGGCCCAGCACGGCACAGACGCCGTCGAGGTACGACTCGTCGTGGTCGTAGAGGCGGTGGGTGTCCGCGAAGAACTCGCCGTCAGGCGTGAAGACCAGCGAGTCCCACCGGAAGGTCGAGTCGCCAGTCTCGTGAACGTCGGTAAGTCTGGCGTAGGTCCCATCGTCGGCGTCGTAGGTCACGAGTCGCGGAGCGGTGCCCTCTTGGCCGGTGGCGAACTGGTCGAAGACGAGCAGGCCGCCGTCAACGAGATAATCGGCCGCCGCACGCAGACTTTCGGCGACGGCGTCGGCGTCAAGATGCTGGACGACAGTGAAGGGGAACCAAACGAGGTCGAACGACCCCTCGACGGGCAGGTCCGGGAGTTCGCCCACGCGGAACTCGGCGTCAGACTTTGTGCGGGCGCGCTTGACCATCGCGGGGTACTTGTCCACGCCGACGACTTCGAAGCCCTCGGCGCTGAGTCGCTTGCTGTGTTCGCCGGTACCGCATCCGACGACGAGCGCGCGCTTTCGGCCGGATTCCAATTCGGACCTCTCGGCGTCGTCGGTGTCACGCTCCGCGAATCTGTCGAGAACGAACTCGACCTCGGCGTCGTAGTCCTTCCACGCGTAGAGTGCGTCGTAAGTCTCAGGATACTCGGCGTAGAGATTCTCGTTCATGGAATTGTGTTAGCGTGAGATGGTAAAAAAGGCGTCAATTAAACAGGTCGGTGTGTAGAGCGCGAGCGTAAGCGGTGAAAAACGCCAAGGCACGACCGCCGCTCAGTCAGGGCCGGAGGTAGGCGTAGCCGTCGTTTTGCAGACGAGTCAGTCCGCTCGCGCCCGAAAAACCGTCTCGACGGGCGCACCGACCTCGAAAATCCCACCTGCGAGACACGAACGCTTACGGTCCGGCCGACAGATTGGCAAGGTATGACGAACGCCCCGGACTACAAGGCGCAGGTTCGAGACGCCTTCCCCGAAATCGCCGACATCGAGGACGAGGCGTTGCGCGAGCAGGTGGTCGAAGCGTGGACGCTCGGTCTCGAACGCGGCGGGTGGCGGGACGTGTCGAACACCCCCTACGCGTGGAACATCCACGAGGTCACGAACGTCGAACACGTCCGCGGGGTCACGCGCATTGCGGTCAAATCCGCCGAGGAGCAACGCGACTTTCACGGCGCGGACCCCGACCTCGACGTGATTCGGGCCGCCTGCCTCCTCCACGACGTGGGCAAGTGCTACGAGTACGTCGAGTACGTAGACGACGAGCAACTGCTGGACCCCGACCCGCGGTACGCCAGCGACGAGATTCCCCACTCGTTGTCGGGGTACGCGCTGGCCCACGAGGTCGGGTGTCCGCTGGCGGTCCAGCGCGCGATTCCCCACTTCCTCGGCGAAGTCCCGAAGCGCACCCTCGAAGCCGAGTTAGTGAAGAGCGCCAACTCCGCGAGTTCGAACGCCATCACCCAGTCCGCGATGGGTATCACGTTGCAGGAGTGGGTCGATAAATACTCGCAGACGAGCGACTGAGCGCGGACGCTTTTCACGCTGGCGCTCGTCGGTCCCGACGACCATGCGACCCAGCGAACTCACCACCCTCGTCTCCGGCCTGCTCCACGAGGAGACCCAGATTACCGACCGCGGTCTCGACCTGACCGTCAACGAGGTGCTTCGAGTCGAGACGCCCGGCAGGGTGGATTTCGGCGGCGACGAACTCGACGGCGCGAACTGCTCGGTCCACGAGAAAGTGTGGCGCGACGAGGACGACGAGTACCAGTGGTGGCACTTGAAGGGCGGCCAGTACCTCGTGGAGTACAACGAGACGTTCTCGACCGACCGCGCGCTGCGGGTCCAGACCCGCGACGCGGTGCGCGAGCGCGGCGCGTTTCACCCGACGCTGGAACTGACGGAACTCGGCCGAGTCCCCTTCGCGGTGGCTCCCGGCGGACTCCGACTGAAAGAGAACGCCCGGATTTCGACCGTACTGCCGCCCGAAGCGGAGTCGGAGTAACGTTTCGTCTCGGCAGCCGAGTCGCCGCCACCTCCTTTTCCCGCCGCGCGTCGAACGCCGAGATATGTACGAGAAGACCAGCCTCGCCGACCTCGAAACCCGCGACGTGGAGGACATCGAACCCGGCCTGAAGGCCGGGGGTATCGGCTTCGACCCGAGGAGATGCGCCCGAGCGTCTGGGAGTTTTCGGCGGGCGAGCGGAACAACCGGCACCGCCACGAGGAGCAGGAAGAACTCTACTACGTCCTCGACGGCGAGTTCCTCGTGACCGTCGAAAGCGAGGACGAGGAGCGCGAAACCTTCGAACTCGACAGAAACGAGGTGGTCGTGATTCTGCCCGAGACGTGACGGCAGTTCGAGGCGCTGGAGGACGGCCGGATGCTGGTCGTCGGCGCGCCGAGCGTCAAAGACGACGCAATTACTGAGGACGAGGCGTCGTAGGAGACGAAACGGTCAGTGCTCGATGGTCGTCATCTCCTCGACGGGCCACTGGCTCAGAATCTCGACGCCGTTCTCGCGGACGACGACCATCTCTTCGACGCGGACGCCCTGACGGTCCGCGGGCCGCATCGTCTCGACGGCCATCGTCATCCCCTCCTCGATTTCGATGGGGTGGTCGGGCGAGAGACCGCGCCAGATGAGCGGCACTTCGTAGAGTTGGAGACCGAGTCCGTGCGCCCAGTGGTTCGTGGTCATCTCCCAGAACTCGTCGGCACCGTACCAGTCCATCTGTTCGCCCTCCTCGTCGGGGAAGCCCCGACAGATTTCGTCGGTCGTCGCGCCCGGTTCGATGCGTTCCAACACGTCGTAGAGGTCGTCGCGGGCCTTCCTGTAGGCGTCCTGCTGGGCTTGGGTGGGTTCGCCGATGCTGAAGGTCCGGTAGTAACAGGACCGATAGCCCATGAAACCGATGTTGTAGAAATCGGCGTAAACGAGGTCGCCCGGCCGAATCACGCGGTCGGTCGTGTTGGCCTGATGCTTGGGCCAGGTGTTCGGCCCGGAGGTGACGTAGCCACCCTGGGCCATCGCGCCGAGTCGCCAGAGTTCCTTCGTCGCCTCGCCCCAGACCTCCGACTCGCGCATGCCGGGCTTGGCGGTCTCTTTGATTCGCTGGAATCCGGCCTCGCAGATAGCCGCGACCTGTCGCAGACACTCGATTTCGTCGCGGGTCTTGACCTTCCGGGCGTCCTCCATGACCTGCGCGCAGTCGCCGGGTCGAACCTCGACGCCCCGGTTCTCGAACTCGGAGACGAGGGCCTGATTGCCCACGTCGATGCCCATCGGTTCCTTGTGGACGCCGTACTCCTCCATCGCCTCGACCACGAGGTCGGCCATCTTGCCTTTGAGCCAGTTGCGCGCCGAGTCACGACCAGAGGCCCGCGGGACGTTCCCCAGTCCGGGGACCGCGTAGCGGATGTCGTCAAGCCACGGGCAGTTGAACCGCTGGTTGCTTGCGTGGTCGGCAGTGTCCCAGTGGACCACGTCGCCGTCCTCGGTGAGCAGGGTGTAGTGGTCGGCCCCGCTCCCACCGGTCATGGCGAGGCCGGTGACGTAGCGGACGTTGGGGTCGTCTATCAGGAGCATGCTCCCCATCTCGGTCTCCTGCAAGCGTTCGAGCGCCCGCTCCTTGCGCTCGCGTCGCATGCGCTGGAAGTCGATGCGCTCCTCCCAATCGACGCCCATCGTGCCGCGAGTGCCCTCCATGAAATCGCGTTGATAAAATCCCATGCACGCGATTACGCCGAGGGAAGTAATGAAAGTAGGTGTGAGTCCGCGGACGACTAGGCTACTCGAAGTGCTCGACGTTGCTGAGGAGATAGAACACAATAGCGATGTCGAAGAGAAGCGCGAGCGGTGCGAGCGCAACGATATCGATCAGTCCGCTCAACAGGAACACCCACAGCCCCCATTTGTATCCCCAGAATCGGAGATTCCAGAGGCACACCAGCACGACTAGTTCCGCGGCGAGAAACCCGACGCCGAGGAGAGCGAGAATCCCGACGAAGCCGCCGCTCTCTAACAACTCGAGCAGTCGTGTGTACGAGACGAATAAGCCGAAAAACTCGACGAGACAAATAGCCGTAACCCCCGACGGGCGCGACGAGCGCTTCCCAGTGTCGAGAGGAGACGAACGAGGAGGGACAGGCTTGGAGGACATCGAATCACGCTAGTAATGACAGAGAAGTAAATATTGTGGTCGAGGCGACGGTGCCAAGAAGACGCAGGCAGTTCGCTCGAAACGCTTTGGGATGCGAACGATATTCGGTCTACATGAGCCAGAGAGTCGTCCATCGGTCGCTCGCTGTATCTCCCTGCCGGAGGTCATGCTAACTATTTCGGGAGCGACTCGGGTAACAGCGGAGAAGGAACGGTTGGGAGCGCCGCGACCGGCGAACTGCCGGGCGATGGACCACCAAATCGGCGGTCCACCGAACCGGCGAGTCAATGATTCTACCGGAAATGGTTGGCATTGCTCACGATGTACGCGACGATTAGTACGTCGATTATCAGCGAGACGATGCTGAGGGTCACGAGGTCGAGAATCGCGCTGAAGACGTACAGGCGAATCCTCCACTTGTAGCCTCACTGCTGAAGCGTCCAGAGACCCAAGAGGACGATTCCTTTCCCGACGACGAGAGCGAGTCCGACGAGTCCGACGACGCGGAACGGAAAACATAGCACGACGAGTCGGCTACCGACGAACATGTCGTGGTACGTCCTTCTCGTCGCGGGCCTGTTCGAAATCGCGTGGGCAGTCGGGTTGGAATACTCCGACGGTCTCTCGAAACCGGTGCCGACCGCCGCCACCGTCCTCGCCCTCGTGGTCAGCATGGTCCTGCTGGCGAGAGCGGTCGAGAACTTGCCCGTCGGAACCGCCTACGCGGTCTGGACCGGCATCGGGGCCGTCGGCACCGCGACGCTCGGCATCGTCCTGTTCGAAGAACCGGCCGACCTCGCGCGAATCGGATTCATCGGCGTCATCGTCGTCGGCATCGTCGGACTGCACGCCTCCTCGGGCGGGCACTGAGTCGCTCGCTCCCGACTAGTTTTATGAGCGTTCCAACTGTTTGGATAAACATGTACAAGCACGTCGCCCTGCTCGTCCGACAGGAGGGGATGACCCACGAGGAGTTCGTGGACCACTGGCAGAACGAACACACCCCCATCGCCCGCGACATCGAGGGCGTCGCGCGCTACCAGACGGTCCTGCCCACAGACCCCGAGAACGCCGAGTTCGACGGCATCGCCGAACTCTACTTCGAGGAGTTAGACGACCTGCACGACGCGCTGGGAAGCGAGGGGTCGCGCGACTACGACCCCGAGAAGGGTAAAGCGAAAGAGGCCCGCGAGGACGTTGACAACTTCCTCGACATCAAGCGCCGACCGCGGTTCATCGGCGAGGAAATCGTCCAGAAAGACGAGGTAGACGGTGACACGGATGGTCTCTACAAACACTCAGCCTTCCTCGTCCGCCAAGAGGGGATGAGCCACGAGGAGTTCGTGGACTACTGGCAGGGCAACCACACACCCATCGCCCGCGAAATCGACGGCGTGGTCCGGTACGCCACCGTCCTGCCCACGGACCCAGAGAACGCCGAGTTCGACGGTATCGCGGAACTTTACTTCGAGGACGTGGACAAACTCTACGACGCACTGGGAAGCGAAGGGTCACGCGACTACGACCCCGAGAAGGGCAAGGCCAAGGAGGCCCGCGAGGACGTGAACAACTTCCTCGCTATCGACGAACGCCCGCGCTTCATCGGCCGAGAGACGGTCCAGAAAGACGAGACGTAGCGCGAGCCGAACCGTCGGCGACGACATCTCACGCACAAAACACTAAGGCGCTCCCCGCCGACCTCGGGGTATGGAAATCGGGACCGGACTGTTCACCTGCCAGCGGCGACCCGACGACGACCGGACGACGGGAGCGATATACGACGAGATGCTGACGCTCGGCCGGGCCATCGACGAGTCGGGCCTCGCCAGCGCGTGGGTTTCGGAGCATCACTTCGCGGCGGACGGCTACCTCTCGGCGACGATGCCGACGCTCGGCGCGCTCGCGGCCGAGACCGAGAACATCAAACTCGGCACCTGCATCGCGCTCGCGCCGCTGTACGACGGCGTGCGACTCGCCGAGGACGCCGCGACGGTGGACCTGCTGGCGGACGGCCGACTCACGCTCGGTCTCGCCATCGGGTCGAACCCGACGGAGTTCGAGGAGTTCGGCGTCCCCCGCGAGGAGCGCGTCGAGCGCATGCGCGACACGACCGACCTGCTCCGGGCGGCGTGGTCGGAGGGACCGTTAGAGTACGACGCCGAGTTCCACGACGTGTCGCCCGACGTGAGCGTGACGCCCAAACCGGACGGCGAGATTCCCGTGATGTACGGCGGGTCAGCGAAACCCGCGGTCCGGCGCGCCGCGCGCGTCGCCGACGCGTGGTGCGCGCCCTCGGCGCTCTCGGTGGCGGGTGTCCGCAAGCGCGTCGAGGACATCCGAAGCGTCCGCGAGGAGGAGAACCTCGATAGAGAGTTCCAAATCTACGTCCTCCAACACGGCTTCGTCGGCGATTCGAAAGAAGACGCGTGGGAGCAGATGAAGGACGGCTACTTCTACATCCAGCGGCGTTACGCCGAGATTTTCTCCGGCGAGGAAGTCGCGGAACTCGACGACGAGCGCAAGCGAGAGTTGAAAGAGCAGGCCGTCTTCGGCACGCCCGAACAGGTAATCGACCAGTTGGAGACGTACCGCGACGCCCTCGGCGACGACGTTCACTTCGTCTTCCGGACCTACCACCCCGGAATCGGCACCGACCGGATGGTCGAGTGCGTCGAGCGACTGGGTGAGGAGGTCGTGCCGCACTTCGAGTAGCGACCGAGGGTCCCGCTTCGCAGGCATAGACTAAAGACCCCGAAGAACCAACACGACAGCATGGGTAAATTACTCCGATACAGCGGATGGGCGCTCCTCGCCCTCGTCGCGCTGTGGGTCGTTGCCGAAGTCGTCACGTTCGTCCTCGGTATCGTCTCGTGGGTCGTAAGTACGCTCGTCACGGTTGCGGTGGCCGCAGTGGTGCTGTACCTCGCGTACCTGCTCGTCTCGCGGCTACTCGGCGAGAGCGGCGGGAAACCGAAGTCCAAGTCGCGGTCCCGGTCGCGCGAGCGCGAGAAGATTTTCGAGTGAGCGCGGAGCGCGAACGAACGCCGACCGAATGCGGGCGGATTTCGACCGAGTGCGGGACGGATTTCGAGCGCGACGCGAGGTGCGTCGCGCGAACCACCAGCACTTAACTCCCCGGAGTCCGTCACGTTCGGTATGGCTTCGACGTTGCGGCAGTTACTCCCGCAGTTTCTCATCATGATGTTGCTGTACTTCGCCCTCGTCGCCGTGCTGGCGACGGCGGGCGTGGAGGGGTTCGTGCCGCGAATCATCGCGGCGCTCGTCGTCGCGTTCGGCTACCCGGCGGCGCTCCGACGGATGGGCCGCGAACCGCCCGCGTGGAGACGGGAATCGTAAGTCGAATCGGCATTTTTGCGGTCAGTCACTTCTGCTCTCCCGCCGACAGGTAGCGCCTACGCGACGACAGACGGCCCATAACAAAGCGAGTAGCGTCCCGACAGACGCGCATGCGGAGACTCACAGCGGCGTTGGCGGTGATTCTCGTCGGCGCGAGCGTGGCGGCGGCCCTGCCCGCCGCCGCGACCGGTAGCCCGACCGACCGAGAAGCGACAGTGACGAACGAGACCCGCGAACCGCCCGACTTACCAGAGCAGTGGCGCGAGACCTACGGCACGAGCGGCGACGACACGTTCGCCGACGCGGTTAGAACCGACGACGGCGGCTACCTGCTCGTCGGGTGGACCGGCGAGGACGACCGAGACGGGTGGGTCCTCAAGACCGACGCCGAGGGACAGAAACAGTGGGAGAAGCGCCTCGGCGGTCCCGACACCGACCGACTCTGGGGACTCGTCCGGACCGACGAGGGCTACCTGCTCGCCGGGCGGGCCACGGCCGACGGGAGCGCCGAGGGCTGGCTGGTCGAAATCGGTTCCGAGGGCGCGGTCCGCGAAAACCGGACCGTCGGCGCGGGAGCGTTCTACGCGCTCGAACGGCGAGACGCGGGCAACGAGACGACGTATCTTGCGGCCGGTTGGACCCGCGGCGAGAGCGACCGAGACGGGTGGGCGGTCGGTCTCGACGCCGACCGCTCGACGGCGTGGCAAAAGCGCTACGCGACGCCGGAGGGCTACGGTGACGGCTACGTCCGAGCGGTCGTGCCGACCGACGCGGGCTACTACCTCGCCGGGAAAATCGAGGGCGACAGCGACGACGGATGGGCGCTCCGAGTCGGTGCCGACGGGGAGCAAGCGTGGCAGACCACCGCGGGCGGCGCGAGCAGAGACGACGTGTGGGCGGCCGCGTCCGCCGCGCCCGTCGCCGCGGACGCGACAGCCACAACAAATGTGACAGACGCCGCGAACGGCACCGAATCGAGCGCAGAAGCCGCCGACGCCGCCGCCGGGTTCGTCCTCGCTGGCGAGACCGAGAGCAACAGCACCGGCCCGCGCGACGGGTGGCTCGTGAAGTTCGGTCCGGAGGGAAGTGTCGAGTGGGCGCGAACGCCCGGCGGCGAGGGTCTCCAGTGGCTCGACTCGGCGATGCGCACGGAGGAGGGCTACCTCTTCACCGGCGGGTCCGACGCCGGGCCGAACGGGAGCGTTGACGGCTCCGTGCTGGCGACCGACGCCGAGGGCGAGACCCGCTGGCGGACGTACTACGGCACTAGCGGTTGGGACAAACCGTGGCCCGCCATCCGCGCTCACGGGGACGGCTACCTCCTCGCGGGCCAGACCACCGGCGGCGACGCGGGAGGGAAGGACGGCTGGCTCCTGAAAATCGGCGGCTCAGGGATCGAGAACGGAAACGCGACCGCGGGTGAAACAACGACCGACGCGGGCGGTGCGAGAGAGACGACCGACGCGAGCGGTGCGGGAGAGACGACCGACGCGGGCAGTGCGGGAAAGACGACCGACGAGGCGTTACGGGGTGAGACCGCCACGGCCACCGCAAGCGAGGGCGGCATCCCCGGATTCGGCGTCGGTGCAACGCTCGTCGCGCTCGGTGCGTTCGCCGCGCTTCTCGTCGCGGCGCGGCGATAGCGCGGTGAGACGTTGCGACACGTCTCGACGCGTCATCTCGCCGCCTCGACTCAGACCGGAACCTCGGCGTCCCGAATCAGGCGTCGGACGTGGCCGAGAGAGTAGGAGACGCCGTACTCGCGCTCGATGAATTCCCGGACGAGGTCGGGCGTCCACGACGAAGACTCGAACCCGTACGCGGCGGGGTCGTCCGCGAGCGCGTCGAACACCGCCGCGCGCTCGTCGGCAGTGAGTTCCGAGGGGCGGCCCGGCCGATCGTCGTCCTCGACCGCCTCCGAGAGGGGTTTCTGGGCGATGCGGTCGAGCCAGTAGTAGAGCGTCGATTCCGGGACACCGTACCGTTCCGAGAGGACCGAGACCGACACGCCGTCCTTGTACGCGATGGCAACCATCAGGCGCTTGGTTGCCTTCGCGCTCTCGGCCGCGTCGAGTTGGTCCCGTAGCGTCGGGAAGGAGACGCCGTCGAGCTTGTCCATCGGGTAGAACTTTCATATTTGTGGTTGTTAACTCTATCTGTTTTTAGGGAGGTGTCGCTCGGACCGTCCTTCCGACGGCGGTGCCGACCCCGTTGCCAGTTCCCCCGAGATTTAATCGGTCGGTCTCGTACGCTCGGCCATGGAAATCACGGACTACGAGCTGTTCGAGGTCCCACCGAGATGGCTGTTCTTGCGCCTCGAAACCAGCGACGGCACCGTCGGGTGGGGCGAACCCGTGGTCGAAGGGCGAGCGCACACCGTCCGGGCCGCCGTCGAGGAGTTGCTCGACGGCTACCTGCTCGGCGAGGACCCGCTCCGAATCGAGGACCACTGGCAGACGCTCTATCGGGGCGGCTTCTACCGGGGCGGCCCGGTCCTGATGTCGGCCATCGCGGGCATCGACCAAGCGCTCTGGGACATCAAGGGCAAGCACTTCGGCGCGCCGGTCTACGAACTGCTGGGCGGGAAAGCCCGCGACCGCATCCGGGTCTACCAGTGGATCGGCGGCGACCGGCCCGCGGACGTGGGCGAGGCCGCGCGCGAGCAGGTCGAAGCGGGCTTCACGGCGCTGAAGATGAACGCGACGCCCGAACTGGAGCGGGTCGATTCGCCCGCGAAGATTCGGGAGGCCGAGGAGCGTCTGGCGGAGGTCCGCGAGGCCGTCGGCGACGAGGTGGATATCGGCGTCGATTTCCACGGGCGAGTCGCCAAGTCGATGGCGAAGCGACTCGCCGCCGCGCTCGAACCGTACGAGCCGATGTTCGTCGAGGAGCCAGTCCTGCCGGAACACAACGACGCGCTCCCGGAAATCGCGGCCCACACGACCACCCCCATCGCCACGGGCGAGCGGATGTACTCGCGGTGGGACTTCAAGGAGGTGTTCGAATCGCAAGCCGTGGACGTGATTCAACCGGACTTGAGCCACGCCGGAGGCATCACCGAGGTCAAGAAAATCGCGTCGATGGCCGAGGCATACGACGTGGCGCTCGCGCCCCACTGTCCGCTCGGGCCTATTGCGCTGGCCTCCTGCGTGCAGGTCGATGCCTGCACGCCCAACGCCCTGATTCAGGAGCAGAGTCTCGGCATTCATTACAACGAGACGAGCGACGTGCTGGACTACCTCGCGGACCCCTCGGTGTTCGAGTACGAGGACGGCTACGTCGAGTTACCAGAGAAACCCGGACTCGGAATCGAAATCGACGAGTCGGTCGTCCGCGAGCGCGCGGGCGAGGTAGACTGGCACAACCCCGTCTGGCGACACGACGACGGGAGCGTCGCGGAGTGGTGAGATGGCGGTCCCGCTCGATTCGTTTCCGGACCTGACCGACGAGTCCGACCGCGAACTCGTCGCGCGCCACCAGCAAGTTGTGAGAGCGTTGGAGGGTGTCACGGTGGACGGTCTCGTCTACGAGTACCGGACCTAGTTCCATCAGGACCCACTCGTGACGCAGGACGAGACGGCCTACTACCTCGCCGTCAGGAGCCACGTCTGGGAGGAGTTCGCCGACCGGATGGACCTGACCGACGACGAGCTGACGCGACTGAAGACGCTTCACGCCGAGCAGTTCGCGGCGAGTGTGGGAGAGACGACGAGCGACGACAAGGCGGCAAGCGACAGGGGCGCGAGCGAGGAAGGGACGGACGAGACGGCGATGATTCTGACGAAAGAGTGAGTCTCGGCGGTTCGGAAGCCGTACGGTCACGTTTTCCGGAGGGGCACACGCCGACCTCGTCACCGAACCGATGGTTCCCGGTGTTTCGACCGAGGATTTTTATAGTTTGACACATACAAACTGGTACGCCGAGACGGGAGTCGGTGGGACTGAGTTTCACATGAACCGGGATACCGAGGACCTCACGAAGCGCGCGCCGTCGCTTGACCGAGATGGACGCGCGGCATACCGGGTAGTATCGAGCGGATTAGACGTTAGCACCACGATTATCGAGGCCGTGACCGAAGTCGCCGACTGCGACCGCCTTGCCGACGAGTGCATCCTCTACGACGTGGTGGACCCCGACGCGTTGAACCGGTTGTTCGAGGACAGAGGCGTCGGCGAGACGGGGACGACCGGACGAGTCGTCTTCGAACTGTACGGGTGTCGCGTGGAGGTCCGGGCCGACGGCAACCACGTCGTCTACGAACCCGAGAACTGTGAGGACTCGTCGGCATCCGCCGCGCAGTCGGCGTAAGGTTCGAGTACCCGCCGAAACGGTGCGGAACGTCGGGACCGTCGAATACCCCGAGAAAGCGGTCGGAATCAACACACGAAAAGGTAATCAGGGCGTGCCCAAACGCAGAGTCGAGAGGAAATTACCGAATGGCCGCCACCGACAACGCGACGTTTTGGGAGATGTACCGCGACCTACCAGTCCGGACGACGATTGCGACCGTCGTCCCCGTCTTTCTCGCCCTCGCACAACTGCTCAACGGCTACGTCCACGGGATTCCCATCGTTCGAATCGCGGGATTCACCGCCGGAATGGTCGTTGCGGCCGTGCTGGTGACCCAGTACAACCTCGTGCAGTACCACCGCCGGAACCTCCAACGGGAACTGTACGGCGACGAGTGAGTCCGAGAGCCGATTCGAATCAGCTCTCGGGGTCGTGGCGCTCGAACCAGTCGGACAGTTCGCGGAGTCGGTGGACCGCGCGGTCGGGGTCCCCGATATTGTGGTTCTCCTCGGGATAGACGACTAACCTCGCGGGCACGTCTCGTTTCTTGACGCTGACGTAGAGCTGTTCGCTCTGGGAGGGCGGACACCGCCAGTCCTCGCCGCCCGCTGTGACGAGCAGGGGCGTCTCGACTTCTCCCACGTCGAGGATGCTCGACGCGGCGTCGTACCCCTCTTCGTTCTCCCACGGCAGGCCGAAGTCGTTTTCCCACCAGACGTGGCTATCGTCGGTGCCGAACGCCGACCGGAAGTCGTAGACGCCGTGTTCGGCCGCCGCCGCGGCGAAGCGGTCGGTCTCGGCGACGAGGTAGCCCGTAGTAATTCCGCCGTAAGAGAACCCCGTGGCGAACAGGCGGTCCGGGTCGGCCCAGTCGCGCGCGAGTAGTTCATCGACGCCCGCCAACACGTCGGCGGTCTCGCGCGGTCCCCACTCGCCGCGAATCTGCTCGCTGAACGCGCGGCCGTACGACGAACTCCCCCGGTAGTTCGTCCGGAGGACGACGTGACCCCGGCCGGTCCAGTAGGAGAACTCGAAGGAGAACGTCGGGGCGTCGTAGGAGACGGGACCGCCGTGGACGGACGCGACGACGGGCCGCGGGTCCGGGTCCTCGGGGTCGAAGTCGGCGGGCAGGTACGCCAGCGCCTCGATTTCCTCGCCCTCCGAGTCGAATGTGACGCGGCGACACTCGGGCGTGTGGCGGTCCGCGAGCAGGTCGTCGTTGAGCGCGGTGAGGCGGGTGAGGTCGGTCGGTTCCGAGAAGTCCCCCGCGTCGAGCGCGTGGAGGTCCGCGCCGCGTTCGGGGTCCGAGAGGAGAACGACCGCGCGACCCCCGCGGAGGTCGAACCCTTCGACGGTCCGGCCTCTCCCCTGCGCGTCGAAGGTCCGCTTCGGGTCGCCGTCCGCGCCGAATCGCACGAGTCGGGTCAGTCCCTCGTCGCCGACCGCGGCGTAGAGGTCGTCGCCGCGCCACCCGAGCGCGCCGTGGCGCGAAACCGTCCGGTCGAGGTCGCCGGAGCGCGAGCGGTAATCAGCGCTGTCTCCGGCGGTGTCCGCCACGTAGACCTCCGCCGGGCGATAGGCGTTCTCCGGGTCGCCGCCGACGAACGCGAGGCGGTCGCCCTCGGGGTGCCAGCGCGGTCGGTCCGCGGTCAGGTCCGAGTCGGTCACTTTCCGGAGGTCCCCGCCGTCGGGCGCGACGGTGTAGAGGTCCATCACGTAGTTGTCGTCCGGGCGCTCGGTCCGGTTCGAGAGGAAGGCGATTCGGTCGCCGTCGGGCGACCACGCGGGACTCAGCCCGGTCGCCGGTTCGCGCGCGCCGCCGCCGTAGGCGTCGTCGAGGCGGGTCGCCTCGCGGGTCTCGCAGTCCACGACGAAGAGGTAGGTCCTCACGTCGTCCAACCAGCCCTGCCCGTCGAACTTGTGCTGGAGGCGCTCGGTCTCGATGGGACCGTCCTCCTCGCGCCGAGACCGGAGATACTCACGCTGGTCGTCAGTGGGGTCGCGCGCCGCGACGACGATGCGGTCGCTCTTGGGTCCCCAGTCGAAGCCTCGCGCGCCCTCCTCGAAGTCGGTGAGTTGGCGCGCGTCGCCGCCGCGTTCGAGGTCGAACGCCCAGACCTGCGCCTTCGGTTCGTCGGCGTCGGTCGCTCCCTCCTCGGAATCTTCGGTCTCCTCGCCCGACTCGCCGCGGGTCACCGCGATTTCGGCGTCGGTCTCGCGGGCCGCGGTGAACGCGAGTTTCGACCCGTCGGGACTCCACGACGGCGCGCTCGCGTCCGAGGCTCGCGTGAGTCGATGGGGGTCCCGAGAGCCGTCGGTCGGCGCGACGAACAGCGAACTCCGGCGCTCGTCGTCCTCTCGGTCGAACTCGTCGGCGACGAACGCAACGCGCTCGCCGCCGGGCGAGACGGCGAGGTCGGTCACGAGCGTCAGGTCGTAGAAGTCGTCGAGCGCGAGCGGTTCGGTCATGGGGAACGTGTCGAAGGCCGACAACTTGAGCGTGTGGGCATCGGAACCGTGGAGTCGGGAAGTCGCGGAGTCTTCGAACTCGTCCATCACCGTACATTTCCGGGCGATTTTCGACGCCGGAGAGACGCGATTCCGAAACCATTAGCCACCGCCGTCCCAAGCCCGAGGTAATGAGCGATTTGTTGGTCCGCGCGGCACGAGGCGAGCGAACCGAGCGACCGCCGGTGTGGCTGATGCGACAGGCCGGACGGTACATCCCCGAGTACCGCGATATTCGGGAGGACTACACGTTCAAGGAGGCCATCTCGACGCCCGAGGTCGCAGAGCGAATCACCCTCCTGCCGTGGGACATCTTCGAGCCGGACGGTCTCGTCATGTTCTCGGACATCCTCACCGTCCTCGAACCGCTCGGGTTGGACTACCACATCGAGAGCGGGACTGGCCCGGTCATCGAGAACCCCGTGACCCGGCCCTCCGAGGTCCCCGACGGGCACACCGACGTGCGCGAGGAACTGGACTACGTCGGCGCGCTCCTCGAACGCCTCCAGCGGAGCGTCGGCGACCAAACGTCCATCATCGGCTTCACGGGCGGGCCGTTCACCCTCGCGGCGTACGCCGTCGCCGGGCAACCGGCGGGCAAGAAACAGAAGCCGATTCGCAGGTTCAGGGTCGAGTACCCCGAGGCGTTCCGGAGTCTGCTCGAACGCTTCGCCGACGTGGTGGTCGAGTACGTCGAGTATCAGGTCGAGGCAGGCGCGGACCTGATTCAACTGTTCGATACCTACGCCGGACTGCTGACCCCCGACGACTACCGCGAGTTCGTCCAACCGCTCCACCAGCGCATCTTCGACGCCTGCGACGTGCCGACCGTCGTCTTCGCCCGGAACCCCGGCGGGAAACTCGACCTGCTGGCCGACTCGGGCGCGGACGTGGTGAGCCTCGATTGGACCCTGGACCTGCGCGACGCCCGCGAGCAGTTGGGCGACACGCCCGTGCAGGGCAATCTCGACCCAAGCTACCTGCTGGGCGACGAGGCGTTCGTCCGCGAGAAGACCGCAGAGGTCATCGAGAAAGCGGGACCCGAGGGCCACATCCTGAACCTCGGGCACGGTATCGACCGCGAGACGCCCGTCGAGAACGCGCAGGCGTTCGTGGAGACGGCGAAAGAGTGGAGTTGGGAGTAGGAGTAGAAAGACGAAATCGCCAGCGAACAGCCGTCACCGGAGCGCGTACAGCACACCGTTTCGGCCGTTTTCGGGGACGTTTTCGGTCCCGACGAACACCGTCCCGCCGACCGCCGCGACGCTTCGAACGGCACTCCCCGCGTCGAACGACCATCGTTCGCGCCCGTCGAGCGTGAACCCGAGGAGTCGGTTTCGTGCCTCGCCCGGCGTGTCGTCGTCACCGGACGTGCCCACGAGGACTGTCTCGTCGCCGACTGCGACTGCGCTCACCCAGTCGCCGGTCTCGACGCGCCAGCGTTCCGTCCCGTCGGAAAGCGAGTGAGCGACCACGGCGTGGTATCGCTCGCTGTCCTCCCCGCGGCGGAGCGACGAGAAACACCGCCCGTTTCTGACCGCGGGCGACCCGACCACGACTAACGACTCCGCGTCCGGGACCTCGACCGCAGTCCACTGACGCTCGCCCGAGGCGACATCGAACGCAGAGAGCGCGCCGCCCTCCGGTTCGTAAAAGAAGTTCCCTGACCCGACGAGGACGCGACCCTCGGCGACGACCGGGCGGAACGTGCGTTCTCCGGCCTCGCCCTGCCAGTCTTTCGGCGGCGGGCCGCCGGTCAGTACGTCGCTGACGCGCCGCGGACGGTATCGCCGAACGTCGTAGGCGGTGGTGAACAGCGACCCCTCGGCGATTGCGGGGTACGTCTCGTGACTGCCGTCGCCGGTCCAGCGCACTCGGCCCGAGTCGGCATCAAGCGCGGCGAGGTCGGGGTTTCCGCCAGCGAACACGGTCCCGTCCGCGACGGCGACACTCTTGACATCGCCGACTGAAGAGCGCCAGCGTCGCTCGCCCGTCACGGCGTCGAGAGCGGTGAGACCGATCGATTTGCCCCGGCTATCTCCGGCGTAGAGCGTCCCGCGTCGGAGCGCCAGCGTCGCGCCGCCGACGCTCGCGGTCCACTCGACGCGGCCCTGCTCGCGGTCGAGCGCCGCGACACCCTGCCCGCCAGCGTGGATTTCACCGCCGACGTAGACGCGCTCGGGACCGACGACGATGGACTGGACCTTCTCGACCGGGCGGGCGCGCCACGCGACTTCCGGGTCGGTCGGCGGTTCGGCGTGAGGGTTCGCGGCGCGATTCCGGAGGTCGTAGTGGTCGTGGGACCACGTTCCCCGCGAGGGCGTCCACGACTCGATGGAGCCGATATCGACGCGGGTGCTGGCACCGCCGAGCGCGGCGACACCGACACCAGAGGCCAGAAGCTGGCGGCGAGAGAGGTCGGGAGACATCGTTCGGTGTGAGACGGAACGGCGGGAAAGAATCTTCGACTCTCCGACAGGAAAGGAGGAGAACAGACAGGGCGTCCGTCGCCGTGTTAGTTGTCGGCCGACCGGGCGGCCGTCTCGGCGAGTTCGTCCGCGAGGGCTTCGGCCTCCCGAAGCCGACTCGGGACGCCCATCCGCGCGGTGTAGTTCGTCGCCAGTTCGACGCCGTCGGGCACCTCGACGCGCTCGACCGCGTCCCACGAGTCGTCGTAGGCCGGGAAGCCACGTTGGTGGTGGGCCACGTCCACGACCTCCGCGTCGGCACCCGTGACCTGCTCGAACTCCGCGGCCGCGACCTCGCCCATCGTCTCGTCGCTCTCGTCCAGCATCTCGGGGTCGTGCATCCCCCCGAGGAACACCGTGACGATTTCGCGGTCGAACATGCTCGCGTTCCACGAGACGCCCAGCGTCCGGAGGTCGGCGTCGAAGCCGACCTGATAGCCGAGCGCTGGCTCGACGCCCGCCGCGTCGAGGTCGGTTTCGAGGTAGACCATGGCGAGCGGGTTGTAGTTCAGTTCACGGAGCGCCGCCGCCGAGTCGGGCGCGAGGTCGCCCACGAGGTCGGCGGTGAGGTCCGCGGGCGTCGTCAGGACGACGCGGTCGAACGACTCGGTTCCATCGGGGGTTTCGAGGTCGTAGCTCCCGTTTTCGCCCTCTCGAACTCCCGTCACGGGCGTCTCGAAGCGGACGTTCTCGGCGTGGGCCTCTGCGAGGGCTTCCGGCAGTCGCTGGAGTCCGTCGTCGAACGAGATTGCCGGAGGCGTGTCGCGTCCGCCCGCGGTGCGCTCGATGGCCGCCTTCAGGAGGCTTCCGTGGCGCGCTTCGAGTTTCACGAGGCCCGAGAGCGCGTGGCCGACCGGCATCTCGGCGGGGTCCGAGCCGTAGATGCCGCCGAAGAGGGGACCGAGCAGGTTTCGGTAGGTCTCCTTGCCGAACTTCCGGGTGAACAGCTCCGCGGCGCTCTCGTCGGGGTCGGCGGGGTCGGTGTACGGTTCTGCGAGAACCTGCCGCTTGGCCGTCGCGGAGAGAAGGTCAGTCTCGCCGAACTCGTCCGGAGAGAACGGCGCGGGCCGAACGGCTCCGTCGGCGTAGACGCAGATGGGGAGGTCGGGGTCGGCAGTACGGACCTCCGAATCGAGGTCGAGGTCCCGAATCAGGCCATCGATGCGGTCGGTGCGCCGGACGCGCTGGGGTCCCCACTCCAAGACGTGGCCATCGACGCGGTCGCTCCGGACGACGCCGCCGGGGTCGGGCGCGGCCTCGAACAGGGTGAACGACACGTCGCGCTCGGCGAGGTAGTGGGCCAGCGACAGGCCGGTGATGCCGCCACCGACGATGCCGACCCGAGATGTATCGTTCGTCGTCATATCCGCTCGACGGGTGCGTTCAGGCACATCGCGTCGGGCGAGTCCGAACACTGGCACTGGCGGTACTGGTAGTAGCCGGGTTCGAACTCGCCGACGAACGGTTCCACGAGGTCGCCGAGGACGGTCTTGAAGCCGTCGTCGTCGTGGGGGACCGGCACGCGGTAGAAGTCGAGACCCGCTTCCTCGGCCTCCTCGCGGAGTTCGTCGTCGAGTTCCGAGAGGGTCTCGCTCTGCTCGTGCATGAAGCTAATCGGTTCGACCACGACGCGCTCGACCGACTCGTCGTCGCCCAACTCCTCGATTACGTCCTCGACCTCGGGGTCGGTCCACGGGATGTCGCGGTTCTCGTGGTTCTGGTAGCCCAGCGAGTACGAATCGACGCCGAGTTTCCGGCCGACGACCTCGCAAAACTCCTCGACGTAGGTGTCGTAGCGGCTTCCTTCGTCCAAGTAGTGTCGGGGCGTGCCGTGCGCGGAGTAGACCAGTTCGGTCGCCGAGTCGTGGAGGTCCAGACTGTGGGCGTCGGCGAACCGCCGGACGTTGCCCGCACGAATCTCGTTGTAACGCGGGTGGCGGTGCCAGCCGGTGATTTCGGCGACCGGCACGTCCCAATCGAGGTCGTCGGCGGCCTCGCGGAGTTCCTCGTTGGCCGCGATGGTCGTCGAGGCCCCGCACAGCGGGTAAATCGGGAGTGCGACGAGTTGGTCCACGTCGTCGGCGTGGGCGGCCTCGACGGCATCGGAGATGAACGGGTCGGTGAACTGCATCCCGAGGTAGGTTTCGGCGTCGTAGCCCCGGTCGGCGAGTTCGGCGGCGAGCGCGTCGGCCTGCGCCTCGGCTTGGGGTTTCAGCGGGGAGCCACCGATTTCTTCGTACTCCTCGATAAGTCCGGGCGCGCGTCGCTCGGCGAGTTGGCGGGCGCGGGCGTGTTTCTCCTCCTCAGTGTCGGCCTCCTCCAGCGAGGCGTTGTTCAGGAAGATGCGTTCGAGGTAGGGGACGACGTTCTCGCGGGTCGGTTCCGCAGGCTCACCGAAGTTGAGCAGGACGACTCCTGTAGACATAATCGGGTCTTAGGACAGTGTAATGTAATAGCTGTCGCTTGCGGAGAGTTCGTCTCGTGTTCGACGGGAGTATGGGTTCGGGCACCAACCTATCACTTTTAACACTCCTCAGTGCAACTTCTTGTGTAGAGCACCGAATGACACTCTCGTCAATCATCGACGGCGTGACGGGGACCGGGCGGACGCTACGAGTCTACGACCCGACGAACCCGGACGCGGTCGCCGCCCTCGAACGCCACTTCGAGGTCCAGAACGTCGTCGTCGAGGAGACCACGCTCCCCGAGGGACCGGAGGATTTCGTCGTGTTACAGGATGGCGACGAATTCCTCGCGGCCGCCGACCTCGAAGCGCTCCGGCGCGCAGTCACCTTCGAGTCGGGACTACTCGACGCGACCTGCTTCGAGGAGACCCAAGTGCCCGACGTTCTCAAGCACGTCAGCGACACCACCTTCACGGCCTACGGAAAATACCGGATGATTCTGGCCTCGCGCGAGATAGAGGAACAGGCGTGGCGCGCGGACGGGGGGGAACTCCACTCGGGCTTTCAGCACCTGTCGTTGCTGCGCGACCAGTGGAACCTCTACGAACGACTCGGCGACCGAGGGGTGGACGTTCACGTCTACGGCACGCCGGACTGGCAACCACCCGAGACCGACTGGCTGACCGTCCACAACCACGACAACGCCGAGATTCGGCGGGCGTGGTTCGTGGTCTTCGACGCGCCCGATGACGGCGACTGCGCGCTCCTCGCCGAGGAGCGCGCACCAAACGAGTTCAGCGGGTTCTGGACCTACGACTCGTCGCTCACCGGCGACGTGTTGGTGTATCTGCGAGCGGAGTACGGGAGCGCTCGATAGCTCTCGGGAGCGTTCTGATTGCTCCGTTGTCGAACGTACGGGTCGGAATCGGGTTTCAAGTGGCAGTAGACCGTTTGCAGTTTCATGCCCACCGACGACGCCGCGACCCCAAAACCCGACAACGAGGACGCAATCGACCACCTGTTCGGGTCGCTTCCGACCGTCCGCGTGTCCCGCGTGCCCGACGACGAGAGCGAGTAGTAGCGAAGACCCCGTTTACTGACAGTGAGTCGTTACATCGAAGAGCTACCTCTCGGCCCGAAGCTACTCAGTTTCTCGCGCCGAGAGTTCCCGCTCGGCGTTCGTCCGCGGCCGAGTCGCGCCGCGGCGTGCGCGCGGCGACGTTAATCGCGTCGAGACGAACGGTCAGCGTCTTCGAGGCGGTCGGACAGTGTCTTTTTATCGAGTAGTGCCGTTGTCTCCGCCTCAGATAACAAGGTACTTTAGTTAGATAGCTCAGAGCTAGATTAATTTCGAGGCCGGATTGTAGAAAGTATGCAGACGACACTGGATTACCGGACGAACCGCGACCTGTTCTCGAACTACTATCTCGATAACCATCTCCCGGAAACCGACCACTGGACCGGAGTCGAAGAGTCCGACGTTCGGGCGGCCTACGAGGAAATCCGCGACCGTTACCGGCGCGAGGCCGACCTCGCGCCCGACTACAACGAGCGGCAACTCCGCGAGAACCTACTCGACCCCGTCTTCGAGACGCTGGGGCTGACGACGGCCGTCGAGGAACCCGTCAGCGGCGAACGACTCCGGCCGGACTACACCCTGTTCGGCGACGAGCGCGCCCGCGAAGACGCCTTCGAGCGCCGGTCGGAAGGCCGGTCGTTCCACGACGCCGCGCTCGCCGTCGCCGACGCCAAGCGGTGGGGTCGCTCGCTCGACGGCGGCACCGACCGCGATTTCACCAACCCGAGCTACCAGATTCACGTCTATCTGGACGCGACGGGACTGAACCGGGGCATCCTCACGAACGGTCGGAAGTGGCGACTCTACTACGGACCGACCAGCCACCGCCTCGATTCGTACTACGAAATCGACCTGCCGACCCTGCTAGAGACTGGAGACGTGGAGGCGTTCAAGTATTTTTACCTCTTCTTCCGGCGCGAGGCGTTCCTCGGGGAGGGCCGAGCGCGGGGCGCGAACGCCCTCGCCGAAGACCGGCCGTTCGTCGAGCGCGTCCACCGCGAGAGCAACATCTTCGCCGAGGAGTTGAGCGAGGACCTTCGAGAGAACGTCTACGACGCGCTGGCGCTCCTCGCGCAGGGGTTCGTCGCGGACGCGAGCGACGGTGGCACGGATGAGGGCGACACCGGGGTCGGCGACATCATGGACGGCGACCCCGACGACGCCCTCGATTTGGACCTCGACGTGGTGTACGAGGCGTCGCTGACCTACCTCTATCGGCTCATCTTCGTGCTGTACGCCGAGAGTGACGGCCGGGACCTGCTCGACACCGACAACGAGGTGTATCGAACGCGCTACAGCCTCAACGCGCTCAAGCGTCAGGTCGCCGAAGAACTCGACAGTCCGAACCCCATCTACCGGTCGTGGCAGACGACCCTCTGGGACCGACTGGACGAACTGTTCGCGCTCGTGGACCGCGGAAGCGAGTCCCGTGGCATCCCGCGTGAGGACCTCTACGTCCCGGCCTACAACGGCGGCCTGTTCACGTCGGACCCCGACGCGGGCGAGACGGCCGCGTTCCTCGACTCGCACGCGGTCGGGGATACGTACCTCGCGCGAGTCGTCGAACTGCTCACCCGGCGCGAGAGCGAGCGCGGCGAGGGCCGGGCGTTCGTGGACTACTCGTCGCTCGACGTGCGCCACCTCGGAAGCATCTACGAGGGCCTGCTGGAGTACGACCTCGAACTCGCCGACCGGCCGCTCGCGGCGGTCCGCGAGGACGGCGAGCAGGAGTGGGTTCCGGCCGAGGACGCCCCCGAGGAATCGACCGTCGAACGGGTCGATTCGGGCGAGGTCTACCTAACGACCGAGACGGGAAAGCGCAAGAAAACGGGGTCGTACTACACGCCCGAGTTTGTCGTGGAGTACGTCGTCGAGCGCACGCTCGACCCTCTAATGGACGAGATTCGAGCGGACCTGAACCCCACCGACCCCGATTACCCCGAGCGGTTCGCCGAGCGCGTCTTCGACCTCTCGGTGCTGGACCCCGCGATGGGGAGCGGCCACTTCCTCGTCAAGACGGTCGAACACCTCGCGCGAGCGGTCGTGGAGGCCCATCAGGAGTACGTCGAGCGCGCGGGCGACGCCGCAAAAGCGGAGGCGGTCGGCGACCCGCCGGACGTTCACTGGGCGCGCAGGCAGGTCGCCCAGCAGTGCATCTACGGCGCAGACAAAAACGGCATGGCGGTCGAACTGGCGAAGGTGTCGCTGTGGCTCCGGACGCTGGCGGCC
Source organism: Halorussus pelagicus (assembly GCF_004087835.1). Taxonomy (NCBI): domain Archaea; kingdom Methanobacteriati; phylum Methanobacteriota; class Halobacteria; order Halobacteriales; family Haladaptataceae; genus Halorussus; species Halorussus pelagicus. Next base: position 233,897 of record NZ_CP035120.1, read on the forward strand.
GAGCAACCGCTGGCGTTCTTAGACCACCACCTCGTGCGCGGCGACTCGCTTGCCGGGACCGACGTGGCCGAGGTCGAGGAGATGGCGCGCGACACCGGCCCGAACGCGAGTCTCGCGGAGTTCGGCGCGACCCGCGCCGACGCCGGTGGACTCGATACGCTCGTCCATCGAGCCTCCGATCGCTCCGTTCCCGGAGACGCCATCGACGACCTGATAGCCGCCTACCGGGAGTTCGTCGCCATCGAGAACGAAAGCCTCGCAGACGTAAAAGAGATGGAACGCCGATATACCGAGATTCGGCGCGACGACCTCCGGCAGCGACTCACCGCGATGGCGAACGTTCACGCCGCCGAGCGGTTCGGTCTCGACGTTCCGTCCGGGGCTTACGAGCGCATGGGCCGGGCGCTGGATGACGCCGAGGCGTGGGCCGACCTCGCCGACCAGTCGTGGTTCGCGGAGACCCAGCGAATCGCCGACGAGCGCGACTTCCTCCACTGGAAGCTCTCGTTCCCCGAGGTGTTCTACGACGACGAGGGGTGGCCGCTCCCCGAAAGCGAGGCCGGGTTCGACGCCGTGGTCGGCAACCCGCCCTACGTCAGGAGTCAGAATCTACCCGACGACCTGAAAGAATACTACCGCGCCGAGTTCGACACCGCGAAGGGTGCCTACGACCTCTACGTCCCCTTCGCGGAACTCGCGGGTGACCTCGGACGGCGAGTCTCGCTGGTCGTCCCGAACAAGTGGACGACGACCGACTACGGCCGGGCGCTCCGGGACCGTCTGCTCGACGACCACGGTCTCCGGGAGGTCCTCGACGCCTCGAACCTCGACGTGTTCCCCGACGCCGACATCTACCCCGTGGTCGTCACCTACGGCGAGTCGCCGTCGCACAGCAATGGCGACGATGGCAACGACGACGGCAGTGATAGGAACTCACAGACCCCGGACGAGGAAATCCGGATTCGCCACCCCGGCGAGGACCGCGACCTCTCGGCGGCCCGGACAACCGCGGTCCCCCGGTCGCTCGTGGACCGACTCGGCGGCCGGGTGATACCCCTCGACGTGGTCCCCGCGTTCGCCGACCTCGCTGGCGACGTGCTGGCCGACTGCGACCGACTCGGCGACCACGTAACGATGACCGAGGGCGTCCACACCGGCAACGTCCGCGAGAAGTTGCTGGTCGAGGACGCCGACACGGACGCCTCGGACGCCCGCCCGAAAATCGCGGGCGGAGCGTCGGTCGGCCGGTACCGCCTCGACTGGGACGGGACCCGGATTCGCTACGACGAGTCGCTGGTCGGGCGCGGCGAGTACGCCGACTTCCGGACCTCTGACTGCTTCGAGGGCGAGAAGTTGCTCGTCCGCGACATCAGCGACCGGCCCGTGGCGGTCCACGACGACGCGGATTTGTACGCGCTCAACACCCTCTACAGCGTTCAGTCGCGGGACGAATCCGACCTCGCGCTCCGCTACCTACTCGGCGTGTTCAACTCCGAGTTCGTGGCGACCTACTACCGGCAGGTGTACGGCGGCACCCACGTCAGCGGCGACTACCTCCGGTTTAAGCCGATGTTCGCCGAGCAGATTCCGGTGCCCGACCCCGAGGACGCGCCGGTCGGCGGCGACGACGTGGCCGAAATCGTCGCGGAGTACGGAGTCGAGGACGCGCTGGCGGACTCGCCCTCCGACCCGGAACGCGCGATAGCGACCCTGACCGAGCGCGTCCGTGAGGCCCGCGACGAGCGCGCCGCGCTCAACTGCGACGTGCTGGATTATCTCGGCGAGCGCGGAGGGGCGAAAGAGACGGGGACTGCGACGAAGACGAGGACGGACCCAGCGACCGCCGCGGAACCGACGCTCGGAGAGCGTTCCGTTCCGGCCGCGGGCGTCGGCGACTCGATTCTCGCGGAGACGAGCGCCGACCGGGAGGGGCTTCGAGTCGGCGCGGTCCGAGTCCGTGAGGACGACACCGGCGCGCTCGAACTCGCCGCGACGGCGCGCTACAAGCCCGCAAACGGCGAGCGCGAGGACCGAGAAACCGACTGCTGGGGGTACGTCGAGACCGACCCTGTGGCCGCGATGGTGGTTTCGAACGCCGACGCGACCGAGCGTACGCTGGTCGAGGCGTTCGTTCCGGCCGCCGTCGAGCGCGGCGGCGGATTCGCAGGGTTCCGCGAGCAGGCGACCAAGACCAACTCGCTGTTGGACCGCCTGCGAGCGCTGACCTTGCCCGACCCCGAGCGCGTCGCCGACGACGTGGCGCGCTACCGAGAGGTCCGAGCGCGGGCCGCGGAGTTGGACGAGCGAATCGCGGCGCTGGAAGAGGCTATCGACGAGGTGGTGTATCGACTCTACGGTGTGGACGGCGAGCAGGTAGAAAGGACGGCGTGACTGGGTGTAGTTTGGTCTGAACAATCCCGCGCCGGTAGGTTGGTTACGTACTTCCCCAATCGTCAGGATATCTTGACAAAGGCCACGCTATGGATACGATTCCACGTTCAGTCCTTCGACTTCGTCGAAATCACGGTCTCTGGTAACAAGTGTCTCACCGATATTTCGAACGATACCAGCAATTTGTACGTCAGGGGTCCCGATAGGCGTTCCATCCTGCTTTAATTCGGCCTCGATTTTCGCGGCCTCAAGTGCCGCGTCCGCTGTGAATGGAAGTGGTTCCAACCAACTCAGGTCGTTACGTAACTCCGCCACGGCGTTCCGTCGAGAAGTCCTAATTGCGCCTCGATACAACTCGAAAAGGACGACGTTCGGTACGTAGAACGAATCGTCCGGATGTGCGTCAATGTAGGTTAGCGCGTCCTCAGTTCCTTCTAAATAATCAATGAGGAAGCTACTGTCGAAACAAGTCATATTCGTTGTTCGGTGGGTTCTCCTGCTGTCCGACCGTATAAGTCACTCAAAGAGTTCACTGTAGCGTTTCTCATAGTCTCGATCATACTCTTCTCGTCCCTCTTCGACCGCGTTCCGGAGGTCGGTATCCTTCCACGCACCGAAACCCTGAAGCACATCTTCGTTCTCTTCGGTCAGGCGAAGAACAACGTCAGTAAAGCTCTCACCCTCTCTCTTTCGGGACTTGAGACGCTCGTAGGCTTCTTCACCGAGGCTAATAGTCTTCGTCCCCATACGTGTACATGTACAGGAACAAAGGCCTTAGTTCTAACGCCGTTGCTCATTCCGTCGAGGGCAGTCTCAGGGCACGTACGGGTCGAACACGTCGGCCCGGAGGCTCCCGTGGACGTGTTCGAGCAGGTCCCGCAGATTCTCGGTGTCCTCGCGGTTGTACTTCACGAGTCGGTCGAGCGCGGCGTCGTCCTCGTCGCGGTCGTAGCGGTGCCAGAGCCGGACCGCCTCGCGGCCGTCCACATCGTCGTCGGCGCGGTCGATGCCGACCTCTCGCTCGACGTTCTTCAGGCCGCCCGAGAGACCGACCTGCTTGCAGGTGTACATCAAATCGAGGTGGGGCGTCCTCACGTCGAGGTCGAAACTGTCCTCCAAGAAGGGCTGGTCGAAGCGCTTGCCGTTGAACGAGACCAGCATGCTCGACTCGGCGAACTCCTCGCGGAGCGCCTCGGCGGTGAGGTCCTTGCCTTGCACGTAGGTCCGGGTGTCGCCGCCGCGGTGGAGGCTGACGGTGGTCACGTCGTGGCGCGCGCTGTCGAGACCGGTGGTCTCGATGTCGAAGAAACAGACGCTGTCGGCGAAGTTGTCGTAGGCCCGCCAGAGGCTTCCGCTGGGCAGGTTCTCGCCGAAGAAGGCGGCGTCCCCGGCGTCGAGTCTGTCGCGCGCGGCGGCGATGAACTCCCGGACGTTCTGGCCCGTTTTGGGGCCGAGGAGGTCGTCCTCGAAGTCGTCCCAGTGGGTGACGCCCTGCTGCCAGAGTTTGCGCTCGGTCTTCTCGCCGACCCCGCTCGCGGCGATGAAGGAGTTCTGGAGTTTCATTAGTGGATTGGGTTCGCGGGGAGGCTCTTAGTCGTAGGTGGTTCGGGGACGGCGTCGGGCCGAAACGTAGGCTCCGAGGCGTGAAACGATTCTCGGGCGAGCGCGAGAGCGTCCGCGGTCAGTCGAGCAAGTCCCGGTACGCCGGGCGAACCCACGAGTACGCCACTGCGTGCAGGCCCTCGCGGACGTTCTCGTTGCGCGCCAGCGTCTCGGCCTCGTCCCGTCGGACGCCCGCGGCGTCGAAGGGAATCGCGGACGCGAACACGCCCTCGTAGTGGTACACCGCGCGCTCGCCACCCGCTTCCAGCCCGACGAGCGAGTACGCGCCGTTGTTCCGGCGCAACAGGTGAGCGGCTTTCAGATACACGTCGGCACCGCCCTGCTCGCGGGCGATGGCCTCACAGAGTCGGTCGAACAGTTCGGTGGTCCCCGCGGGCGCGGCTGAACTGGCCATATTCGAGGACACGGCGGCCACGCGTAAAGCCGTGAGCCAAGCGGAGTGAAAGTAAAAAGTGGCCGTCGAATTGCCGGGACATGCGATTTCAACTCGCCAGTGCGTCTAATTTTGTACGAAGGCATAGTTTGATAACTATCGAGACCAAGATGCGAACGCCGACCTGATTGATAGTCAGTGTCTGGCGTCCCAGGCTGGTATCCTGTAACAACTACCCACCCAAACTGGCTTTTCGCGCGACGACGCCGACCTCGACGCGGAGTCGAGCGACTACCGAGCGGTCCCGTGAGGACGCTGTTCGCACATATCGGCCGAGCGTCTCGCAGGCCGAAGCACCCATGTCTTCCGAGACCGAATTCTGGTCGTGTTTCCCCACGAGATAGAGACCGAGCGCCTGCGACTCGTGCGCCTCTCTCGGGCCACGGTTTCGGCCCCGAAACTCTACCAGCACATGCGGGCGGGCGCACCCCACATGAACGAGGTCAGCGAGTACGCGATGTGGGACCCCCACGAGACGCCCAAGGACACCCACGACTTCCTCGTGAGCGTCGAAGAGCAGTGGGACGACCACGAGCGGGCCAGTTACGCCATCTTCGTCCGCGAGGACGAGGAGGAGAATAAGGAGCGAGAGGAAGGAAGCGCCAGCGACGAACTCGTGGGGACGACGAACCTCGACATCGACTGGGAGCGCCGGTCGGCCGAACTCGGCATCTGGCTCCGCAGGCGGTTCTGGGGCCGGGGGTACTCCGGCGAGCGCGCCGCCGCCCTGCTGGAGTTGGCGTTCGACCGACTCGACCTCGAACTCGTGGGCGCGTCCCACCGAAGCGGAAACGAACGCTCCCGGCGGGCCATCGAGAAGTACGTCGAGCGATTCGGCGGCCAACACGACGGGGTCCTCCGGGACTTCTTCCCGCGAGACGGCGAGGTCGGGGACCTCCATCGCTACACGATTTCGCGCGAGCAGTATCGAGAGGCGACGCGCGGAGAGTGTCGAGAGACGGCCGACCGAGAATGAGCGTTCAGTCGCCGCGGCGGACCGTCGGGACCGTCTCGCCCGCGTCCCGGAATCGCTCGGGAAGCCGCGAGCGCAGGGTCGGCGGGACGCGCGGAACTAGGCGCTCGGCCAGCATCGCCAGCGGTTTCCGCGCCAACGCGTACACCGCCGAAGCGACCAGAACCGCGGCGACGAACGTCTGCTCCGGCCCGGTCCAGACCGCAAGGGCGGGCGCGGCGAAGACCCCGGCGACGAGCAGGTCCTCGGGTGCGCCGTCGTAGCGAATCCAGCGCCGCGGCGCGACCCACCGCCCGCGGTAGTGGTCGAAGACCGCTCGTTCGGACTCCGCCTGCCACGGTCTGAGTTCGAGACCGCCGCCCAACACGTCCATGAGCGAGTGGGCCGCCGCGCCCGCGAGAAACAGCGCGAGCGCGACCGTCTCGGCGACCGGCGCGACGACAGCGAGTGCGACTGCGGGGAGCGCGGCGACCGCGTAGTAGACCGGATAGTGGAGCGTTCGGCGGTGGCCCGCGTAGAGGTCGAAGTCGGGGAAGACGCTCCCGACGACCCCCGCGACGAACGCGACGGGCGCGAACTCGGGCGCGACGGTGGCCGTCGCAGTTGCGAGAACGACGCCGAACAGGGCGTGAGTGGTCGCCATCATGAATGAGGCGTAGGTCTCGGGGTAATAAATGCGTATCGTGTGGTACGGTGTCTCTCCTCAGGAGTCGGCGACGAGGACAGACCCCCGGAGACAAGACGCTCGGGCCGTTACGGACGACCGACAGATGCCCACCCGCGACCTCACGCAGTCGCTCGACACCGACGCGACAGTCTACCCCGGCGACCCGGAGGTAGAGAGTTCTCCCGCGGCGACCCACGAGTCGGACGGCTATCGCGTGACGGAACTACGTCTCGGAACGCACTCCGGAACGCACATCGACGCGCCGAGTCACACCGAACCGGACGGGAAAAATCTGGACGCGTTCGATATCGAATCGTTCGCCTTCGACGCGCGAGTCGTAGACTGCTCGGAGTCGGGAGCGCGCGAACCCATCGGTGTAGATGCGGTACCCGACTACGAGAGCAAAGAGAGTAGGGCGAATGGAGAGAGGAACGAAAACTCCGAAATCGAGATGCTGGTCTTCCGGACCGGGTGGGACGCCCACTGGGGAACCGACCGATACCTCGACCATCCGTATCTGACCGCGGACGCCGCGGCGGCGTGCGCCGACCGCGGGTGGCACGTCGGTCTCGACGCGCTGAGTCCCGATCCGTCGCCGAGCGAGACCGGCGTGGAGAGTGCGAGCGAATCGAACGAGGGAGAACCAGCGGGCGTACCCGCCCATCGGGAACTGCTCGGGAGCGACCGATTCGTCGTGGAGAATCTGACCGGACTCGGAGACCTACCGGAGCGATTCGAACTGCGAGCCTATCCGCTCGCGCTGGCAGCAGCAGACGGGTCGCCCGTCAGGGCCGTGGCGACGTGGTGAGCGCCGGACCGTACCCGAACGTTCAGTGTGTGGACGGAAGCACGTCTTTCACGGGATAGAGGTCTTCGTGAATGCCTTCGGCGTCGCAGTCGTCGTTCGGACATCGGTAGTACCAGCCGTCGTCCGTGGCCTCTGCGGCCTGAAACCGCTCCCCGCATCGCCCGCAAAACAGCAGGGACTCGAAGTCGTCCGCGCCGCGGGAAAGGTCTACGCCGTCAGTGCTGGTCTCCCGACTCTCGAGCAGTTGTTCCATAGTCGTATTTCACCGGGCATCGTATTAAAGACCCACCGTTTTTCCCCACGTCCGGGGATGTTGATGGAAAATTTAGCGCTAGACGTTTAGAATCGAATCCGGTTCGTCACCGAGCGCGCAGGTACCACGCGACGCCGAGCGCGAGCAGAACGACGAGGCCGCCCGCGAAGAAGACCAGCCCCGGCGGGAGACCGCCCGAGGCGAGTTCGCTCGCTCCCGAGTCGGTCAGCGTCGTCGCGGCCTGCTCGGTGACAGTCCGAGTCGCCTGCTCGACGGTCTCGGTCGGGTCCGCGCCGGTCTGGACCTCTTCGACGGTCGTCCGGGCTGATTCGGTTTGGGTCTCCACAGTCTCCGTCTCGGCCGTCGTCCGCGTGCCTTCCGCCTCGGTGGCCGCTGCTCGGGTCGTCGCGGCGTCGCCGGGAGCGGTCGCGTTCTCGGCCACGGTGGTCGTGGCCGCCGACTCGCCGCCCGACCGAGAGAGATCGGCGTCAATAGGGCCGACGACCGCGTTCGGGCCGCCGAAGAGTCGCTGGACAAGGAGACTCGACAGACCCAAAATTCCGAGTCCGCCGAGCAGACTGGAGAGGGCCGATTCGAGACCGGGCGCGTCGTCCTCGCCGCCCGCGAAGACGACCAGCGGTTTTGCGGCGGGCGCATACACCTTCATCTCACGGCCCTTCTCGGAGTAGACGGTATCTGCGACCTCCACGAGGTCGGCGTCGGTCAGTCGTTCGAGGTGATACCGGACGTTCTGGATGGAGGTATCGGCGGTCTCAGCGAGTTCGGAGGGCGTCGCGGGGTCGTCGTACAGCGCCGCGAGGAGGTCGCGGGCCGTCTCGGACTGGAGGGCCGCGAGCAGGTCGTCGGCGTCGTCGCTATCGACGCCGACGACTCTGGGTTCGCCCCCGTCACCGGCCGAGGGGTCGGGACTGGAGGGCAGGAGGTCGGCCATACCGACGTGTTGCGCGTAGCCGAGTTATAATTTTGTCCCTGTCGCGTCGGTAGAATTCCGGTTGTTTTCGTCGGGACTCTCCTCGCCGACTCTGCCCAAAGCTACAAGCCGAAAAGCGTGGTAACTCACGGCATGGCGACGTGTCCGAACTGCGAGTCCGACATCAGCGAATGGGCCACCCGACTGGAGCAGGCAGACGCCGCTAGCACGCCGAAAGTCTGGACCTGCCCGGACTGCGACGTGATACTGGGCGTCTCGGACTGGGGGTCGTCGTAGCGTTTGCATAAGCGTTTACGTTTTCGTTAGCGTTTGCGCTTTCAATTTCGTCGTTCGGGTCCTTTAGCGCCGGAAGTGACTAGATTCGGAGCGCAGATAGGAGCGTATATCTATCAGGGTGACAGAATTTTTCACGATGCCGGACGCTTCGTGGTCGCTCGTCCGCTTCGTCACCACGGCCCTCGTGCTTGGACCACCGGTCGCCATCTACGTCTATCGGGACCGAACGCGCCGCGGGAAACCTCGACCGCTCGCGTGGGCGCTCGGACTCGGGATTCTCGGCCTGCCGGGACTGTGCGTCCACCTCTACCTGCGCGGGGACTTCGGGTTCGGCGCAAAGCGCGACGACGAGGTGACGGACAACGAGCCAGATTGAACAGTGTAAGAAAAATGTTTAGCTGTCTGAAGTAACGCAAAATGTTGCTCAAAACTCCGTGACGACTTCGATGCCGACGGTCCCGTAGTCGCTCATCGCGGCGAGACGGTCGGGTACGTCGGCGAGCGCGACTTCGTTGGTCACCAGTTCGGCGGGCGAGACGACGCCGCCCTCAAGCATCCGGAGCAGTTCGCCGTAGCGCGTCGGCGGCATCCCGCGCGACCCGAGGAACGTCACCTCGTTCATCGTCATCGCGTCCGTCGGGAGCGACACCTCGCCGCGCTCCTCGTCGGTCGTCAGGCCGAGTTGGAGGTGCTGGCCGCGCTTGCGGAGGCAGGCCACCGAGTTCCGGCAGGTTTCGGCGACGCCGAGCGCGTCCACCGAGACGTGCGCCCCGCCGCCGGTCGCGCGCTGGACGCGGGCCGGTACGTCCACGACGCGCTCGGCGTTAACGGTCTCGTCAGCGCCCAAATCGCGGGCTTTCGCCAGTTTCTCATCGTCGAGGTCCACCGCGACGACGGTCGCGCCGAGCGCGTCAGCGACGTGGACCGCCGAGAGACCGACGCCGCCACAGCCGTGGACCGCCACCCAGTCGCCGGGCGTCAGGTCGGCGCGGTGGGCGAGTCCGTGGTAGGCGGTGGCGAACCTGCATCCGAGACCGGCCATCTCGACGGGCGAGACGCCAGCGGGCAGTTCCACCGCATTGTAGTCGGCGTATGGAACGTGGACCTGTTCGGCGAACGCGCCGGGCGCATCGCGCTCGAACCCGAGCGCCAGTCCATCCTCGCAGACGTTGCCCCGGCCGTTCCGGCAGTTTTCGCAGTCGCCGCGCCCAAGGTTGAACGGCACCGCGATGCGGTCGCCCTCCGCGAATCGCTCAACCGAGTCGCCGACCGCGACGACGGTGCCCGCGGGTTCGTGGCCGAGAATCTGGCCCGTCGGCACTCGGTCGTCGGCCCACTCGCCGTGGCCCTGCCACGCGTGCCAGTCGCTCCGGCAGATGCCACAGGCCTCAGTCCGGACGACGACGCCGTGAGCGTCGGGGTCTGGGTCCGGGATAGTCTCGATTTCGAGTGGCTCGCCGTACTCGCGCAGGACTGCGGCTCTCATGTCGGGAGTGTTTCTCTCGGTCGCCGTTAAATAGTGGGGTAGAATCAACCGCGCGAACGATGGATTCGGACGCCGTCGCGGCGGCCCTACGCCGAATCGACCCGCGACGGCGCGCTCGCGCTCTCGGTCGGGGCGTCCGCGTCTCCGACCTGAAACGTCGAGAGGAGCGACTGAAGTCGCTCGACCCACTCGGTGAGCGACTCGACGTTCGCGCTGACCTGCGACGCGGACGAGGCCTGTTGCTCGGCGGTCGCCGAGACGCTTTCGACCTCCTCGGCGGTCGTCCGACTGATGTCGGCGACCTCCTCGACCGTCGCCACCGTCTGCTCGGCAGCGTGGGCTTGGTCGTCGGTGGCGTCGCGTATCTCCCGGACGCCGCCGTCGGTCTCCTCAGCGTTCTCACGGACGCGGGCGAACGCATCGACGACCTCTCGGACCGCCTCGACCGACTGCTCGACGTGTCGCTGGGCCGACTGCACCTCGGCGGCGGTCGCCTCCGCTTGGGCCTGCACCTCGCCGATGAGCTGTTCGATGTCGCCAGCCGACTCGCGCGTCTCGTCGGCTAACTGTTTGACCTCCTCGGCGACGACCGCGAAGCCCTCCCCGTCGTTGCCGCCGTCCGCGCTTCCAGCGCGGGCGGCCTCGATGTTGGCGTTGAGCGCGAGCATGTTCGTCTGCCCCGCGATGTCGCCGATGAGTTCCACGATATCGCCGATTTCGCCCATCCGGTCGTCGAGCGCCGCGACGTTCTCGGCGGTCGCGTCGATGGCGTCCTCGACCGCTCGGGCGTTGTCGATGGCGTCGCGCGCTGTCGCCTCGGCGTCGTCGGCGACCGCGGCGGTCTCGGTGGACGTGTCGGCGACGGTCTCGGCGGAGGCGGCGACCTCCTCGATGGTCGCCGAGATTTCGTTCATCGCCGTCGAGGCGTCTTCGAGCATCCGGCGCTGGTCGTCCGCACCGGTGGCTATCCCCTGAATCGAGTCGCTGACCTTCTCGCTGGCCTGCTCTATCTCCTCGGTCCCGGCGTCGGCCTCCTCGCTGATGGCCGCGACCTCGTGGGCGAACGACTGAATTTCGGCCATCGCGGACTCGGTCTCGGACAGCATCTCGTTGAACGCCTCGGCGATTTCGGTCATCGCCTCGCTCTCGCTGTCGGCGTCGAGTCGGACGGCGAGGTCGCCCGCCGCCGCCCGCGCCATGGCGGCACTGTAGGCTTCGGCTTTGGTTTCGAGGTGGTCGTTTAGTCGTTCGACCTCCTCTTGTCGGGTCTCGGCCTCGGCTTTGGCGCGTTCGGCTTCGCGCTTGGCCTCTTCGGCTTCCGCCCGTGCGGCTTCGAGTTCCGCCTGCTTCTGTTCGAGGGTCTCGACCTGCGCAGTCTTCTCGCGGGTCCGTTCGAGTTGCTCTCGGGTCTCTTCACGGGAGCGTTCGGTCGAGTACCAGTGGGTCATCAGCGCCGCCGCGAGCGCCAAGACGAACGCCGCGTGGATGACCGCCCACGCCCACGGGTTGTTGATGGCGGCGGCGTGGTTGTAGACGCGACTCGGGTCGATCATCCCGAAGTAGCCGTGCTGGACGGCGACGAAGACGATTCCCAACAGGAAGGGAACCCAATCCTCGTAGATGGCGACCACGGCCATCACGACGAAGAAGTGGAAGTGCGCTTCGATGAAGCCCCCCGAGAAGTGGATAAGAAACGAACACGAGAACACCAGTCCGGCCGTCGCAAGGGCGGTCCGGGTGCGCCGCTCGAACCGCGACCAGTTTGCCAACAGCGCGAGCGCGACGACGACGCCGAGTTCGAGGAGCACCGACGAGAGCGGAATGCTGGGGATGGTCGCGCCCGTGACCGACTCAGTGCCCTCGTAGAGACCCAGCGCGAGGAGGACGGGCACGTGCGCGACGAGGAAGATGAGGACGTGCCGGTGGCGAGTGCGCCACATCTCCTCGGGGATGGACTGTCCGTCCGGAATGTACTTGACGTACTCTCGAATCGTTTGCCGCCACCCGCTCGCTCGGGATTCGACCCCGCGAGCGTCGGGTTCGGTCTCCGCCATGTAACGCTACGAGTAGCGGTGAATCAAAAATATTTGGACTGTGAGTCGGAGATACACTAACTAATCTACATTTTTGCGTTTGGAATTCGGCTCTGGTCGGCGAGTCCCCGAAACCCGGTGAGCCGATTCCCGCGAACCGCGACCGGAGTCGGCGCACAGAACTAAGGCTGAACCCACCGACACGACGAGCATGGAGTACGTCAGACTCGGGTCCACGGGAACGAAGGTCTCGGAAATCTGCTTCGGGACATGGCGCTTCGCCAAGGAAACTGACGGGACCGTCGAGACCGACCGGAAGACCGCCCACCGACTGCTCGACGCCGCGTGGGACCGCGGCGTCAACTTCATCGACACCGCGAACGTCTACGGCGACCCCAACGGCACCGCCGAGGAGTGGATCGGCGACTGGCTCTCGGACTACGACCGAGAGGACTTCGTGCTGGCCTCGAAGGTCTATTTCGGGTTCGCCGATGGTCCCAACGACCGGGGACTCTCGCGCAAGCACATCCGCGACCAAATCGAGGGCACACTCGAACGACTCGGCACGGACTACCTCGACGTGTACTACATCCACCGCTGGGACGACGAGACGCCCATCGAAGAGACTCTGCGGACCTTGAACGACCTCGTACGCAAAGAGAAAGTCAACTACCTCGCCGCGAGTTCGATGGCGGCGTGGCAACTGACCAAGGCGCTCTGGACCAGCGACGCCGAGGGACTGGAACGCTTCGAAGTCACCCAACCCCGATTCAACGCGGCCTACCGCGACCCCGTGAGCGACTACCTGGACGTGTGCGCGGACCAGAACCTCGCGGTCTGTCCCTACTCGCCGCTGGAAGGCGGCTTTCTGACCGGGAAGTACGAGGGCGACGCCGACGGTCCGGAGGGGTCGCGCGGCGACCTCTCCGACTGGACGAACCGCTTCGACGAGCGTCAGTGGGACGTGCTGGACGAGATTCGCGCGGTCGGCGACGAAATCGACGCCACGCCCGCGCAGGTGTCGCTCCGGTGGCTGGCCGACCAGCGCGAGTTCCAATGCATTCCCATCGTCGGCGCGCGGACGCCCGACCAGTTAGACGAGAATCTGGGCGCGACAGAGGTGTCGCTGTCGGACGACCAGTTCGAGCGGATTCGGGAGGCGTACGAGTGAGGACTCCCTGCTCATGAGACCCCACATGAGGTTTAAGACGGTCGAGTGACAACTGTTACGTATGGCAACAAACGGAGAGCAGACGACGATTAATGACCACTACTCGGTCACGGTTCCGGCGGCGATTCGAAATCGACTCGACATTCAACCGGGCGACAAACTCGATTGGGCAGTTACCGACAACGGCAACCTCGTCGTCGAAGTGGTCAAACAGCGGTATGGAGCGTTCGAGGACTTCGAGGCCGTCGATATGGGCAAAACAGACGTTGCCAACGACCACGACGTTGCAGGTGTCGAGAACGAATACGACGAGGGACGCTAATGGCTGTCGCGGTTATCGACACGAACGTCCTCGTCGCTCGCGTGAGTTCCCGAGACGCGAATCACGACGCGGCAACCGCTATTGTCGATGCGGCCGACCACGGCGACCTGCCGACGATGCGAGTCACGAACTACGTGCTGATAGAGACGTTGAACTACCTCCACGAGCGCAAACAGCATCGAGTGGCAGTCAAATTCTACGAGCGTCTCAACGAAGCGGCGGGTTTCGAGTTAGTTCATACGCCGAAAACCGACTTCTCGACTGCCGTCGAGTTGTTCGAGCGACACGACGGTCTCTCGTTCGGTGACGCGACAATCGGGGCGTATATGAACCGTGAAGGGTTGGAGCATCTGTACAGCTTCGACGACGATTTCGACGTGGTCGGCGAGATTACGCGCTTCGAAACGGCAACAAATCCGTTCAAACCGTGATAGTCTTGTGGAGAGTCCGGTACCGGCCCCGAGACTTCCGTCACAGCCGGAGTTTTATAGCTGTCCTGAAAAGACCACCTCGTGACCGACGACGCAGACGCCTCGAACTCCCGCCGCCGGACCGTCGGCCTCGTCGCCGGACTCTTCACACTCTCGGCGGCGGCGGGCGCGTACGAAATCGCGCCCGCCAGCGTCCTCCCGCTGGTCAGGGACTCGCTCGGAGTCGGCCCGACCGCGGCGTCGTGGCTGGTCAGCGTGATGTACCTGACCGCCGTTGTCGCCAGCGTCCCGGTCGGAGTCGTCCTCGACCGCGTTCGCGTTCGGCGCGTGGTCGCAGTCGCCGCGCTCGCGCTCCTCGCGGCGGGCGCGTGGGGATGGGCCGCCGCGAGCGCGGGGGCCTACTGGTGGCTGGTCGCCTCCCGCGTCTTGGGCGGGTTCTCATACGTCGTGGTCTGGAACGCGGGCGCGAATCTGGTGGGGCAGGCCGTCGATTCCGACGTTCGCGCGACCGCAGTCGGCGTGTTCACCGCGAGCGCGCCGGTCGGGTTCGCGCTGGGCCAGTTCGGCAGTCCCCTGCTCGCCGACCCCTTCGGGTGGGCCGCCACGCTCCCCGTCTTCGCGGCCATCGCGGTGGTCGGCGTCACCGTCTTCCTGCTGGCGACGCGGGACCAGCGCATCGGCGTCCAGACCGCGACGCCCTCGCGCGCGGAGGTCCGGGACCTGTTCACCAACCGAGGAGCGTGGACGCTCTACGGACTGTCCTTTCTGGCGTTCTCGCTGTACCTGTTCCTGAACAGTTGGCTCCCGAGCTATCTGAACGATAGCCTCGGCGTCTCGCTCGCGGTCAGCGGCCTGCTGACCGCGCTCTTTCCCGCGGTCGGCGTCGTCTCGCGGACCAGCGGCGGACTCATCTCGGACCGACTGTTCGGCGGGGAGCGCAGGCCGGTCGTCCTGCTGGCGTTCGTCGCGGCCGTGCCCTCCGTAGTCGGATTCGTCGCCGTCTCGCAAGTTGGCCCGGTCATCGCGCTCGTCGTCGTCGCCGGGTTCGCGGTCCAACTCTCTATCGGCCTGCTCTACACCTACGTGACCGAGGTGACGACGCCCGCGGTCCGGACCACGGCCATCTCGATGCTGACCAGCGTGGGCCTGTTCGGGGCCTTCGTCGCGCCCATCGCTGGCGGCGCGATAATCGACCGCGCGGGCTACCGACCGGCGTTTATGGTCGCTGGCGTCGTCGCGGTCCTCGGCGTCGCGTTGGCGTGGTACGCGCCGGACGCGGAGTAACGTTTAGGTTCCGACCGCTTTCGGCGGAAGCTATATTGACTCTGCGAGACGACATCTAGAGTCGTACGGTGGGGGAAACCATGCCAGACAAACCGCATCAGAACTTGGCCATCATCGGCCACGTTGACCACGGGAAATCGACGCTCGTGGGACGCCTCCTCTACGAGACGGGGAGCGTGCCCGAGCACATCATCGAACAGCACAAAGAGGAAGCCGAGGAGAAGGGCAAGGGCGGCTTCGAGTTCGCCTACGTGATGGACAATCTCGCCGAGGAGCGCGAGCGCGGCGTCACCATCGACATCGCCCATCAGGAGTTCCAGACCGACGAGTATTATTTCACCATCGTGGACACGCCGGGCCACCGCGACTTCGTGAAAAACATGATTACGGGCGCGTCGCAGGCCGACAACGCGGTGCTGGTCGTCGCCGCCGACGACGGGGTGGCCCCACAGACGCAGGAACACGTCTTCCTCGCGCGGACGCTCGGCATCAACGAACTCATCGTCGCCGTCAACAAGATGGACCGAGTGGACTACGAGGAGAGTCGCTACCGAGAGGTCGTCACCGAAGTCGAAGACCTGCTGAATCAGGTCCGGTTCAACACCGAGGACGCGAGTTTCATTCCCATCTCCGCGCTCGAAGGCGACAACGTCATCGAGCGCAGCGGGAACATGGAGTGGTACGACGGCGAACTCGTCCTCGAATCGCTCAACAACCTCGAAGAACCGGAGCCACCGACCGACGCACCGCTCCGACTGCCGATTCAGGACGTGTACACGATTTCCGGTATTGGGACCGTTCCGGTCGGCCGCGTCGAGACGGGCGTCCTGAACACGGGCGATTCGGTGTCGTTCCAACCGAGCGATGTGGGCGGCGAGGTCAAGACCATCGAGATGCACCACGAGGAGGTCCCGCAGGCCGAACCGGGCGACAACGTCGGGTTCAACGTCCGCGGCGTCGGCAAGGACGACATCCACCGCGGCGACGTGTGCGGCCCGGCCGACGACCCGCCGAGCGTGGCGGACACCTTCACCGCCCAAATCGTCGTGATGCAACACCCGAGCGTCATCACCGACGGTTACACGCCGGTCTTCCACGCCCACACGGCGCAGGTCGCCTGTACCATCGAGTCCATCGACCAGAAGATAGACGCCTCCTCGGGCGAAGTCGAGGAGGAGAACCCCGACTTCATCCAGAGCGGGGACGCCGCCGTCATCACCGTCCGACCGCAAAAGCCGCTCTCGCTCGAACCGTCCTCGGAGATTCCGGAGTTAGGTAGCTTCGCGGTCCGGGACATGGGCCAGACCATCGCGGCGGGGCGCGTGCTGGAGGTCAACGAGGGCTGAGTCGTCGGCCGTCGGGACTCGCCCTCCAGAAGGGCACATCGATTGATTTTACTATCCGTACGGAATTCGTTGTAACATGGGTTTTGGTAGCTACGACGAGTCCGAGCAGAAGGACCAAGAAAACGACTTCGACGAAGACGACGGCGTCAACGTTCACGAGAACTCCCACGAGGGCGAGGTTTCGTTCGACTCCGACGCCTCGCAGGACGAACTTCTCGACCAGTTGAACGACATCAAGAACAGCGGCGACGACGACGAAGAGTAACCCCTTCTTCGAGACTGTCTGTTCTACTTCTGTCGCGTTCGCCGTCGAGCGACCGCGAGATTTTGCTGTCAGTTCGTCAGGCCCGACTCGTCACCGCCCGGCGAGCGCCGCGGCCAGCTTTTCGACGGGATGAGGTGGCTCGGCGGCCGACTCCTCGCGGTCGCCGAGTTGCGTGCGACAGGACGCGCCCGGCGCGACGACCGTCTCGCCGTCGCTGTCCTCGACCTGGTCGAAGAGGATGTTGCCGATAGCTCGACTCATCGAGTAATGTTCGGCCTCGTAGCCGAAGCTTCCGGCCATGCCGCAACACCCCGAGTCGAGGGGGTCCACGCGGTAGCCAGCGCGCCGAAGGACGCCGACCGCGTGGTGGTCCTTCTTGGTCGCCTTCTGGTGGCAGTGGCCGTGGTAGGTCAGCGTCTCGTCGGGTGCGTCGAACGTGGCGTTCTCGTCCAGTCGGAACGTATCGACGTACTCGCAGACGCCGTAGGCGTTCGCCGCGACTAGCTCGGCGTCGGGCGCGAGCGCATCGTCGCCGAGCAGGTCGAGGTAGTCCGACTGGAACATCACCGCGTCGGAGGGTTCGGCGACCACGAGGTCCCATCCGTCCTCGATTCGGGGCGCGAGTTTCCGGACGTTCTCGCGGGCCGTCTCGCGCGCCTCATCCACGAGGCTCTTGGAGAAAGCGGGCCGCCCGCTGTCGGTCACGTCGTTCGGGATGCGGACGTGGACGTTCGCGGCTTCGAGCGCCCGGACGGCCGCCTTCCCGACTTCTGGATGGCCGTAGTTGGTGTACGGGTCGGCGAGGACCATTGCCTTGCGGTCGGCCTCCGCCGCGCCGACTTGCGGCCCGCGGTCGGCGTACCAGTCTCGAAGCGTCTCGCGGCGAAACTCGGGGAGGCTCCGCTCGCTGGCGATTCCGGCCAGTTTCTCCATCGCGGCGCGCGCGCCGGGAAGCTTCGTCGCCCAGTTCGAGAGCGGCGCGAGCGCGCTCCCCACCGAGAGCAGGGTCTCGGTGTTAGCGAACAGGCGAGTCCGGAGACCGACGCCCTCGCGCTGGTGGCGCTCGTGTTCGATTTCGGCTTTCAGCTTCGCCATATCGACGCCGCTCGGGCAGTCGTGTTTGCATCCCTTACAGCCGATACAGAGGTCCAGCACCTCGTCGGCGAACTCCTCGCTGAACAGTTCTTCGTCCGGTAGGTCGCCGGACATCGCCTGCCGGAGCATGTTCGCCCGGCCGCGAGTCGATGTTATTTCCTCGTCGGCGGCCCGGTAAGTCGGACACATCACGCCGCCGGTGGTCTCTTGGTCGCCGCGACAGCCCGCACAGCCGTGACAGAGTTCGACCATCCCCTGCAGGCCGTTGTCGTTGTCCCAAGCGAGTTCCGGGGCGAACCCGGCGTCGAACTCGTAGTCGGCGTTCGAGCGCAGGTTCTCGGTCATATCTACGATTCTCGCGCGCTCGGGCGCGCGTGGCGGCAACTCCTCCGACTCGTCGTAGCCACAGACCTGTCCGGGATTCAGGAGCCAATCGGGGTCGAACGCGGTCTTGAGGTCCCGAAACGTCCGCCAGAGGTCCTCGCCGTAGAGTTTCCGGTTCCACTGGGTCCGGGCGCGGCCGTCGCCGTGTTCGCCCGAGACCGACCCGCCGTACGTGACCACGAGGTCGGTCACGGCGTCGGCGATCGACTCCATCGTCTCGACGCCCGTCTCGGTCTTGGTGTTCACGAGCGGCCGGATATGGAGGACGCCCGGCCCGGCGTGGGCGTAGTAACTGGCGAACGTGTCGTGGTCATCGAGAACGTCCTGAAAGTCGGCGACGAACTCGGGGAGATTCTCGGCCGGAACGGCGGTGTCCTCGATGAACGAGCCGTGCTTTTCGTCCGAGGTTCTGGAGAGCAAAATGGGGAGACCGGACTTGCGCATCTTCCAGAACTTCGCGCGCTCCTCGGCGTCGTGGGCCTCCATCGCGGCGACCGCGTAGTGGGGGTCCGCCGTGCGCTCGGCCGCGCCGTCGCTCGGGTCGGTCTCGGTGGTCGCGCCGGGCGCGCGGTCGGCGACGAGGTCCGCGACCTTCTGACGGCCGTCCGCGTCGTCCTCGGCGTAGAACTCCACGAGAAGCACCGAGTCGGTGCCCTCGGGGAGCATCCCCACCACGTCGCGGAACTCGTCGGTCTCGGACGCGAGGTCGAGGAGTACGTCGTCCATCACCTCGACGGCGGCCGGGTCGTGTTCGAGGACGGGCGAAACGTCCTCCATCGCGTCGAGAACGTCGTCGTAGGTCAACAGCGCGACGGCCTTCGTCTCGGGGACGGGTTCGAGCGAGACGGTCGCCTCGGTGACGACCGCGAGGGTCCCCTCGCTCCCCGCGAGCAGTTTGGCGAGGTTGACGGAGCCAGTTTCGGCTTCCGCCGCGAGAACGTCCAGATTGTACCCCGAGACGTTGCGCTTCAGGTCCGGATAGCGCGCGTCGATTTCGCCGGTCTCCTCGTCGAGAATCCGGGCCACCTCGGCGTAGATTCGCGCTTCGAGGTCGCCCTCGGGGTCGCCGTCCTCCCGAAGCGTCTCGACTTCGACCTCGCCGAGCGTCGTCACGGTCCCGTCCGCGAGGACCACCTCGCACTCCTCGACGTAGGCGTCAGTCTTGCCGTATTTCAGCGAATGGGACCCCGTGGAGTTGTTTCCGATGGCTCCCCCGAGGACGCTCTTGTCGCCCCACGCGGGGTCGGGCGCGAACTTCAAGTCGTGGGGCGCGAGTTCGGCGTTCAGTTCGCCGAGGGTGACGCCGGGTTCGGCCCGCGCGACCGCCTCGTCGGGGTCGAACGAGACGAGACCGTCCATGTGCCGGGTGAAGTCGAGGACCACCGCCTCGTTGACGGTCTGTCCGGCGAGACTGGTGCCGCCGCCCCGCGGGAGGACGGGAATCTCGCGCTCGGCGCAGTAGGAGACGACCGACGCCACATCGTCGGTGTCGGTCGGGAAGACGACGCCGATGGGGGTCTGCTCGTAGATGCTGGCGTCGGTAGCGTACAACTGCCGGGTGTAGGTGTCGAAGCGTACGTCGCCCGCGACGCGCGCGTCGAGGTCGGCCATCAGGCCGGGGCGCTCGATATCCTCGTCGCGGTAGTCGTAATCCCCGCCCTCGGCGGGGTCGGGGGAGTCGGTCGGTCGAATGGCCATGCCCGAGCGTTAAGAGGTCCAGCGCATAAATCCGTGGTCGTTGCCGCCGCGCGACGCCGTGAAACGTTTAATGGTGGCGCGTCGCAAGGTCGAGTCATGAGCGCAGACGTAACCGACGAGTTCGAGGACTCGCTCTTCGGGCGACTCGTAACCACTACGAAACCGGGGCGGATTTAACCGCAACTGCCCTACTCGGCCCCGTGAAGAACGTCACGGACAGAACGAGCAACCCGTTCGGCATGCGGCCGCCCTGCCCTCACGAGTGCGACTCGGGCGTCAGTGCCGTCTTCGGCTACGGCGACGCGAACGCCGACTTCCACCTCGTCGGCGACCATCCGGGCGTCCACGGCGGCCGAGAGACCGGGGTTCCGTTCACCGGAAGCGCCGCGGGCGAACGCCTCCAACCGGTGCTAAACGAGGTCGGACTCGTCGGCGACGCCTACAGCGACGACCCGGCGGTCGCAAACCTCTTCGCCAGCTATCGACACATGTGCTGTCTGCCCGACGGGACCGCCCCGAGCGAGACCAACTACGACCGACTGGAACCGTTCTTCGACGCGGAGTTGCGCGCCATCGCGGCCCACGTCCTCCTGCCGGTCGGCGAGCGCGCGACCAGCCACGTCCTACGGACCTACGCCGCCCGCGAGGCCCTGCTCGACAGAGCGGACGACTCGACTGGTGACTCCGTGGATGGGGAGACGACCACCGAAAACGACCGAATGGCCGAACTCCACGGCGACCACGTTCCGGGCAGGGGCTTTCTGGTGATTCCGGTCCGCGAACCGACCGAGTGGGGCGAGGGCGACGCCGAGCGACTGGCCGCGTCGCTGTCGGACCTGCTGGCGACAGACTACCGCCAGACCGCCGACCTCGGGCGCTTCCTCGCGGAACACGACACCTACGAAGTGCGCTGAGGGTTCCGTGCGGGTTTCGCTCGCGGGTCGAAACACGACGCCGAAAATCGACCGGAGAGCTACTCGTACATCCGTCCGCCGGGAACGATGGCGTCGAAAAACGCCCGGACGGTGCCCAGTACGAGTTCGAGGACGACCGGCACGAGCGGAACGACGACGAGGAGCGCGACGACAGCGCCGACCGCGACCGCCCCGATTTCGAGGGGTCCCGTGGGCTTGGGAAGCGCCATGAGACCTCCGACGACGGCATTCGTGAAAACGCTGGTGACGGGACCGGACGCGGACCTATTGGCGCGGAACCCGACGAAGACGGAGATGCACTTGACACGTTAGAGTCTGTTTCGGAGGCGACGAAGTTCGTCTCGTTCACCGACCGATTGCTGTAGAAAAGTGGAGTAGTTGCGGCCGGAAGAATCGAGAAAAGTTAGGAAAGTCGGGAGCGTCCGACCTACTCCCCGCCGAACTCCGCACCGCAGTTCCCGCAGGCCATGCTCGCGGAGGGGAGCGCGCGCTGTGCGGTCACCAGTCCGCAGTCGTCGCAGATGCCGTAGAGGCGTTTGTCGGGGTCGATACCGCTGACGAACTCCATGCGTACCCACGCGTCGGGGTTGCGTTCGTCGTAGATTTCGACGCCGTCGTCGGTTCGCGTCCAGTTCACCGGGTCGGCGTCCTGCTCGCGTCGCTCCAGTCGTTCGCTCATCGGGTACTCGAAGGGCGAGCGGTATCTATGATAAACGTTGCGGATGAATTTTTACTACGGAAGTAATAAAACTCTTCTCCGCGGGCGCTCCCGGAGAGAACGCCGAGAGAGAAAACGACTTACCCGGAAGGGGCCGAGTACGAACGTGAAACGGATTCAACTCGGGAACACCGTCTTCGAGGGGCGCAACGACGCCTACCTGTTCGACCGCGAGTCGGGACCGACGACGCTGGTGGACACCGGCGTCGCCACCGACGACGTGCGCCAGCAGGTCCGGGCGGGACTGGCCGAGTACGGCCGGGAGTTCGCCGACCTCGACCGAATTCTGCTGACTCACTGGCACCACGACCACGCGGGACTCGCTGGCGAGATACAGGCCGAGAGCGACGCGACAGTCTACGTCCACGAGGCCGACGCGCCGATGGTCGCGGGCGACGGAGCGAACCACAGGGCAGAAATCGAGGAGCGCAACCTCTTCGAGCGGTGGGGAATGCCCGAGGAAAAAGCGACCGAACTCTTCGACTTCCTCGAAGTTCACGACGAGATTCAGGGCGAGTCGCCGACCGTCGAGACGTTCGACAACGGCGAGACGTTCGACATCGGCGACGGGCAACTCCGCGCGGTTCACCTGCCGGGCCACGCCGACGGACTGTCCGGGTTCGAGTTCGCGGAAGACGGCGAGACCCACCTCCTCTCAGGCGACGCGCTCCTGCCGAAATACACCCCGAACGTCGGCGGCGCGGACCCCCGCGTCGAAGACCCGCTGGGGACCTACCTCGACTCGCTCGCCCGCATCGCTGACGCAGAGTACGACCGCGCGTGGCCGGGCCACCGCGACCCCATCGAGGACCCCGCGGCGCGAGCGCGCGAGATTCGGACCCACCACCGCGAGCGCACAGAGCGCGTGCTGGACGTTCTTGGCGAGCGCGACGCCGCCGACGCGTGGACCGTCAGCGCCGACCTCTTCGGCGACCTGTCGAACATCCACATCATGCACGGGCCGGGCGAGGCGTGGGCGCATCTCGACCACCTCGAACGGCAGGGCGTCGTCGCCCGGAGTGGCGCGGGCGAACACGACGAGTACGAACTCGTGGAGCGAGACCTCGACCTCGACGCGATATTCGAGTAACGGGACGAGTAGATCGAGGTTGCGACCGACAGCGCGAAACCGCACCGTGAGCGTTCACCGAACCAGCCGATTTTCGACAGTAGGTGCGACGCGCAGAGACATTATTTCCTATATCAAATCGGAAAAACTATCATATTCGATTAGTTGTTTGAAGACATGGCCGACACGGACTCAGGGGGACGACTCCGAAATGTCCTGCATAAACGACATGACGTTCTCGAGGTCCTCGCCAGCCGGTCGTGTACGAAGCCAGAACTGATAGATCTCGTGGAGAAGTCCCGGTCTACAATCGACCGCAGCGTTGACGACCTCAAAGCCGTAGACTGTATCGAGTGCCGTGACGGAAAGTATCACCCGACCACGAAAGGCCGACTCGCTCTCGCCGAACACACCGAGTACACGTCGATTACGGGGAGTCTCGACGACGCCGGTGAAATTCTCAATCACCTACCGAGCGACTGTGGGATAAGCAGCAGGTTCCTCAACGGCGTGACGATTCATCGGGGGAACCCGCACGTACCCGGCGCGGCACTCGACAAGCGCAACGAATTGCTTCACTCCTCGGAGCGGATGGTCGGACTCGCTCCGACCGCGCTCTGTTCGTACCCGGAAACGCTCGTCGATGTCGTTCGTAACCATTCAATCACCGTCGAAATCGTCATCGAGGACGCCGTCTTCCACTCACTCTCGGACGTGAGAGGCGACCAAATGGAGGCGTTGGTAGACCACGAACAGATACAGTTCCACGTCGTCGAGGACTCACTTCCGTACGCGCTGTGGATAATGGAACGCCCCGAGGAAACGTACGTCGGAATTACGGTGTACGAAAACGGTGGCGTACAGGGTGTCCTGATGAACGACGCCGACGAAGCGGTCTCGTGGGGCAAAAGCGTCTACCAGCAGTATCGAGAGCGCATCGCCGGTCACGACGAATCCGACGAAGACGGCGTAGCGGTCGTCAACTGACGCGTCGCTTTTTCTAAGAGGTCGTGCGTCGGTCCTTCGGTGCGTCGGCATTCGACGCGAACAGCCGGTACGACGAGAATCGTCAAACCGCGATACGTTGTCCGATGCGTTTCCGTTTCGTGATATGAGCAAATGGCCGGGTAACGGTAACTCTGGTAGTTCAACGGAAATCAACCAGACAATGATTTAATTTTATTATGGGCATTAGTGGTATTTGCAATGTCCCAAGACAACGACATTGACGGTAGCGACGACGTAAGCATGCCGCGTCGAAAGACCATCCTGACCGCGGGCCTCCTGAGCGCAGGTGCGGCCGGTATTCCGGGGATGGCCTCCGCGAGCGGTTCCGACACGTCCAACGAGAAGATTCCCGAGAAGGACTTCTCGTGGGAAGAGGTTGACCACAGCAAGTGGGAAGCCGTCGCCAAAGGCGACACCCCGTCGGCCCAAGTTTACGGAGCCGAAGTGGCCCAGAACAACGACCAGATCACGACTCAGGACCTGCCCGAAATCGTCATCTTCTCGGCCAGCGTCCCCTCGTGGGTCCCCTACATCGGCGGCGACGAGGTGACGGTGAAGGTCGTCCCGACCCTCTCGTGGCAGTCCGTCTCGCTCGACGTGGTCGTCTGTCTCGACAACAGCTGCGTCTCCGTCGGTGGGTTCGGCGTCGAGCAGGACGACTCGGACGTGTGTGTTGACTTTAAGCACGGTAGCGTTCCGCTCGACATCGGCATCTGTGCCAACGCTTCGTGGGACGGCGGCTACGACGTTACCCTCAGCATCGACGCCGAAGTCTGTGTCAAGTACACGGACTACTGCGTCAGCGGTTCCGTCATCGACGTTCAGCTGTAACCCCGTCTCCAACCCCATGCGAAGTTGAACCGGTAACTCGGACCGTCACACAGTCGAGCAGGTCGGCTGTGTGAGCTCAAAACCCTAACCGGAGTAGTGCGGCGACGCACTCATCGATATTTTTCGAGGCTCAATCGTCAGCGTCGGTATTGCGTTCCGGAGTCCAACGTCGTTCAGAGATCGCGTGACTGTAGAAACGCGTAGAGGGTGTCTCGCCTTTCGAAACGTTCGGTTCGTACGAATCGAAATCGACTGCCTACTGCGACGATGCCGACGCCGAGCAGGGTTAGAGGAACGTCGGCGTTATCGGGTACTTCCACTCCGCCCCGCCCAACGCTTTGAAGGCCGCTAAAACGCAGAAGACGAGGTCCAACAGTCCGACGATCAGGATACCGAAAGCGCCGACGATCACGAACAGGCCCGATACCGATTCGAGACCGAACGCCATGAGGCCGAAGACGATGCTCGACACGAGAACAAAGATTTGCCAGTTCACTGCGTTCGTGGCGTTCGCCTTGGTGAATCTCGCGTCGGAGAGCAGATACACAATCCCGGTACCAAAGATCCCGAAAAAGAGTCCGAGGATGTGAACCGCCACACCCATAATGGTTGACTGATTGTCATTGCGGGAGCTTACATTTGAACTCATTTTTGCATTCTAAAATACACTTCTTAAGTATATAAATTTAATGGGTGGGAAGAGGCTACCGTCGGGAGGTTTTCGAAGGTACAGACGTATAAAGAGGCCCGAGCGGAAGTTCACCCCCGAGCGCGAGTCGGCGAATACGGATGGCGGGGTTCTACGGGACATTCCGACGCGGCGTACCAACTGCCAACGCCGGGGTTTCTTAATTGGCACTTTCGGGAGACTCGGTGCGGCCGCCGAGGCTCTCGAAGTCGAAGTTCTCGAACTGGCTCGGTCTCATCTCCTCCTTTGCGTAGAGGTAGAGTGCGGTCTTGAGAATCGCCCAAATCGTCTGATGGAAAACGTACGTTACGGCGAAGGCAGGGAGCACGAAAAGCGCGTACAGCAAGACGCTCCCGTCCGGGAAGAGCAGTCGGGCGACCCCGAAAGAGGGGACGGCGAGCAAGAGACCAATCCCACCCGTGATGAAGGTAATACCGAGACCCGCACCGAACGTCTCACCCCAAACCTGCTTGAACGTTCGCAGGCTTTCCCTGAACATCGACCGGACGCTAACATCCTCAAAGACAATCACGGGAACGACGAAAAACGTCACAATCGACCAACTCGCGGAGAACAGCACGTACACGGCACCGGAGATCGCGTTGAGCAGATTGTTGTCGTTGTTGTCCGCAATCTGCAAAACGAGGCTGACCGTCGCGGAGATGAGCGACCAGACGAGTATCGGTCCGAGGTGTCCAGTCACTTCAGTCGTACACGCGTAGAGGCTGATCTCTTCGCCGTGAAAGGCTTTTTTCGCACCGACGACCAACGACGCCGAAAAGAACGTGCTTGCGAACGTCGTCGTGAAGTAGAGGACGAAGAGAACGACGTATTCGGCCCCATTCCCGATAGAGAGACCGTAAAGCAACGGAAGCAACAACAGGGCGAAGAAGACGATACTGGAGAGTATCGACAGTATCGGGAACAGCGCCATCTTCGGGTGTGCTCGCATCACGTCGAGACAGTCGGCGACCAAACGTCTCCCGGTTCGTAACTGACCGAGATACTTCGAGACGATGCCGTTTCCTCCACTCGCGGTCGTGCGTTTATCGTTCATGGTTCAAATCGGTTCGTATCAGTGATGAGTGTTCTGAATAAATTGGCAGTAACGGCGTCCTAACTGTAATTTTTATATGTTCTACGCGGTGTGTACGGCTCGGTCCTCGATGACGGCGGCGACACCGACCCGCGTTTCGTGGGAAGCGGGCGACACCGAAAGGTTCGCCGCCGGGAGAGCAACGCCAGCGGGTTCGTTGCGAAACCAGTACGGTTGGAGGGTGGGTCGCGGCTAGCCGGTTACGGCTCGAAGTGAACGCGGTGAACGACCTCTTCGGTGCCGTCCTTGACCACGGTCACGACGATTTGGTCGCCTTCGGGGTGAATGGGAACGGCGACCCACGAGTCCGACCACGAACCGTCGAACTCGGCGACGTGGCCTTCGACCGTCGATTCGACGCGGATGATATCAGCCTCGACGCCGGGCGATTCCGTCAGGTGAACGTCAACGGTGTTCTCCTGTGAGCTGTTGTATTCGATTCTATCGACGACCGTTCCGTCCGTGTCCTTGATCGGTTCGTCGAACATTTCGTCGAGGTTGGCAGGCGCTTGCTCGTTCTTCCCGATCCAGAAGACGCGCCAGTCGCCGTTCTCCGTCGCAAGAACCCACGTACCGGGCGCATTCGACTTCGCGTCCTCCAGTTCGACATCGACCATCATCACGTCACTTCCCTCGATAGTGTCGGCGAGTTCGCTCTTCTCGAACTGTTGAGACGCGAACTCCAGTTCGAGTATATCAGACGCGGACGCGTCCGCGACCGCGACCGTAGAACTCGTACGGGGACCGCTATCGGCGAACTTGAACATGACATTTCCGCCGTCGAGCGCGCTCTGCAACGGACTCGAACTGTGAACGACTTCGGACAGCGTGTCCACGTCCTCGTCTTTGGCCGCACTGAGGTACGTGTCGATGATGTCTGTCGGGACCATGGTACCGTCGTCGGACTCGTCGCTCGTCGTGGCTGAAGTAGTCTCGGTTTCGTTTCCGCTACTGGTCTCCGTGGCGGACCCGGAACCATCGCCGGTTCCGCCATCGTTCGTCGATGTTCCGATGCATCCTGTGAGGAGGGACGATGCAGTGACGCCAGCAGTGACCAAATACGTTCGGCGATTCATTTCCAATCGTTACGACGAAGGGTAGTAAAATAAACCTCCCGTGGTTTTTGCGGACGCAAAACGCCGTTTGACGGTCGCAAACCGCGGTCTCGACGCGAACAGCGGTTCCCCCCTCGTGCGATCCACCCGCATCCCGTCTCAGCATCGCTCCCGAGAGTTATCCACGGAGTAAACCCATTTTTCGGACACAAACACCCGTTTGGCGCCCGCCAAATCACTGGAACCTTTAAGTTGTCTCCACTACCACGGAGAAACTAACCGAGCGATGTCAACTACTCCACAGTGGATCGAGAGCCGACTCGACGCCGATCTCAACAGAAAGTTGAGTCAGCGTCACGTCGTCGAAACGATGCTCGCGTCGGAACGCCCATTTTTCTCGACTCGGCAACTCGAAGCCCTCGTCAAACCGGACGTGAGCAAGGAAACGGTGCGGAATCGACTCGACGAACTCCACGAAATCGATGTCGTCGCCGCGGAGACGTATCCCGACTCGATTACGCTGTACTACATCAACCACAGGGAGTCGAACTGGCCCTTATCGCCGGAAGGGAAGCGCGCACTCGACCACGACACACCGCTCGATACGCTCTCTCTCGGGGATTTTCTTCGACTCCGTAATCCAGCCGGTATCAGAACGTTAGTTCTCGCGGGGTTCCAGCTTAGTTTAGTGTTGTTTTGTGCCGGAGCAGTTATGGCCTTCGTTGGGACCGACGCTCCGGTTCAAAACAATCACGGACTCTGGGAAGCCGCCGGAAATCTCTTCGTACTCTGTCTCGTCCTCCTCTTTACGGAGCGTATCGTTCGGAAGGTACGGGACGAGGGGCTGTGGCGGAGGCTCCCTCGGCAGTTCGTTTCGAAGTAATATTAGTCGATACAACAAAATTATAGAGCGATGACAAGACAAGAACGTACCGCGGCTACGGACTCGTCGGAACCGGGACCGGAACTCCTCGCGGAGCGGTCGCTGTTGGGAATCTTCGTGCATCTCGTCGGCTTCACAACCGGAATCGTCGGACCGGGACTCATTTACCTGCTATCGAAAGACGATTTTACCCGAGAGAACGCCCGGAACGCGTTAAATTGGCAGTTATTCCTCATTCCGGTCTTTCTGGTGATGGCTATCGGAATACTCGTCGCGGTAGAACTCTCGAACCGCGTCGAAATTCCGGACGCGCTCGAACTCGTCTTCGCCATTCCGGTACCGATACTGCTGGCTGTCATGGCCCTTCTCAGTCTCTCGACGTTCGTCCTTCCCGTGATCGCAACGGCAAAAGCTATCATCGGAAAAGCGTGGCAGTATCCACTAGCGCCGGAGTTTATCTGACAAATCTACTCCGACAGCGACCACACACTGCGTCGCCCGTCCGGTTACGAGAACGACGCCGCCCACGAAGTGTATCCCGACGGTATCCACGAGACCATCGCCGGATTCCTCGCCGACGAGGGGTTCGACCCTCGGACCGCGACGCTGGACGAACCGGAACACGGCCTGACCGAGGACGTGCTGGAGGACACCGACGTGCTGACGTGGTGGGGCCACGAGGCCCACGAGGAAGTCGAAGACGAAGTCGTCGAGCGCGTTCACGAGCAGGTCCTCTCGGGAATGGGTCTGCTCGTCCTCCACTCGGGACATTTCTCCAAGATTTTCAAGCGTCTGATGGGGACGACCTGCGACCTCAAGTGGCGCGACGACGGCGAGAGAGAACGGCTCTGGTTGGTCGAACCGGGCCATCCGATTGCCGAGGGCATCGAGGAGTCCATCGAACTGCCTGAGACCGAGATGTACGGCGAACATTTCGACGTGCCCGCCCCGGACACGCTCGTATTTAATAGTTGGTTCGAAGGCGGCGAGGTGTTCCGGAGCGGCTGTTGCTACCGCCGCGGCGCGGGTCGCATTTTCTATTTCCGACCCGGACACGAAACGTATCCGATATATCATAACCCGGAAATTCAGAAAGTCGTCGCAAACGCCGTTTCGTGGGCGTCACCTATTTCTGGACCTACACTTTCGAGAGGACACGTTCCAGAGTCACCCGAGAAAGAGTGAGCCGACCGTTATCGGCCGCATAATCACCGCTGATAGGCAGGCATCAATTTTGATAGTTCACTCTGCGAAGTTAAAAGAACGAAACCATTTATTAGGTAGCCGTGAAACCGACATGACGTAGAATGGCAGACGCGCGCCACCGTGTCCTGCACGTCGAAGACAACGACTTCTTCGCCAGAATCACCGCTGGCGTTCTCAGTGACGACTACGACATGAACGTACACACGGTGGAATGCGCGAGTGAGGGCCTCAAGCTGCTCGGAGCGGAGCAGTTCGACTGCATCGTCAGCGACTACGAGATGCCGGGAATGGACGGGTTGGAGTTTTTGGACGAAGTCCGCGAGAGCGATCCCGACGTACCGTTCATCCTGCTAACCGGCGGCGGAAACGAGCGGATAGCCAGCGAAGCAATCTCTGCGGGCGTCACCGACTACCTCCGGAAAGGTGAAGGAAAAGACCAGTTCGCGGTGTTGGCCAACCGCATCGAGAACGCCGTCTCCCGGCGGCGAGCCGAACAGTTGTCCGAACGCCAGATCGCGGTCAACGACCTCATCTGGGACGTGAGTCAGGCGGTTTTGCAGGCGTCCTCGCGGGATGACATCGAGAAGACCGTCTGCGACCGACTCGCCGAGTCCGAACCCTACGTCCTCGCGTGGGTCGGCAAAGTGGACGAGGACGCGGGGGCGGTCCGGCCGCAGGTGTCGGCGGGAGTCGAACAACGCTATCTGGACGTAGTGGCGCTCGACTTAGACGGCGAAGGCGGAGAAGGCGACGACGGTGAGGAGAACGGCGACACCGTGAAAGTCGCTTCCGGCGAGACCGGACGTGAAGCGGGCGACCGAACCCCGGTTCGGAAAGCCATCGAAACGCGGTCCGTACAGGTCGAGCGCGCCGCGGCACTCGAAGAGGGCTTCGAACTGGACGCCGACGGCACGACCGAGCGCCACTCGGTCGCGGCGATTCCGCTCGTCTACGAAAATCAGGCCTACGGCGTCCTCAGCGTCTGGTCGAACGCGCGCCACTCCTTCGGCGAGACCGAACGCCGGGTCCTCTCGAAGTTCGGGAGCAACGTCGCGTACGCCATCGACTCCGTGCAGACTCGCAAGGAACTCGTCCGGCGCGAACAGCGCCTACAGGTGTTCAACCGCATTCTGCGGCACAACCTTCGCAACGACCTCAACGTCGTGTTGGGTCGCGCCCAGAACATCGTCGAGGAGTTCCCGGCGGCGGCGCGAGAGGCCCGCGTCATCGAGCAGAAGGCGAGCGAACTCATCGAGATTAGCGAGAAGGCCCGCGAGGTCGGCAAGACGCTCGACCGCGAGGACCGCACGAAGAAAGAAATTGACGTGACCGAGTGCGTCAAGCGGACCTGCGAGGAGTTCCGACAGACGTACTCCGAGGCCGAGATAACGACGACCCTCCCGGAGAGCGCGCGAGTTTACGCCGATAAGACGCTCGAAGCCGCCATCGGCGAAGTCGTCGAGAACGCCATCGAACACAACGACGACTGCGCCTCGGTTCGGGTGGCGGTCTCCGTGACAGGCGACGACGGGGAGTGGGTCGAAGTGACCGTCGTGGACGACGGACCGGGCATCCCGGAAGACGAGCGCGAGGTCCTGACCGAGGGCAAGGAGACCGCCCTCCACCACGGAAGCGGTCTTGGGCTTTGGCTCTCGCACTGGATCGTCGGCAAGTTCGGCGGCGAACTCACTTTCGAGGATTATCACACCGACGGCGGTGCGGTGACGCTACGACTCCAGCGTGCGACCGGGGACTTATCGCCGTGGCGCGAGATTTCCTCGCCCGACGAGACGTGAGGGTTCTGGTTGGGAGAACGGAGGCCTATGTCAATTAGGAATAATTTAATCTGTGGTGAAAGGAAGCCGTTTGCCCACTCGACAGAACGAAGTCGAGTTGCGCGTCGAAAGAAGTAATCGGAAACAATCGATTTCCTTTAACAACAGATATATACGGATTAAATGAGTACCGTACGTAATATGAGTACGCAAACGACAGGGTTGATAGAACAGTTCCGACAACCGGAGTATACGGGAGAAAACCGATGTACGCCGTGTACCATCGTCAACGTCGTCATCGCGGCAGTCGGGAGCGCGATGGTGTCGTACGTCGTCACGCCGATTGGTGGCACGATGGCGTTCTCGCTGTCGCTGGCAGCGATTTACCTCCGCGGCTATCTCGTGCCGGGAACGCCGACGCTCACCAAGCGGTACTTCCCGGACTGGGTGCTTGCGAAGTTCGACAAACTCGAAGACGAAGAGGTCGAAGTCAGCGAGGAGGAGCGCGAACCGGAAGAGGTGCTGGCCGACGCCGGAGCGGTCGAACCCTGCGAGCAGATGGACGACCTCTGTCTCTCCGAGTCGTTCCGCAGCGCGTGGCACGACAACATGGAGTCCATCAACGAGGATGGGTCCGAGAAGAGCCTCCTGAGCGACGTTCTCGACGTTGAAGAGGAGAAACTTGAGTTCGAGGAACACGACGAGGCGATGGTCGCCCAGTACGACGACGGCCGCCTCGGACAGTGGGAGTCGCGCGCGGCACTCGTCGCCGACCTCGGCGCCGCGAAGGTGCTGGAAGACAGTTACGCCGACTGGGACGACCTGACGGTCACGAACCAGAGTCGGGTCCTGAGCGGTCTCCGAATCTTCCTTGAGACCTGTCCCGACTGCGGCGGTGCGATCCAGATGGAACAGGACACCGTCGAGTCCTGCTGTCGGACGATGGATGTCGTCGCGGTCAGTTGCTCGGAATGCGACTCCCGCATTCTGGAAGTCGAACACGACCAGTAACCGTTTCGCCATCCGGGCTTTTACTCCGTTTTTACCCCAATCGTTCGATACGCGTCGATTCTTTCTGCGGGAGATGAGGTCCACGGGACCGACTTCGCCGGGAGACATGCCCACGAAACCGGCTTCAGCAGGAGATACGACTCGCGGAATCGGCTACGAGACCTGCTATCAGCAACCCCGCCGTTTCCGCTGTCTCGCTTATCAGGCGTGGGTCGTCGGACCGTCTCCCTCACAAAGGTCGATGTGAAACCGAATACGGCGTTCTCCACCCCGACGTTTCCGTTGTCTGTCCGTCTCGACACCGGACCGCTCGCTCGGCGCGCTTCGCTCGCTCTCTCCGACGAGTTCGACCGGGAGATGAGCGCTACTCCACAAAAGACAGCGGAAACGCCGGGGTAGCCGTTTGGTGGAACGTTCCACGGAATCGCGGAAATATCGATAGCGTTACGCTCGGCTGTCGCCGTCGAGACAGCGGAAATCCCGGTGTGGCGAGCATCGAATCGAACAGGAGAGACGGACAGAAGGGCCGGGAGCGCCGGACAGTAACGAAGCGGGTCGGGAGCGTAGGAGGAGAAGACAGCGGAAACGCCGGGGTAGCAGTCGGTGCGGGGTAGCAGTCGATGCGGGATAGCAGTCGATGCGGGGTAGCAGTCGGTGAGTGGATTTCGGGAGCGTCAGTTCTCGCTGTCTTGGAAGTTGGTCTGGTAGTACGGGCGGATGCTCTGATGGACGCCAGCGAACTCGATGGTCTCTTCAAGCGCGGTGACAACGAGTTGGAGGTCCTGCTTCAGGGCGTGTTTGCGGTACTTACCGCCGGACATGCCCTCGTTTTTCTCCGTCGAGGAGATGACGCCGAGCATGGCGAGGTCCGCGAGGTGGTCGCGCATCCGGCGGCTGGTGAGCGGTTCAGTCCCGACGTGGTTGCAGAGTTGTTCGTAACGCGGACGGATGTCCCGAGAGCGCGCGGGCGTCTCCTCCTCGGCTTCCATCGACGTGAGCGCGTAGAGGATAAGCCGAGCGTGTTCGGTCAGGTCGGCGACGCCCTCCATGATTCGGTCGCGTTCGAGCTTTTCGCGGGCCTCTTGGACGTGTTCGTCCGTGACCTGCTCGACGGTCTCCTTCCGAGCGAGGTCGCCCGCTTCAAGGAGGAGGTCGAGGGCCTGTCGGGCATCACCGGCG
Source organism: Halorussus pelagicus (assembly GCF_004087835.1). Lineage (NCBI taxonomy): Archaea > Methanobacteriati > Methanobacteriota > Halobacteria > Halobacteriales > Haladaptataceae > Halorussus > Halorussus pelagicus. The sequence goes on from NZ_CP035120.1 coordinate 267,242, forward strand.
TCCTGCGCGCCGTAGGCGGCACAGAGCGGGATTACGTCCTCGGCGAGCGCGCCCTCGTGGAACGCGACCTGCTCGCGCTGGCTGAGGACCTTCTGGAGTTCCGTGGCGTCGTAGGGCGGGAACGAGACCTCCTTCTCGCACAGCGACGAGCGCACTTTGGCCGAGAGCGAGTCACGGAACGACAGGTCGTTGCTGATACCGATGAGACCGATTTTCGCGTCTTCGAGGTAGCCGTTGCTCCGAGCGCGCGGAATCTGATAGAGGATGGAGTTATCGTTGATGTGGTCCACTTCGTCAAGGACCACGATGACGGTGCCCCCGACTTTGTCGAGTTCTTCCCAGAGAAAGCTATAGACTTGGGCTTGCGGATAGCCGGTGTTGCTGATCTGCTCGGACGGGTCTCGGAGCGTGTTCACAAGCCTCACGGCGACCTGATAGCTTGAGTTGAGACCGTCGCAGTTGATTTCGATGACGTTGAGAGAGATGTCGTCGTACTTCGCGGCGTCGTCTTGGAGACGGTTCAGGAGAAACCGGGTGGCCGCGGTCTTGCCTACCCCGCTCTTCCCGTAGAGGAAGATGTTCGAGGGAGCCTCGCCGTTGATTATCGGCTGGAGGGCGGCGTGGTACTCCTCCAACTCCTCGTCGCGGCCGACGAGATTGGCTGGGGTGTACTCCTCCAACAGCGCGTCGCGGTTCTTGTAGAGAGAGTTGTCCCGGTCAAAACTGAACGATGACATTGTCGGTGTCCGGTCGTTCGAGAGACGGGAGTATAAAGCCACATGGTCACTGGTGCGTCCGCTGTTTCTTTTGTCCCGGATACTTTTACGTGTGCAGCTGAGAAGACGGGGGCGTCGTTTCCGATGTTTCGATTGACTTAAAGACACACCCACCCCACTGTTTCCGGAGCTTTTCGGTTGAAAGGGTCGGTGAGTTTTAGACGGGGTCTTATAGAGAGAAAGATTTATATATATAGCAAGATAACCATACCCGCACTGCAAATAGAAAATAGGCTGAGCCTATAGAAAGTAGTCATAGAAATCTTTCTAGCTCTTTCTCGGGGACCGCGCTCATTACCCTTCATCTCTTTTCTCGCCAAACAGCGGAAACAGTGGGGTGGGTGTGTTTTCGACGTGGGACCGTCCTTGACGAACGCTTTCGAGGTATTCGAAACCATCCTACCGGCAGGGTCTCCAGTCCCTCCCCTCCCCCTTCGACCGCCAAGACAGCGGAAACGATGGGGTGGGTGTGATAGAGATACGATACGCTCGTTTCCTCCTCGTTCGACTGAAACCGACGTAGAAGCTCTCTACGCGCAAAACTATCCCGCAAAGACAACGGAAACGGTGGTGTTCCAAATCCACCGGCCGCTCTTTCGGGCGTGCTCGACTCGCTTACGCCACCTTTTTTTGACGTTTATCGCGTCGAAGTCCTCTTTCTGTCCGACGTGCGACAACGCGCTTATCGGAAAACGCATTGGCTGGGAACTACCTCGCCCGCAAAGTGCGTCCGGCAGAACATGCATCGCTCGCAAACAGCGGAAACTGTGGGGTTCTTTCCTTGGCTATGGAATACGTTTGGAACGTTAATCGACCAGTACCGCCTCGGCCGGTCGTCGCGGCGACGGTCGAGGCGGGTCTTCTCGCTGGGGATACCCGAGTCGAAACACCTGCTGGACCGGGCGGTCCGGTCGTCCGAGCAGATCGGTCAACTCTCTGCGCAGACTCTCGACTTCCAGCGGGGCGCTCACCGGCTGCGTCCCGATACCGAGCGCGGTGGCTAGCAGATTCAGGCGCTCGTACACTCGTCCGGCCCGAATCTGGCACCGCCGGTCGTCGGCGTCGGTCCGGAGGACGGCGACGACTGGTCCCTTGCGTACTGCTTGCGCGTCCTTCCGGGCGCGCTGGCGACCCAGGTTTAGGTAGGACACTGCGACTTTCCCAGCCTTCGCCGCGGGCCACGAATCGCCGAACGCGCCCCGGCCGACCCACCGAGCGAGTTCGCGCCGGTAGGCGTAGTCGGCGTACAGTCGGCGGTTCGCGCGAGCGGTCAGGTCCGCGATGCTCGCTAGCGTCTCGCGGTCGGCGACCAACTGGAGCGACACGTCGTCCTCGACGCAGTGGCGATAGAGCGTTCGCAGGTCCGCGGTCGGTATCGGCCCGTCGCGGAACCGGCCGCGACTGGTTCGACGGTTCGGAATCGCCGCGAAGAGTCTTGCCTCGTCGCGAGTCTTTCCGGTTCGTTCGTCGGACACACCGTCGGATTCGCCGCCTACTGGCGACGAATCCGACAGTCGAACCGTCGCCGCGTGGGCGCTGTCGCTCCCCGGCAGGTAGGTCACGTCGTGGCCCAGTCCGAAATACTCCGCCGCGACGAGCAGGTTCTCCAGCGCGGTTCCGAGGCTGAGGTACAGTTCGCGCTTGTCGTGGTCGGCGACTGTCAGCCATCGGTCCAAGTCGGCGAACAGTCGAATTTTGCCGTCGCCGACGGTGAACAGCCACGGCTGAGTGTTGTGACTCGACGGTGCCAGTACCGCGTACCGAACTAGAAACCGAGCGCGCGCGTCGAGCGTCCCTCCCTCGGGGAACGCCGACTCCGAGACTCGCCACGGTCGGTTTCCGCCGACCCATCGACGCCGTAGCGAGACTGGTCCCAGCGTCTCGCCGACGACTTCGCTCGCTCGTGACAGCAGGCCTCGGCGCTCGCTCTCGGTCGCACTTCCGAGGGTTTCGCCCTGTCTACTTCCGGAACCCCCTCGATTTCGACCTCTGCTCGCGCCACCCTTTCTCGGATTCTGCTCCCCCATCGTTACCAACACTCGACACGAGTGCCACGGACTTAGTTCTGCGGTGCGACGCCGACGCGGATACTCGACTTTTGATCGGTCAGAACCGGGGAATTGCACGACGCTCGCTACTGATACTGACGACGCTCGCTACCGCCAATATACTTGCAAATGGGATGGTGCGGTGCGAACGGTCTCTCCGTGGCTACCGCCGTCGGCGTCGGTCTCGCTCCGCTCGCGGCCGTACTCACCGCGGGTCCGGTCGCCGCGGTCGTCGAATCGCTCGGTGACCCGATTTACCTCGGTTTCCTCGCGTCCTTCCTTGCGGGAACGTTCGCACTCGGGCAAGTCGTCTCGCTCGTCGGCTACGGATTCGGGTCCGTCCTCGCCAGTCCGTAGCCGTCGCGCGCTACCGTGTTACCGCGCTACCGCTCGGCGACCACGAAGAACGTCTCGGGGCGCTCGTCCGCGCGAACGACCTCGAACCCGGCGGCTTCCAGCAGTTCGACGGCCTCGTCGCGGTCGTATCGCTCGGCGACCGGCGGGCCGCGCTCGCCGTTGCCGTTCGCCGACCAGTCGCCGACGACGAAGCGCCCGCCCTCGCGGAGGACGCGCGCGATTTCCACTTCGGCCCCGCTCTGACCGTCGCCGCCGCCACTTCCCGCGAACTCGTGGAACGTCATGGTCGAGAACGCGGCGTCGAGTTCCCCGTCGCCGAACGGCAGATCGCCCACGTCGGCGGTCACCAGCGAGACGTTCTCAGGAACGCCCTTCTCGCGGTACAACTCGTGCATTTCCTCCTGTAGGTCCACGGCCCTGACCTCGCCCGCGAACGGGACCACGTCGTCGGTGTAGAACCCGGTTCCGCTCCCGAAGTCCGCGACAGTCTCGCTCTCGTCGGCGTCGAGCGCCAGTGCGGCCACCAACTCCTCGTGCGAGAGATACCTGTAGCGAGAGTCGTCTTCGAGTTTGTCCGCCGACTCGGGGTCGAACGTATGAAAGCCCATCGTCACGAAATCGACGGCCGACCGCCTTAACGACTTTGGGCCGTGCGCGAGATAGACAAGACTGGGCTGTCGCCGTTTCGCTGTGCCGGTGCCGTCGTCGCGCCGTCGTCTAGCTGTATCGCTCGATGAGCCTCGTTAGCGTCACTTCGTCCTGCACGCCGACGAGCTGTTCGACCTGCTCTCCGTCGGCGAACAGGAGGAGCGTCGGCACGCTCCGGACGCCGTACTGCGCGGCTAGACCCTGTTGCTCGTCGATGTCCACCTTCGCCACCGCGGCGTCGGTCTGCCGCGCGACGGCTTCGAGGGTCGGTTCGAGCATGTTGCACGGCCCGCACCAGTCCGCGTAGAAGTCCACCAGCACCACGCCGTACTCGGTCGTCACGCTCGAGAACTGCTCGACGCTCTCGACGTGGACTGGCTCGGTCGGTGCGTTCTCGTTCGTCTTCGTCTTCGTCTCCGCCTCGGCGTCGGCGGCGCTCGCGCCGACACTGTCCTTATTTCTCTCGCCCTCTTTGCTCTCTTCACCGAGGGGTTCGTCTCGCTGCTGCTCGCGGATAGATTCGGGTTCGTCTTCGCTCATCGCGTCGAAGTTGGCGCTCCACGCGTTTAACTATTTTGCACGGGACGTACAATACTGGGTTCGCGTTCGAGAAGTTCTGGACTGTCAACTACCGGAGCGCACACGCTTCCCTCAGAGATGGCGAGGACGCCGGTGTTCGTCCACGAGCGAGTCGGGTGAGCGACTTAGAGGGGGAGTGCGAGGGTAGAGGGTTACGACGAGGCTGCATCGTCGCCGCCTTCGTCCTCGTCGCCCAGTTCCCCGAGGTCGCGTTCCCCGAGCGAGGGCGCGGCGTCCACGTCCGGCGTGAGGGGTTCGCCGTGAAGCAGGTCGGTGACCACGATGCGGACCGCCTGAATCACCAGCACGAAAAAGAGCGGGAGCAGGAAGAAGCCGTACCACCCGAACAGCATCGGGCCGAGGATGTACGCGAACATCATGATTCCCATGTGAATCTCGTTGCCCGAGATGTACGGTTGGAGGAACGTCTGGGGCAGGATGTCGAGGACGAGAAACGACACCACCAGCAGGCCGATAGGGTAAATCATCGCGGGACCGCCCTGTCCGGCGGCGACCAGCGCGAGGTACGCGACTAGCGGGACGTAGACGATTTTGCCGACCACGAGCGGAACGAGGCTGGCCACGCCGGTCAGCAGGGCGAGTAGAATGGCGAACGGGATGGTCAGCGCGGACGGCGCGAGGAAGTTGAACCCATAGTAGACGACGGCCGCGAGAATCGACATCGTGACGACGAAGAGTACGTTCCCGAAGAAGACGGTCTCCAGTTCGTCGTCCACCGCGTAGGCGTAGGCGTGGCCCGCCGACCCCTCGGGAGCCATTTCGTCACGGAACCACGCCGCGATGTCGTCGTCGTCCCGGAGTAGGAAGAACGCGAGTCCGAACGCCAGCGAGACGACGATACCGACGTTCACCACGGTCCCGAGCGCGGACAGCGCGGCGGTCGCCACCTGTCGAACTCGTCCGGCGTCCACCGACTGGACCCGCGAGGGATTTTCGAGGAGCGTCTCCACGAAGCTCTGTTGGCTCTGTGTGAATCCCTCGACGTTCACCAGCGGCGCGAGCAGTCCGGACCCCGGCACCCCCGAGAGTGACGCCGCGTCGCGGATGCCCGCCAGCAGGACGTAGCCGACGACCAACAAAATCGGCGTCACGATGCCCGCAAGCGTCAGGGCCGCCGCCGCGCCGTCGCTGTCGATGAACCCGCCTACTCGGTCGCAGATGGGTCGCGCAGCGTAGTAGAGGAACACGCCCAGCACGAACGTTCCCACGAACGAGTAGCCGACGTAGGCGACGCCGACCCCCAGCGCGAGTAGGTAGAGCCACCACGCGACGCGATTTCTCTCGCGGTCGAGAAACTGGTTCCAGTTCACGAGCAACCACCGTCAAACCGCTGTCGGTCCGGCGGCGACCGGGAGCGGCATACCGGTGTCGAACCGGGCGTCGTCGCTCGATAACCACATGAACGCTGCGCTCACCTCCGCAGGGCTGACGATTTCGCCCGGTACGTTTTCCGGCGCGGACCGCTCGGCGATTTTGGCCATCTCTTCGCCGATGGACTCCACGATGCCGCCGGTCGTCTCGCAGTTGTTGGCCGCCACCACGTCGGTCCCGTTCTCGGCGTAGCGCAAGGCGTGGGAACGCCCCCGTTCGCGCGCCGCTCCGGTGACGAACGCGACTCGCCCGTCGAAGTCGTACTCGGCCATAGTCCGAAGAACGGACGGCGGCGACGGGTAAAACGCTGTTCGCCGAACCGACCGTCGCCGACGCGCCTACCTCGCGTCGTCGCGTCTGTCCTCGGAACGTCCTGCGCATCCGCCCTTGCCTGGGGCGTCGCAGTCCTCGTGCGGGCGGCCGCCCGCCGCGCGCTCGCCGCCGAGGGCTGAATACCCCGCGGCGACAGCGTAGAGACCGACGACGGCGAGACCAGCGCCCGCGAGCGCGGTCTTCACCGGTGAGAGAAGCCACAGTACTTCGTTGACGTACCGCTCCACCGCGGCGGCCATCACCGCCGCGAGAAACCACGCTCCGGCGGGAACGGCGAGTCTCGCGTTCTCGACGAGAACGGTTTCCACGCGGCCCATCGCCGGGGGTCGAACTTGCTCGGCGAGCGAGACGCCGCGGACGACCACGTAGAGCGCGGCCATCACGACGCCCGCGGAACTCACCGACCCGGCGACGCCTTGGAACTCCGCGACTCCGGCCAGTAGGTTCCAGAACAGCAGTATCGCCGCGACCGGGAGGGCTTCCAGCGTCATTCGCTTTGGGGAGTTCAACATGGTCGGGGCATCTCCCGGTCGCTTGTTAAATCAGCCTTTCGAGGAATCGAACGGCGCGGTTCCGCGGTCGGGAGTCAGTCGCTCTTTGTCGTCGCTCCGCCATGCACCTGCTCGTAGCGCCCCACGACTTCTCTCTCGGCCCGCGCCCGTCGCGGTGCTCACCGACGACCGCGGCGAGACCGTGGACGTGAACTCCGCGTTGGCGGCCACGCTCGAACGCGACGCCGACGCCGGAGCGCCGACCGCAGACGACTGAGCGTCAGCGACTCCGCCCGTTCGTCTTCGGTTGTCTACTTTCGACCGCCCACGGCCGAAAGATGACGAAAAGTGTTTCTATCGTGGACAGACAACTCTTCTGATAATGCGAGAACTAGACGAAACCGACCTCGAAATCCTGCAACTCCTCGTCGCGGACGCTCGCCGACCGTACAAGGAGATCGCGGACGCGGTGAACCTCTCGCCGCCCACCGTCTCGGACCGCATCGACCGCCTGCGAGAACTTGGCGTCATCGAGCGATTTACCGTGGACTTGGACCGGTCGCTGCTCTCGGACGGCGTCGCGGTCCTCGTGGACCTCCACGTCGAACCCGGACACCTCTCGCCGGTCCGGAGCGGCGTCGAGGGTATCGACGGCGTCGAACACGTCTTCGTGACCGCCGACGGGCACGTCGTCTTTCACGCTCGCTTGCAGGACGGCGCGGTCGAACCTCTGCTGGACGAGGTGCTGGATACCGACGACATCAGAGAGTACGACGTGCGACTGCTCGCCGATTCGACGTGGCATCCCGACCCCCGCGGCGTCGAGTTCGCGTTGGAGTGCGACGAGTGTGGCAACTCCGTCACCAGCGAGGGCGAATCCTCGCGCATCGACGGCGACCTGTACCAGTTTTGTTGTTCGTCCTGCAAGGCGCGCTTCGAGGAGCAGTACGAGGAACTGAAGGGAGCGGTCTGAGCGCCGTCTCCGTCGCTCTCTCTCTTTCCGCCTCGACGTGCTGTCTCGGTGGTTCGACTCCGACGCCGAGGCGGTGCTGTCGTCGGCCGTCGATTCGCTGGTCGCGGGCGACGCCGACCCTGTGCACCCTTCTCGCCGACGAGTTCGAGACTGTCCGTATGCGCGACGAGAAGATTCACCACTCGTCGTCTGAATACAATTATAATTGCTCTTCTGAAACGCAGCTTGGAAAACTTTATCCGGGTCCGCACGAACAGCAGTTGGTACAGCCGAGGAGAGCGCCGTCGTAGACCGCCTGTATCGGCCGATTAGTGGCTACGCTGTTGCCGAACTGGCGGCGTTCGACGCTGTCCTCCTCGGTCCGGAGCAACCTATGAGTCAAGCTACGACTTCCACCACGGAGACGATACGTGCCGTATTCGAGCGCGCCTGCGCCGACTGCGAGTCGGTCGGCGACGAGACGCTCTCGGAACTCGTGACCGAGACCGAGCGCAACCTCTACGCGGAGGCCTCCCGCGACGAACTGTACGAGGCCGCAATCGGGAGCGCGACCGCCCGCATCGAGCGCGACCCGGCGTTCAAGGGTGTCGCGGCGTCGCTGTTCCGCGAGCAGTACCACCGCGAAGTCGTCGGGCAGACGCCCGAGGATGGTCTCGACTCCGCGGCCGCGGCGTCGGCCTACCGGGAGACGTTCGCCCAGAACATCGAGCGCGGCGTCGAAGCGGGGCTGCTGGACGAGCGCATGCTGGCCTACGACCTCGACGCGATGGCCGACGCGCTCGTCCCCGAGCGCGACGGCCTGTTCGACTACATGGCGCTCGATACGCTCTACCAGCGGTACTTCCTGAAGACTGCCGACGGCGAGCGCCTTGAACTCCCGCAGGGGTTCTGGATGCGCGTGGCGATGGGAATCGCCCTGCGCGAACCGGTCGCCGAGCGCGAGGAGCGCGCCCGCGAGTTCTACGAGATGCTCTCAACACTGCGGTTCGTCCCGTCGAGTCCGACGCTGTTCCACGCGGGGACAACCCACGCGCAACTGAGTTCCTGCTATCTGACGACGGTCCCCGACGACCTCGAAGGCATCTTCGACTCCTACAAGGGCCACGCCCAACTCTCGAAGTGGAGCGGCGGTCTCGGCAACGACTGGACGCCGGTCCGAGCGTCCGGGTCGCTCATCGAGTCCACCGGCGTCGAATCGACCGGCGTCGTCCCGTTCCTCAAGATTTCGAACGACGTGACCGCGGCCATCAATCGGTCGGGCAAGCGCCGCGGCGCGGCCTGCGCGTATCTGGAGTGCTGGCATCTCGACTACCCGGACTTCATCGACCTGCGCCGGAACACCGGCGACGAGCGCCGCCGGACTCACGACATGAACACCGCGGCGTGGATTCCCGATCTGTTCGTCAAGCGCGTCCGCGACGGCGGCGAGTGGACGCTGTTCTCCCCCGACGAAGTGCCGGAACTCCACGGGACCTACGGCCAAGAGTTCGAAGAACTCTACCGAGAGTACGAGCGCAAGGCCGAGGAGGGCGAACTCCGCCAGTACGAGACGGTTGACGCCGAGGAACTGTGGCGCGACACCCTCACGCGTCTCTTCGAGACGGGCCACCCGTGGCTCACCTTCAAAGACCCCTGTAACGTCCGCTCGCCCCAAGACCACGAGGGGGTCGTTCGCTCCTCGAACCTCTGCACCGAGATTACTCTCAACACCAGCGAGGACGAACACGCGGTCTGTAACCTCGGGTCGGTCAACCTCTCGAAGCACGTCAGCCCCGACGGCGACGGCCTGAACCGAGAGAAGTTGCGCGAGAGCGTCGAGACCGGGATGCGGATGCTCGACAACGTAGTCGATTTGAACTTCTACCCGACCGACGAGGCCGAGCGCTCGAACATGCGCCACCGGCCGGTCGGGATGGGCGTGATGGGATTCCACGAAGCACTCTTCGACCAGCGGATTCCGTTCGCCTCCGAGGAGGCCGTCGAGTTCGCCGACGAGTCTCAGGAACTCGTCGCCTATCACGCCATCCGCACGTCGGCGGAGTTGGCCCGCGAGCGCGGGGCCTACCCCTCCTTCGAGGGGTCGAAGTGGGACCGCGACCTGCTTCCCCACGACACCATCGACCTGCTGGAGGAGGAACGCGGCCGCGAGATTCCCCTGCCGCGCGAGGAGCGCCTCGACTGGGACGCTGTTCGTGACCTGATAGCGACCCACGGGATGCGAAACTCCAACACGATGGCGATAGCACCGACGGCGACCATCTCGACCATCGCGGGCACCTCGCCGTCCATCGAACCGGTCTACTCGAACCTCTACGTGAAGTCGAACATGAGCGGCGAGTTCACCGTCATCAACGACCACCTCGTCGAGGACCTACAGGAGCGTGATCTCTGGGACCAAGAGATGGTGGACCGCATCAAGTTCCACGACGGGTCGATTCGGGAGATAGAAGAGATTCCCGAGGACTTGCGGGAACTCTACCGCAACGCCTTCGAAATCGACCCGCGCCACCAGTTGCGCCTGACCGCCCACCGCGGCCAGTGGATAGACCAATCGGTCTCGCACAACGTCTTCTTCCCGACGACCGACGGGTCGATGCTGGACGACGTGTACCAGACCGCGTGGGAACTCGGCATCAAGACGACCTACTACCTGCGGACGCTCGGCGCGTCCCAGATAGAGAAGTCCACGCTCGACATGGACCAGTACGGCAAGACCCAGACCCGCGGCCAGACGAGCGCCGCAGATTCCGACGACGAGGATAGCCCCGAAAGCGACCTTCCCAGCGTCGAGGACCCGACCTGCGACGCCTGTCAGTAAACCATGATTATTGACGACGACAAAACCGACCCGAACAAGATACTGCCCATCGAGTACGACTGGGCGCGCGAGTATTACCGCGCCGGAATCGACAACAACTGGGTGCCCGAGGAGATTCCGATGGGCGAGGACGCGACCCAGTGGAACGGCGACGCGCTCTCGGACGCCGAGCGCCGACTGGTCGAGTGGAACCTCGGGTTCTTCTCGACCGCCGAGTCGCTGACCGCCAACAACATCGTGCTGGCCATCTACGAGTACATCACCAGTCCCGAGTGTCGCCAGTACCTCCTGCGGCAGGCCTACGAGGAGGCCATCCACACCGACACGTTCATCTACTGCTGTGACTCGCTCGGTCTCGACCCCGACTACGTCTACGGGATGTACGACGACGTACCGTCCATCGAGCAGAAAGACGAGTTCGTCGTGGATATGACCGAGTCCATCCTCGACGACGACTTCGAACTCCGGACCGACGAGGACGTGCGCGAGTTCCTCCGGGATTTGGTCGGGTTCTACGTCGTCATGGAGGGCATCTTCTTCTACGCGGGGTTCGCCATGATGCTCGGACTCAAGCGCCAGAACAAGATGGTCGGCATCGGCCAGCAGTTCGAGTACATCATGCGCGACGAGTCGGTCCACCTCGCGTTCGGCGTGGACCTCATCAACACCATCCGCGAGGAGAACCCCGGCGTCTGGACCGACGAGTTCGGCGACGAAATCGCCGCGATGATTGAGGAGGCCGTTGAACTCGAACAGATTTACGCCCGCGAGGCCTGCCCCGACGAGATTCTGGGCATGGGTCCCGAGCAGTTCGCCGAGTACGTCGAATACGTCGCGGACCGCCGCCTCCGGCAACTCGACCTGCCCGAGTCCTACGGCACGGATAATCCCTTCCCGTGGATGTCCGAGGCGACCGACCTCAACAAGGAGAAGAACTTCTTCGAGACGCAGGTCACGGAGTACCGCTCCGGCGGCTCCTTAGACTGGTAATCTCCGTCCCCCTATTTATCGCTCTTTCTTTGCCAACGCCTCGCGCCGTCGCGCTCGCTCTGCAAGCGCCTGCTCCCGTTTCTCCTCCTGCTCGTCGGTCGGACACCGGAGGTCCGGGACCGCCGCGGCGTTCTCCTCGTCGTCAAGCGCAACGAACGTGAAAAAGGAACTCGCCGTCTCGCGGCGCTCCTCGTCGCTCGGGCGCTCGGCGTAGACGTTCACCTTCGCCTCCATGCTGGTCTCGCCCGTCTCGAAGACGTAGGCCTCCGTCACCACCACGTCGCCGAGGTCGATGGGGGCCAGAAAGTCAACGTGGTCCATCGACGCCGTGACGACCTGTCGGCGGGAGAACCGCCGGGCGGAGATGGCTCCGCAGATGTCCATCCAGTGGAGGACCGACCCGCCCAGCGCCCGGCCGAGGTTGTTGGTGTCGTCGGGCATCAGAATCTCGGTCGTCTCGGTGTGCGAGTCGTCCAACGTCGCGGTCCGGCGTGCCGACTGCTGTTGCATGTCGCTTCCCACTGCGCTCTCGCGCCGGATAAAACCACTAGGATTGCAGTAATTCAAACGAACTTTCATAGTCGTCAGTCGCCCGAAGTTTCGAACGGACTCCAGTCGCCCGACGATGGCAAAGAGACGGCGTCGCGGTCAGTCGGCGCGCCGCGCCGACTCCTCGCTACCGCCGGAGCCGAATCGGTCCCAGAACGACTCGAAGTCGCTGTCGTCCTCGGTCATCGCCTTCATCTCGGTCAGACCGCGCTCCTCGCGGGTCCCCTCGATGGTGTTGTCGAGGACGAACGCGACGATGCCGCCGACCGCCATCCCCGTGCCGCCGATGACGAAGACGGTGGTCGAGACGAGTTCCGTGCCGAGAGCCGGGCCGAGGACGGCCACGTTGGCCATCCCCTCGCGGAAGGCGTCGGCGCTCCCGACTTGAGACATGTAGGACGGAATCGCCAGTCCGGCGAACAGCGCGAATCCGACGACGAACACGTTCCGGTTGCTGTTGAGGTCCACGAACTGCAACTGCGAGAGACCGACCGCGACGATTTGGCCGAACATGGCGACGTAGAGACCGCCGACGATGGGGTCGGGAATCGTGGCGAACAACTGGCCCACGGGTCCGAAGTAGCCCACGAGCAGCATCGTGACCGCGCCGATTTGGACGACGTAGCGCGAGGCGACGCCCGTGATGCCGATAGCGCCGACGTTCTCGGTGTAGGAGGTCAGGCCGTTGCCCGTTCCCATCACGCCCGCGAGAGCGTTGCCGACGCCCTCCATGCCGATGCCGTGGTCGATGCGCTTGCTACTCGGCGCGCCCTTGCCCGCCATCCGGGCGACCGAGTGGTAGTCGCCGAAGCTCTCGATGGCCGAGGCGACCATCCCCGCCATCATCCCGATGACGAACGAGAGGCGGAACTTCGGGACGCCCCACTGGAAGGGCGCGACAGGTTGGACGAGTCGGGTCTCGAAGATGCTCGACACCGCGACGTAGCTCACGGACCCCTCGGCGAACACGCCCGTCACCGACAGCGCCGCGGCGACGACCCACGCGGTTCCGATGCCGAGCAGGACCGGGAAGAGCCGAAACGCCCGGTTGTAGTCGTCGAGGTACTGCGAGAAGCCGACGATGAGCGCGAGCGTCAGGCCGAGCAGCCACCAGTTCTGCCCCGTGCCGGGCGCGCCCAGATTCGGGTTCGTAATCTGTGGCGCGTTGAACAGCGTCAGGCCGATGAGCGCGATGGTCGGCGCGATGACCACCGGACTCATGTACCGCTTGAGCCACCCCATGATTCCGAAGTAGCCGATGAGCATCTCGGTCGCTCCGGCGACGATGACCGCACCCTGCAGGTAGAGCAACATCGTCTGCCAGTCGGCGTTCTGCGCGCTCAGGACGCCGACGATGGCGAGCGCGGGCGCGAGCATCGAGAAGGTGCCCCCCTGCACGATGGGGTAGCGGTTCCCGATGGTGGTCTGGGCCAGCGTCCCGATCCCCGAGGCGACGAAGAACGTGCCGATGAGTCGCGCGGTCGCTCCTTCGGGCATCCCCATCGCCGTCGCCAGCGCGAGGGGAATCGCCACCGTCGCGCCGATCATCGTCAGGTAGTGCTGGAACCCGAGCAGTATCGACTCGCCGAGCGGCGGCCTGTCCTCGATGCCGTACTCCACGAAACTTGCCGGTTCGGGGTCGTCCGCGTCGTCGCTCCCGCTCATCTCGACTCCTCCGGGGCGTTCTCCCCGTTCGTTTTCCCTTCGGTACTTGCACAGACACCCCGCCCGAATACCCCGCCTCGACCGCCGTCGAGACCGGTTCGAGCTGCAACAGTCCTCATCAGTTCAAGCCAGTCAACTACCGGCAATCTATCTGACGGTCGGTGCACGCGAGTGCGAATCATTCGCACATCGGGTCGCGTCCCTCTCGAACCTGCGGCGATGGTTTAGAAACAAAAATTGAGATGCCTTTGAACTCTAGCTAGAAAAGAATTCAGGAGATACTAACCGATATTTGTTAGGGACAAATCGCATTAATGTGGGACCCGTATATTTTTCCAAGGAGGACACTATGGCGCGAACCGCACACCTCGACATACGAGGCATGAGTTGCGCCAACTGCTCGGGGACGGTCGAAGACGCCCTGAGCGAGTTGGACGGTATCGACTCGGCGAACGTCAACTTCGCCACCGACGAGGGGTCCGTCGAGTACGACCCCGAAGTCGTCTCGCTGGCCGACATCTACGGGGCTATCGAGGACGCGGGCTACGACCCGGTGGCCCAGCAGGTCACTATCGGCATCTCCGGGATGTCCTGTGCGAACTGTTCGGAGACCAACGAACAGGCGCTCGAAGCGACGCCGGGCGTCGTGAGCGCGGAGGTCAACTACGCGACCGACGAGGGGACCGTCCGGTACAACCCCAACGACGCCGACCTCGACGCGCTCTACGACGCCATCGAGTCGGCGGGCTACGAACCCGTCCGTGAGAACGACTCGGACGCCGACGGCGAGACCTCGGGCGACCGACGCCAGGACGCCCGAAAGGCCGAGATTCGCCGCCAGCGGAACCTGACGCTTCTGGGCGCGGTCCTCTCAGCACCGCTGGTCTTCTTCATGCTCGAACACTTCCTGTTCGACGACCTGCTCAAAGGCGACCTCCTCGGCATTCCGCTCGGGTTGGTCATGTTCGGTCTCGCAACCCCGGTCCAGTATTTCCTCGGCAAGGAGTTCTACGAGAACTCCTACAAGGCTGTCGTCGTGAACCGGACCGCGAACATGGACGTGCTGATTGCGCTCGGCTCTTCGACCGCGTACTTCTACAGCGTCGCGGTCCTGCTGGACCTCGTGGCGGGCAGTTACTACTTCGACACTGCCGCGCTCATCCTCGTGTTCATCACGCTCGGCAACTACCTCGAAGCGCGCTCGAAGGGCCAAGCCAGCGACGCCCTGCGCAAACTGCTGGAGATGGAGGCCGACACCGCCACCGTCGTCCGGGACGGCGACGAGGTGGAAATCCCGGTCGAGGACGTGGCGGTCGGCGACCTGATGGTCGTCCGGCCCGGCGAGAAGATTCCGACCGACGGCGTCGTCCGGGAGGGCGATAGCGCCGTTGACGAGTCGATGGTCACGGGCGAGTCGGTCCCCGTCGAGAAGTCGCCCGGCGACGACGTGGTCGGCGCGACGGTCAACGAGAACGGCGTCCTGAAGGTCGAAGCGACCAAGGTCGGTTCCGAGACGGCGCTCCAGCAGATCGTTCAACTCGTCAAGGAGGCCCAGAGCCGCCAACCCGAGATTCAGCAGGTCGCCGACCGAATCTCGGCGTACTTCGTCCCCGTGGTCATCACGAACGCGCTCGTCTGGGGCGCGCTCTGGTTCCTCTTCCCCGACGCGCTCGCCGGATTCGTCCAGTCGCTCCCGCTGTGGGAACTGGTCGCTGGCGGTCCCGAACTCGCGGGCGGCACCATCTCGGTCTTCGAGTTCGCAATCGTCGTGTTCGCCTCGGCGGTCCTCATCGCCTGTCCCTGCGCGCTCGGACTGGCGACTCCCGCCGCGACGATGGTCGGGACCTCCATCGGCGCGCAGAACGGCGTCCTGTTCAAGGGCGGCGACGTGCTCGAACGCGTCCGCGACGTGGACACCGTGGTCTTCGACAAGACCGGCACCCTGACGGAGGGCGAGATGCGCCTGACCGACGTGGTGGCGCTTGGTCCCGCGGCGGACGGCGGCGCAGTCACCCATCCCGAAGCGGACGAGGAGTTCGTCCTCGCGGCCGCCGCCAGCGCCGAGAAAGGGAGCGAACACCCCCTCGCGAAGGCAATCGTTGAGGGCGCACAAGAGCGGGGTCTCACCATCGAGGACCCCGAGAATTTCGAGAACGTGCCCGGCCACGGCGTGCGCGCGACGACGAGTCACGGCGAGGTGCTGGTCGGCAACCGGAAACTGATGGACGACGAGGGTATCGATAGCTCGCGGGCCGAGGAACCGATGGAACGCCTCGAACGCGAGGGGAAGACGGCGATGCTCGTTTCCGTGGACGGCGAACTGGTGGGCGTCGTCGCCGACGCCGACACGGTGAAAGAGAGCGCCAAGGAGGCGGTCGCCGGACTCCGCGAGACCGACCGCGAGGTGATGATGATTACCGGCGACAACGAGCGCACGGCCCGCGCCGTCGCCGAGCAGGTCGGTATTGACCCCGAGAACGTCCGCGCGGAGGTCCTGCCCGAGGACAAGGCCGACGCCGTGGAGTCGATTCAGAGCGAGGGCCGCGAGGCGATGATGGTCGGCGACGGCGTGAACGACGCGCCCGCGCTCGCGGCGGCCTACGTCGGCGCGGCAATCGGGTCGGGTACCGACGTGGCCATCGAGGCCGCGGACGTGACGCTGATGCGCGACGACCCCGCGGACGTGCTGAAGGCCATCCGGGTCTCGGAAGGGACGCTGGCAAAGATAAAGCAGAACCTCTTCTGGGCGCTCGGCTACAACACCGCGATGATTCCGCTGGCCAGCCTCGGCCTACTCCAACCCGTGCTGGCGGCGGGCGCGATGGCGTTCTCCAGCGTGAGCGTCCTGACGAACAGTCTGCTCTTCCGCAAGTACACGCCCGACCACGACTACGAACTGCTCGGGTTCCTGCGGTAAGTCCGCGCGTCTCTCTTGTCTTTCCCGTCGTTCCCGTCTTTCCTGTCTTTCCATTTTGCCGAGTACCCGTTCGGTCGGCCGTCCATGCCGCGGGCGAAACGTTCAGAAGGAACCGGGTCGTAGCCGGTCGCATGTTCGTCCCCCTCCACGCAGGCCATGAAGGACTCGACCCGATGGCGGTGGTGGTCGGCGCGCTCGCCGGTCTCGCAATCTGGCAAGGAATTCGACTGCTCGCGCGCTCGGACTCCCGAAAGCGCGGCGGCGCGTAGACGCTCCGGATTTTTTCGGACTGCGGCGCGTCTCGTGGTCTGTACCACTTCGCTCGCTCCGATTCGACCTCGACACGCGATTTCGCTCGGTGGAATCATCACTCCGGCGCGTGCGGGCGCGTACGCCATGTGCGTCGCGCCCATCCGCGCGAGGGCTGAGTAGCGCAGGCCTATGGCCGATCAACGCAAGCAGTTGGGGAGGTGTGAGGCTGACGCGGTGCTGTGCGGGGCAGTCGCGGTGCTGTTTGATTGGCGTCGGCAGTAGCTAGCCCCGACTCGGTTTCCATCGTCGTACCCTGACCTCACCCTCACGGTCGTCCTCCACCCGACGTTCACCGTCGTAACGCAGCGGCCAAATTTTGGAAGCCCTACTCCCGACCTTGAACCCGAAATACCCAATCCCCTCGACCAGAAACCTCCGAACATGCGAACGAGTCTCAATATTCCCGACGACGTACTCGCGGCCTTCGACGAGACGTGGCAGGCCGAGGGGTTGGACTCTCGCTCGCGCGCGGTCCGCGAGGCCATGCGCGAGTACGTCGAGTCCCACGCCGAACTCGAAGCCGTCGAGGGCGAGATGCTGGCGGTGCTGGCCTACGACTACGAACACGACGCGGTGGTCCACGACCTCCACGCGGTCCAACACGAGTTCGGCGAGGTCATCACCGCGACCAACCACGTCCATCGGGGCGACTGGTGCATGGAGACCGCGTTCTGCGAGGGTCCCGCCGAGCAGGTCCGAGAACTGGTCTATCGACTCCGGGACTTCGACGCCGTGGCGCGCGTGAAAGTGACGGTTCTGAGTGCGGACCGGGAGTAGCGGTCGGTTCGCGGTCGATTCGCCTCCTGTCGCGCTTACCCCCGCTCGAACAGCACCGCGAAGCACAGCACCGCGACCAGCAGGAGCGCAACCGCCAACCGGGCGCGCCACGCGGGCGGCGAGAACGACACCGACCCCATAGTGAACGCGGTCAGGGTCGCCAGCGCGACGCCGCCAGCGCCGACGAGCAGGCCGCCGACCGCGTGGGCCGCCTCGCCAGCGCGCGTCTCGGCGTCTCGGCCGATTTTCGCGCCGACTTCGACGGCGTTCGACCCGAGGTCGTGGACCGCCAGCGCGGCGGCGACCCCGGCGAAGACGGCGATGGCGGACCCGCCGTCGTCGGCGACGACCAGCGTGGCGACCGTCAGCGCCCCGCCAGCGACCGCGAATCCGCCCGCGGAGTCGGTCCCGACCCACGGCGAGATGGCTACCGCGAGGATTCCCTGCGCGAACGCGACGGCGAAGAGGACGAGCGCGAGACCGCCCGCGAGCGCCCCGGTCGGGCCGACCACCTCGACGGTCTCGGCCCACCCGGACCCGGCGACCGACGCCAGCGCGTCGCCGGGCGCGAGCGCCAGCAGGGCCGCGACGCCGAGCGCCACGAGTCCGCCCGCGGCGTGGGCCACCGCTCGCGGCGGGTCTCTCCCGGCCCACTCCACGAAGAGGAGTTGCACGCTCCGAGCGAGCAGGACGACGAGGAGACTGCCGACCAGCGCGGCCAGCGGCAGGTGGAGAATGCCCGAGACCAACAGGAGTTCGAGCGCGTCGCCCAAAATCGACAGCGAGTCGAGGAACGCGCCGAACCACGCCGGACCCCACGACGAGAGCGCGAGCAGGACTTGCAGGCCCAGCACCGCCCAGTAGCCCCGCGGCACCTCCCAGAGCCGAACGTCGAACCGTTCGAGGACCGCGGCCCGGACGTTCCGATTCTCGGGGAGCCAGCCGTCGAGGACCGGCACGGCCCAGTGGACCAACTCGCTGATGGCTAGCAGTTCCAACTGGAGGACGACCACCAGCGAAAGCGCGCTCGACGCCGCGACGGCGACGAGTTCGCCGCCGACGACGCCGAACGTCTTGCCGAACAGGTTCGCGTACAGGCAGAGCGCGAGAACGCTCCCGACCAACAGCACCGTTGCCGAGCGCCAGAGCGACCGGATGGCCGGGCGCTCGACTCGCTCGTCGAACGAGACGACGGCGTTGGTCGCGGCCGCCGCGACGCCCCCGCCGACGAGCAGGGCGACTGCGCCGCCGCCCAGCGCTGTCACGATTGCGAAGGCGGCCACGCCAGCGACGAGACAGACGCTGCCGACCGCTCGCCGGGCGTTCGTCTCCGACTGGATGGCTCGGACGCCGAGCGCGGCCAGCGCGCCGCTTGCGATGCTCGCCGCGACGCTCGGCGCGGTTCCGGACGCGCCCCCGAGCGCGAGACCCGCGAGCGCCGCCACCAGCACCGCGAGGGTTCCGCTGAATGGCGTCGCGCGGCGCTCCGGAGCGGCGTCCTCCCCGCTCTCGGTTTCGGTGTTCGTTCCGTCGCCGATTCCGTCACCCATTCCGTCGTCGGTCGGGTCGATGTCGCCGTTCGCGTCGTTCACGTCGAAACTCATCCTGACCACCTCGCTGTCGCCTTCGAGACCGCACTTCGAATCGGTTCGTCGGGCGACCAGTCTACGACCCGAACCGGGCCGCGCAGGTCGCTGAGTCGTCGCTCGCGCTCGATTCGCTCGACGGTGCCGCCGGTCGTGCCCGAGTCGGCCACGTTCGGACTCACGACGGTCACGGCGTGGCCGTAGGCGCTGAATCGCTCGGCGACTTCGACCGCGTAGTCGTCGGCCATCGGCGAGAGGAAGACGACCTGCGCGCCGTCGGGGAGTCGCTTGCGGAGCGTCTCGAATCTGGACTCGTTGGCCCGCTGGCGTCGGTTCGAGTCGAACATACTCGCGCCGTGGTCGCTCGCCTCCAACGTCGCGTCGAGTTCCGCGCGAATGCGGGCCAGTTGCCCGTCGCCGCCGGGTTCGAGGTAGCGTTCGCTCGGGCCGAACAGCGCCAGTCCCACGCGGTCGTTGCGCCGGGCGAACGCCTCGGCGAGTCGCTCGGCGGCGTACTCGCTCAGTTCCGCGGCGTCGGGTTCGCCCGACCGGCGCGCGACGTGGGCGGGCGTCCGTGCGTCCACGACGACGACCACCGTCGCGGCGCGCGTCTCCCGGAAGTCCACGGTCGTCAACTCGCGGGTCTTGGCGTAGCGCTTCCAGTCGATTCGGCTCATCGGGTCAGAGGGCTGGTACTCGCGCGTGGCGTAGAACTCCACGCCCTCGCCGCCCGAGTCGGTCGTGAGTTGGCCGGGGTACGAGGAGGTCTCGGCCGGGAGCGGCACGTCGTCGGCCCGTGTCTCGCAGGTTATCGTGGCCGTCTCGTCGGAGTCGTGCGCGTCGGCGAGTGCGGCCTCGCAGGTCCGCCGGCGTTCGGCGCTCGCGCTGACGTTCCGGGCGAGCAGTCGCGTCTCGCCGAACTCGTGGGTGCCGCGCCGCGCGCGGACCTCGTAGGAGAACGCCGCCGTCTCGCCGGGTTGGAGGCTGGTACAGAGACGGGGCGACCCCGTGGAGACGCCCAGTTGCTCGGGGACGCCGTCCACGATTCGGAGGTCAGGAATCGGCTCCTCGCCCTCGTTTCGGAGCGCCAGCGTGACTTCCACCTCGTCGCTCGGTAGGGGCGACCGGTCAGAAATGGTGCGCTCGACTGCCACTGAGACCTCCGGCGCTCGGGTGCCGTAGCGGTAGGCCGCGTAGGCGAACCCGACCGCGGCCGCGAGGAACATCGTCGTGTTCTTCGTCAGGATGCCGCCAGCGCCCGCGAGGAGCGCCACCGTCGTTCCGGGGTCCCACCGCGGGCCGATTCTGGTCTCCGGCGGCTGGTCGTCGCTCTCGGTCGATTCCTCGGTGGTCGGCTCTTCGTCGGTCGTCTCGTCGCTCGTTTCCGGTTCGTCGTCCGCCGACGCGTCGCTCGCGTCGTCATCGTCTGTCGAATCGTCGTCATCGACTCCGTCGCCGTCGCCGCCGCTCATCGCTTGGAAGACTTCTCGGGTGAGCATATCGTGGCCCGGTCTCACGGTCCAGAAATCTTCCATGTGGGCAACTGCGAAGACTCTGAGCGCGACCAACGGGGTGGCGATGCCGAGATTCATCGCGCCACCTCCCGGTCGCGCTCGGTCTCGCGGGCGAATCTTTCGGATTCGCCCGCGAGGTTGTCTGTGTCGTCGGCGAGGTCGTCCAGTTCGCTATCGAACCTGTGCGGGCCGCCGTCGAAGCGGCTTGCTTCGCTGCTTTCGCCGCCGTTCGCGGTCTCCCCTTGGTCGATGGCGTCGATTGCTTCGACCGCGTGGGTCGCCCACCGCTCGAAGCGCTCGCCGCTGGCCCAGTCCCGGATTCGGGTCCGGAGCGGCGCGAGATGTCGCCCGCCGAGGAAAGCCGCCGCGCGGGGGTCGTCGGTCCACGACCCCGCGCTGATGCGCTCGGCCGCGCGCTCCTCGTCGATTCGCTCGGCGTCGGCGACCACCGCGATTGCGGTCTCCCGGATGCGATTCTGGGCAGTCCGGCGGCGCGAACTGAACTTCCGGGTGTCCTCGCGGTTCGCGTTGAACACCGAATCTATCTGCTCGCCGGTGGTCCGATGCTCCTCGAAGTAGGCCCGCTCCGGTTCTCTCGCGGGCGCCCACTCGGCGAGCCGGTCGTTCTCGTCGTCGCTCGCCGGGGTCGCGCTCGCTCGGAGCGCCTGCATGCCGAGAAGTCCGGCGGCTCCGGCGACGACGAAAATCGAGGCGGGCGAGGCGAGAACCGTCGAGAGCGGCCGGAAGACGGCGGCCGGAAACAGCCACGGCAGGAAGGCGACGCCGACCGCCAGCGCCAGCGACCCGCCGCCGATGACGGCGAGCGTCCGGCGCTGTTGGAGTTTCGCGCTCGCTCGGCCGAGCAGTCGCGGAATCACTTCTCGTCACCCCGCCAGTAGTCGCGGAGTCGGTCGAGCGCCGAGCGCGCCGAGTCGGTTCGCTCGTCTCGGGGGAGGTCGCCGTATCGGACCTCCCGGAAGGAGTCGGTGAGTCGCCGGACGGCCTCGTCGGGGAACCCCCGACGGGCGGCGGCCCGCGCGACTTCGCCCGGTGTCCGAGCGCGCCGGTTCCGGACTGGCACGCGGTCGCGCATAGTTTCCCACGCCTCTTCGACGGTGGGCGGGACCGGGTCGGCCTGCTCGTCGGATGAAGTCGAGCGATTTCGGTCGTCGCCGTCGTCGCTCCCGCCGCGACCCAGGCTCGGCATGCTGACGTTGCCGAGACCGGAGAAGACGCCGAGACCCGCGCTCAGTCCGGCGAGCGCGCGCGGAATCGACGTGACGGTCAGCGCGAGACCCTTCGCGCCGATTCGGAACGCCTCGGCGGTGCCGCGTCCGGCGGCCCCGAGGACGCTCCCGAGGCTTCGGCCGACCGCTCCGGCGAGCGACGCGGCATCGTCCAACAGTCGCGGAACCGACGATGAGAGGGCCACAATTGTCGCCATCGTCCGAGCCGGTATCCGCCCGACGAGCGCGCCAAGGGGCGTCCCGCCGATGGTGAGCGTAAACGGGAGCGCTCCGGCGGCCCGACTGCTGACTTCGAGGACGCCAGTGGAGAACCCGACGAGCGCGAGGAGACCGACCAGTCCGAACAGTCCGGTGGCGGCCGTCACGAACAGGTCGGCTCCGGCGAACGGACTGGAACCGCTGGGCGCGGTCCCGGTCGTCGTTGTCGTGGCCGTGGTCGTCGTCGTAGTCGTCGTTTCGTCTCCGCCGTCGGACGTGGTCGTCTCGGCGTCCTGCGCCGTCGTGGCGGGCGGAGCGGTCGCTTCGGTGGTCTGTCGGGGCGCGTCGGTGCCGCCTCCGCCGGGGGCGTCCGCGGCGTCGCCACCGACCCCGACGCCAGCGGGTTGACTCCCGAAACCGCTGGCGGGCAGGAGGGTGGCGGCGAGGGCGACCGCGAGGACGCAGAGGGCGGCGAGGGCGGCGCGGCGGCGTTCGCGGGACACGAAAGAGACGAAAACTTTCAGTCAAATATATCTTCCCTCTCCAACATAGATGTAATCTGTCTGCCCTCCATGTCACGAGACGCTTCCCCGAACCCCGGCCCGCCCGACGACGCCAACGACGCCAGCAACGCCGACTCAACCGGAATCGCCGACTCCTCCGGCGAGACGCTCGGCCTGACTCACCGCATCGCGCTCACGCTCGCGCTGGTGCTGGCCGCCGACGCGGCGTTCGTTGCCGTCCTCGCGTACCTGTTCCGGCCGTGGCTGGTCGCGGTGGTCGGAGCGGGGTCGGCGTCGTGGCTCGCGCTCGTGGCGCTCGTTGCGCCCGCGACGCTCGCACTCGCGTGGGCGCAACTCCGGTACACGCGCCGGGAGGCGCTCGCGGCGGCCGACGCCCGGCCGGTCTCGGAGACCGAGTACCCGGACCTCCACGCTCGCGTTCGCCGACTCGCCCAGACCGCGGGCGTGACCCCACCGCGGGTCGCCGTCGCGGAGACCGATGTAGCTAACAGCTTCACGGTCGGCGATTTGCGGGACGGAACCGTGGTCGTCTCGACCGGACTGCTCGATGCGCTCTCGGAGTCCGAACTTGACGCGGTGCTGGCCCACGAACTCGCGCACCTCCAGAACCGCGACGCGGCGGTGATGACGCTGGCCACCTTCCTTCCGGCGCTGGCCAACGACGACTACTCGTTCGTCGCCGACGCGCCGGGTCCCGTCCGGTCGCTCGCGCTCGGCGTCGCCGCAATCGCAGGCTACGCGGCCAGCACTGCATTGGTCGGCGCGCCGCCGTTCAGCGTCGCCTCGCTGGTCGCGTTCGCTGGGTTCGTCGGATTCACGGTGTTGTTCGGCGGGGTCGCGCTCGGCCTGCTGGCGCTCCCGGTCGCGGTTCTGAGCGGCTACCTCTCGCGCTATCGGGAGTTTGCGGCGGACCGTGCCGGGGCGCTGACCGCGGGCGACCCCGCGGCGATGGCCAGCGCCTTGGAGACGTTGGACGCCGACGCGCCCGCCCACCCCACCGAGGACGCGCGGGCCAGCGGCGTCCGGGAACTCTGTTTTCTACCTCACGGCGTCGTCGCGCCCGAGGAGTCGGACGGCGAGGACGCGACTGAGGACCCTCTTTCCGGCCTGCCAATCGAGGTGCCGACGCATCCGGCGACCGCGGAGCGAGTCGCGCGACTCCGGGACCTCGCGGGCGAGAGCGGCGACGAGTATCGGTAGGCGTCGTCTCGGTCGGTTCTATTCGCGGGAAACTATCGTGGTCGGGACGCGCTACGGTTTGTGGTCTCGGAGCGTCGCCAGTCCGGTCGCCATCAGTCGCCGCGTGATGACGACGAGACCGTTCTCGAACCCGCGGCCGAAGATGGCCCGTTCCATCTGACCGTCCTCGTGTATCGAACTCAGGAGTATCGTCTCGCGGTCCATCAGCAACATCCGGCCGATGGCCACCTCGCCGTCGGTGCCATCGTCGTGAAGCCAGTCGAGTTCGGAGAGGAACACCTCCGCGTTCGGGACCTTCTCCCGGAGTTCGTCGCGCAACGCCGTGGTGACCGTTCCGACGAGGACCGGGACGCCCCGCTCGGCGGTCTCGTTCAGTCGCTCGACCAACTCCTCGGTGACGACCGACGGCGAACTGACAACGAGGACCACCTCGCTCTCGGCGTCCTCTAGGAGTTGGAGCGTGCGAGTCGTGATTCCCTCCTTGCCCGACAGCGACCAGACCTCGTGGGTCACTTTGTCCCCGGACGGGTTCGCGGGTTCGATGTCGTCGAGGGTTTCCTCTAACTCGTCCACGCGAGACTCGTACTGCCGCCGGAGCGTCTTGGCGGCCTCTTCGAGCGGAACCGCTCGGTACTGGCGCGGGTTCGTGTGTTGGATTTCCACGAGTCCCTGCGCCTCCAACACGCGAATCGCGTCGTACACCCGCGTTCGGGGCACGTCCGCGATTTCGCTTACCTCCTTGGCAGTCGCCGTCTCCTTGCGCATCAGGGCGACGAAACACTTCGCCTCGTACTCTTTCAGGCCGAGTTGCTGGAGTAATCCAGCGGCCTGTTCTTGTTTGTCGTTATCGACCATGGTGTCCCAACCACCACCGGGAAATCCCGGAGATACGGATGTTTGGGGACTCTCGCCTTTAGGCATTGTCGTGTCTCGCCACTCGTTTTTGCTACCCTTCCGACGAGGTCTCATTCTCCGCTCGACGTGATATGTCTAACACAAATCGGCGTTTCCTATTTCACTCATTTAATCACACAAGCTACATAGGTTCGGCCTTCAAAGAGAATCTTGACACGCGGCTAGTAGTGTCCCAACCACTTACTTCGCCGCGTGTCCACTTCACAACGACTAGACGCGTCTTTTGCGGAAATCTCTCGCTCGCTCGACCTACAACTCGTCCGACTCGAAGCCACTCGAACCGTGACCTCGACCTGTGAGGAACTGGGTAAACCGTGCTACAGGCCGTCACGAGACATCTACCGCCGGTTTCAATTTTCCACCACAGTCCGTGTCGTATCAGTGAGGACTCGGTACAACGCCGAACTAATCCGTCTCTCGCCCGAATAGTTGATAGCATGATGACTCTCCGCTGGGAGCGACAATGAACGACGACCCCGACCTGATGGATCGCTCGCTGGCCTTGCTAGCGAGCGAAGAGCGGCGGAAAGTGATCGAATACTTCGACCGCAACGATACTGAGTCGGCGTCGGTCGAAGCTCTGATGGAGTACCTCGTGCGGACGAAGGTCGAAACCGACGGCGGAGCGCCCTCGACTTCGAAGCCGAAGGCCGAACTCCACCACGTTCACCTGCCGAAGTTGGCGGAGTACGGCGTCGTCGAGTATGACGCGCGGTCGGGCGAAGTCCGGTACTGTCCCGACGAGAAACTGGAGGCCATCGTCGGGTTCGTGTCCGAGCTGTAGGTTCGAATCGCGGTGTCGTGACGGCTCGAAGCGACGGGCGAAACTGCGGGGAGTCATCCACCGCGCCAGCGCGCGGCGCGCGCTGGCGACGCGACGCCGTGTGGAAAATTCGGATAGAGACGCGATTCTACTCTTCGCTCTCGTCGTCGCCGTTAATCGTAATTTCTGTGGGTTCGCTCGCCACGTCTTCCCACTCCCCGGTCTCGCCGTCGCCTCGGGAGCCGAGGACGTAACCGACCGCGAAGGTCAGCGCGAGCAGAACCAGCGTTCCGAACCGTGACCGACCGCCGTCAGTCTGCGTTTCTGTCGCCATACTCTACTTCACGGGCGAGAGGACTTTGCGGTTGCGGCGTCACTCCTTGTCGTTTCACCCCCCAATTTTGCCGGGTTACCCTTCGTGTCGTCGAATCTTGTCGAGAAAGCTCGTGAGTGGCGGTTCGACCGTAATTTCGGTCACTTTCCCCTCGTCGGTGTCGTAGACGATGATTCCGGCCTCCTCCAGTTTCGGCAGGTGGGTGTGGTGGAGCGCGGTGGCTATCTGGGTCCGTTTTATCATCGACACCTTGTCGGGCGGTTGCTGGAACTCTCGGCCCGCGACTTGGTCGGTCAGGCCTTCGAGCGTTACCGGCACGGGCAGGCCGTCGAGACACGCGAGGCAATGGCGTCGATACCGGTCGCTAAGGAGCGTCAATACGTCGTCGAGTTCGAGTGACCCGCCGCGATTTTCGTCGCTTCCAGCGGCGGGGTCGCCGGTCATACCCGACAATTTTCTTTCTCCCTTAAACGGCTATCGCATTCGGTCGGGCGTCGAATATCGGCAGAAGAAGTCTAGACGGCGGACTTTCGGCGCTTACCCGAGACTGCCTTCCATTTCGAGTTCGATGAGTCGATTGAGTTCGACGGCGTACTCGATGGGTAGCTCCTCGGTAATCGGCTCGATAAACCCGGAGACGATCATCTGCTTGGCGTCGTCGTCGTCCAAGCCACGGCTTTGGAGGTAGAACACGTCCTCGTCGCCGATTTTCCCGACCGTCGCCTCGTGGGCCACGTCCACTTTCGACTCGTCGATCTCCATGTACGGCATCGTGTCCGACGTTGACTCGTTGTCGAACATCAGCGCGTCACACTCCACCGATGTGGAGGAGTGTTCCGCGCCCTCCGAGATGTGGACGAGACCGCGGTAGTTGGTGCGGCCACCGTCCTTGCTGATGGATTTGGACTCGATGGTGGACTTGGTGTGGGGCGCGTTGTGGTAGACTTTCGCGCCGGTGTCGATGTTCTGGCCCTCGCCAGCGAACGCGATGGTGATGTTGTTCGCCGACGCGTTGCGGCCCTTCAGGATGGTGCAGGGGTAGAGCATCGTCGCTTTCGACCCCATGCTTCCGGACACCCACTCCATCCGGCCGCCCTTCTCGACGATGGCGCGCTTGGTGTTGAGGTTGAAGGTGTTTTTCGACCAGTTCTGGACGGTCGAATACTGAACGTGGGCGTCCTCGCCGACGAAGACTTCCACGCCGCCCGAGTGGAGGTTGTGGCTCCCGTACTTGGGTGCCGAACAGCCCTCGATGTAGTGGACTTCCGAGCCTTCCTCGGCGATGATGAGGGTGTGCTCGAACTGGCCCATCCCTTCCGAATTCATCCGGAAGTACGCCTGCACGGGCATTTCGACGGTCACGTCTTCGGGGACGTAGACGAAGCTTCCGCCCGACCAGACGGCGCCGTGAAGCGCGGCGAACTTGTTGTCGCTCGGGGGACACAGGAGGTCATGAAGTGTTCTTTGACGAGGTCTTCGTGCTCTCGCACGGCCTCGTCCATGTTGCAGAACACGACGCCCTTCTCTTCCCACTGCTCCTGCATGTTCTGGTAGACGACTTCGGACTCGTACTGGGCGCCGACGCCCGACAGCGCCTTGCGCTCGGCTTCCGGAATGCCCAGTTTCTCGAAAGTGTCCTGAATGTCTTCCGGCAGGTCGTCCCAGCTATCCGCGCCCTCGCGTTTGTCCACGTCCGGCCGGATGTACGGCACGATTTCCTCTACGTCCAACTCGGTCAGGTCCGGCTGGCCGGGCCAGTCCGTCGGCATCGGCATCTCGTTCCAATGCTCGAGTGCCCGGAGCCGTCGCTCCAACATCCAGTCCGGTTCGCCCTTGTCCTCGCTGATGAGCCGAACCACTTCTTCGGTCAGCCCCTTGTCGGATTTGAGTGCCGCGCTCTCGTCTTTCTTGAACGCGAAACGTTCCTCCGTGTTGGTTTCCTGAAGCTCGTCACTACTCATGTACTCCAACTCGGTACCGAAGCCCCTTAACCTCGGGGTCGATACGGCTCTCGAAGAAACTGAAAATGGTTACGAGAGGGTCGAAAAGTCACCCGTCGTCGTTACGCTTCCGATGCGTCGGTGTCCGTCTCGCTGACGGTGTCCGTCTCTCGGACTTCCTTCGGGTCGGCGACGCCGTCGGTTCCGCTCGTCGGGTTGACTTCGCTCTGTGCTTCCTGAAGCTCTTCTTCGATCTCTTGACGCCCTTTCTTGAACTCGCCCATGGCCTCGCCCGTCGAACGCGCGAGTTTGGGAATCTTGTTCGCGCCGAACAGCAGGACGGCGATGAGGAGGATGACCATCATCTCCATTCCGCCCGGAATCGGCCCGAATAGTGGAATCATCTCTACCATCTCTACCTGCATCGATTGGCCCCTCACTTGTAGGCTTTTCCCCCGAGGTTTTCCCTTCAGCACCCAAACTGGAACGCAGAGCCGTGACCGACTCCCCCGACTCTTCGATTCTCGCTGACAGCGCCCGCCGATTCCTCCTCAATTCCCACCGGGAAACCGTCGAGAGCGTTCTCGATTGCGCCGACGCGGTCGCCGAAACGTGGGATGCCGAGACCACCGGCGACCCCGGCGCGGTCGCCGACCCGCTTCGTGCGGCGCTCGACGCCGCGGGCGTGTGGCCGCGCCTACCCGACCTGCTCGTCGGTGCCGTGCGCGCGACCGGGCGCTCGCTGTCGGCGTCGCCCGTCGCGGCCCCGCCGTACGTGACGGCGACGAGTCGCGGGCCGGTGCTTCGGGCCTCGCTTTCGGACGGCCGACTGGTCGTTCTGCTCCGCGTTTTCGAAATCGAGCGCACGAGTGCGGACCGCTCGCAGTACGCGCGCGGCCCGGAGACGCCCGAGCAAGCAGTTCACGTCGAGTTCGTCTGAGGCGTTTCGGCCACAGCGCGAACGACGACCCTCCTGCCGGGGAGACGACTTATCTCTCAGCAGGTCCAATACGGTTCCATGGAGACCACCACCGTAGACTCCGGACCGGCGCGGTCGTCCTCGAAGCCTCGCTCGCTGGTCGTCGCGGCGGCGCTCGGCGTCGGTGGCTACGTCTTCGCGGCCGTCATCGTCGCCGTGGCCACGCTCGCGGTGATGTTCGCGGGCGTACCGCTGATGGACCGCCCCGCGCTCCTGCTCGGTCTCTCGGTCGTGATGGGGCAGGGCGTCGCGTTCGGCACCTTCGCGCTCGGCTATTTGGCGTCCACCGACCGCGGTTTCGACTTCGTGAAAGTCCGGATTCCGACGCTCCGAGACGTGGGGTGGTCTGTCCTCGGGACGCTGGGCCTGTTCGCAGGTCTCATTGTCGTCTCGACGATTTTCACGCTACTAGGCGTGCAGTCGGCGTCGAACGCGGTCACGGAGTTCGGCGAACAGGACCCCCGAGTCTTCCTCCTGTTGGTTCCCCTCTCGTTTCTGTTTATCGGGCCGGGAGAGGAACTGCTCTACCGCGGCGTCGTACAGGGGCGACTCCGGGAGGCGTTCGGGCCGTGGGTCGCCATCGCCGCGGCGAGCGTCGTCTTCGCGGCGGTTCACGTCTTCTCGTTGCAAGGGGCGGGAAAACTCGCGTACATCGCCATTCTGCTAGTCCTCTCGCCGATTCTGGGTCTCGCCTACGAGCGGACCGGAAACATCGTCGTCCCGTCGCTGATTCATGGGGCGTTCAACGCCGTCCAGTTCTACCTCGCGTATCTGGGGGCGACTGGCGGACTGCCCCAGTGACTAGCCCGATTTACCGCTCCAGCGCACCACTCGGAAGCGGTCGTACCCGCCGTAGGCGAGTTCGAGCGCGCCCATCCACCAGTTCCACTTCTCGGGGAGCGTGAGGTCTTCCGGTGCGTCCTGAAGGTTCTCGACGGCGACCGCTGCGGTCAACTCCCTGTCCATGTGGAACCGGAACTGCCCTGAGTCCGCCAAGTCCCGCGCCTGTCGGGCGACGACCCGTCTAGTCCCGGCGTCGCCGCCGAACTCCTCGCCGAGTCGTTCCTCGAAGCGCTGACCAATTCCCGTTTCCATTATCAAACTCTCTCGCCACACTCGTTCGGTGCCGCTCGCGTGGACGTACGGCCGCTCAGTTGTAAAGTCCGATGGCCTTGATCTGCTCTTGATACCGATTTCGGATGGTGACCTCGGTCACTTGGGCCACGTCGGCCACCTCGCGCTGGGTCTTCTTCTCGTTGCAGAGCAGCGACGCCGCGTAGATGGCGGCGGCCGCGTATCCTGTGGGCGACTTGCCCGAGAGAAGCCCTTTCTCGGCGGTCACGTCGATAATCTCGTTGGCCTTGCTCTCGACTTCCTCTGTCAGGTCGAGTTCCGAGCAGAATCGCGGGACGTACTTTTTGGGGTCTACCGGCTCCATCCCGAGCGCGAGTTCCTGCGAGATGTAGCGATACGTCCGTCCGATTTCCTTGCGCTCGACCCGCGACACCTCCGAGACCTCTTCGAGGCTTCGCGGGATGCCCTCCTTCCGACAGGCGGCGTAGAGCGCGCTGGTGGCGACGCCCTCGATGGAGCGGCCCCGAATCAGGTCTTCCTTGAGCGCGCGCCGGTAGATAACCGACGACACTTCCTGTACGGAGCGGGGCACACCGAGCGCCGACGACATCCGGTTGAGTTCGCTCAGGGCGAACTGGAGGTTGCGCTCGCCAGCGTCCTTGGTCCGGATGCGCTCTTGCCACTTGCGCAGGCGGTGCATCTGACTGCGTTTCTCCGAGGAGAGCGACCGGCCGTAGGCGTCTTTGTTCTTCCAGTCGATGGTCGTCGTCAGGCCCTTGTCGTGCATCGTGTTCGTCGTGGGCGCGCCGACGCGACTCTTGTTCTGGCGCTCCTGGTGGTTGAACGCGCGCCATTCCGGGCCGCGGTCCACGTTGCGCTCCTCCACGACGAGTCCGCAGTCCTCGCAGACTAACTCGCTTCCGCCAGCGTCCGCAATCAGGTTTCCGGCCTCGCATTCCGGACACGTCTGCGTCTCTTCTGACTCCTCCTGCTCGGTCTCGACCCCTTGCTCACGCTCGCGCTGGCGGATTGGCCCGGTCATGAGTCTGTTAGTAAGGTAGTGCCATAGATAAACCCTACGCGCGCTCGGCAGGGCGTTTTATTAGTCCGTCGTGTCTGTGTCCGATATGGCATCTTCCCACCCGACAGTGTTCACCGTGGACGAGTACGACGCGCTGGAGTTCGACGCGGTTCTCGTGCGCGAACGCACCGTGGTCTGTCTCGACGGCGACGAGACGGCCCGCGTCGTCCCGCTCGGCAAACTCAACCACGTTGACGCCGACCCCGAGACGATGCTGGTCGAGCGCGAACTCCCCGAAAGCTTCTACGGCGGCGGCCAGTACGGCTTCGTCCGCGTCGAGGAGTACCCCGAACTCGAACAGCACCTCGAACAACTGGACGCCGAGGAATACTGAGCCTCGTCGCCTCCCGAGGCGACGCGACGGTTCAGAACCGTACCAGCGGTTTGATAACGCCGTCTTCTTTCGACGCCATCAACTCGAAGGCCTCCTCGATGTTCTCGAAGTCGAACTCGTGAGTCGTCATCTT
Organism: Halorussus pelagicus; assembly: GCF_004087835.1. NCBI lineage: Archaea > Methanobacteriati > Methanobacteriota > Halobacteria > Halobacteriales > Haladaptataceae > Halorussus > Halorussus pelagicus. The sequence continues at coordinate 298,689 of NZ_CP035120.1, forward strand.
CGTCGGGTCCACACGCCCGGCCTCGATGAGTCGAAGCAGTCGGCCGAGTCTGACGCTCCCGCCCGGACAGAGGTCGGTCACGATGTCCTTCTCGGCCATCCCGACGCCCCACGCCTCGCGCGGGATGTCCACGGTCCCGCCCTCGCCGTAGTAGCCGACGTTCGAGACAGTGCCGCCGGGCTTGGTGACCGCCACGCAGTCGGCCAGCGTCTCCTCGCTCCCGAGCGCCTCGATTGCGGCGTCTACCCCTTCGCCGTCGGTCAGTTCGTGAATTCGCTCGACCGGGTCTACCGCCTCGAAATCGACTATTTCATCCGCGCCGTACTCGCGGGCCAACTCCTGTCGTTCGGGGACACTCTCGACGGCAATGACCCGTCCTGCACCTTGCAGTCGCGCGCCTTTCGTCGCCATTAGACCGACCGGTCCCTGCGCGAAGACCGCCACCGTCCCGCCCATCGGGATTGCGGCGTTCTCGGCTCCCGCAAAGCCGGTACTCAGCATGTCGCAGACGTAGACGGCCTCCTCGTCTGTCACGCCGTCGGGAATGTGGGCCAGATTCGCGTCGGCCTCGTTGACGTGGGCGTACTCGGCAAACACGCCGTCTTTCTCGTTTGCAAACTTCCAGCCGCCGAGTTGCCCGCCGGACTGGGACGGGTGGCCGTCTTGGGCGGCCGCCGACCCCCACTCGGGCGTGATAGCTCCCACGACAGCGCGGTCGCCCTCGCTGAATCGCTCGACTTCCGACCCCACTTCGTCTACGACGCCCACGGCCTCGTGGCCGAGCGTCAGGTTCTCTCGCTCACCGATAGCTCCGTGGACGGTGTGAACGTCGGAGGTACAGATGAGCGCGACCGTCGGCTTCAAGATGGCGTCGTTCGGTCCCGGTTGTGGTCTCTCCTTCTCGGTCATCCGCGTCTCGCCGACGCCGTTCATGACGAATGCCTGCATTGTTCTCCCAGCTAACTGATGACCTCATCGTACTTCAATCCCGGCAGAGCGCCGCCCCGTAATCTCGACTCGAACGTCGTCGGGCAGATTCGACCCGCCGTTCCTCACGCCGGTCCGACGACTGTTGCGACCAGCTTCGACTCGATTCGCTGGAGGTGTTCGCTCACGGTGGCGGTTGCGAGGTCCAGCGACTCGGCGAGGTTCTGCTGGGTCGTTTCTCGGGGCACCTCGTAGTACCCCTCTCGGACGGCCAACTCGAAGAGTTCGAGCTGTCGCTCGGTCAGCATCTGGGAGAGTTGACCCGTGTCCGGTTCGTACTCGCCCGTCCGTTCGAGGTCTAACTCCACTCCCGAGGGGAGGTCGCCCGCCGCGTGCTGGATGGCTCTGCTCGTTCCGATGACCGTCACCCGCAATCCTCGGGCGTCGTCTCCGTAGAACCGCATCGGCCAGTCGAGGACGATTTCGTGCTCGTGGAGGACCGCGAGAAGGTCCTCGACCAGTCCGGCGGTCCGACACTGGACGTAAGCGACGCCGCTGGTCCCGTCCCCGGTGACGTCGTGTTCGAGTGCCGCCGACGACTCGGCCAACAGCGCCCGCGCCCGGTCAACGTCGCCGCTGAGTTCGAGCAGTTCCACGTATTCGCCCTCTCCGACCGGGCTGACGTACCGAATCGCCTCGACGGTGACGGACTCCTCGTGCGCGAAGATTTCGCCTACCGGATGCACTCGTTCGCCGGTCCACCTCAGGGTGACTGTCGCGTATCTCATCGGGGTAATCGTCGCGGGCGACCCCGGTCGGCCACCGGGGTTTCGCCACTTTCTGTCGGAGCGTTTCGGCTCGACGTACTTAAACACACCTAGGAAATTCGGATACAGACGTAGGTCGCTGGGACCCCACGTATCAACTAGACATGAGCAGCGACGCCCCACCGACTGCCGACGAGTTGCCGCCGGGTCCCGACGGGCTCCCGGTCGTCGGCAACTACCTTGCGTTCGTCCGCGAACCGTTCGATTTCATGACGCGAAACGCTCGCCAGTACGGCGATATCGTGGCGTGGGAGGAGATAGACGGGCCGGTCTATCAACTCAACCATCCCGACCATATCGAACAGGTCCTCGTCCAGAACAACCAGAACTACGTCAAAGGCGACAGCTTCCAGCGCACGCTCTCGCCCATCACCGGTGACGGCATCCTGAACAGCGAGGGTTCCGTCTGGCGACGCAATCGCCACCTCATCCAACCCGCGTTCCACCCCGAACGCATCGAAGAGTACGCTGGAATGATGACCGACGCTACCGAGGAGTTGCTATCGACGTGGGACGACGGCGAGACGCGCCTGTTCCACGAGGACATGATGACCGCGACGCTCCGCATCGTCGCGCGGGCGCTGTTCGGCGTGGACATCGAGGGGTACGTCGAGGACATCGGCTCGGCGCTCGAAGAGTTCATGGAGGCCTCCGAGAGCGTGTCGAACTTCGTCCTGCCCGAGGAGGTCCCCACGCCCTCGCGGCTCCGCATCCAGCGCGCTCGCGAGCGACTCGACGGGGTGGTCTACGACCTCATCGAGAAGCGACGGGCGGACCCGACCGACCGCGACGTTATCTCGATGCTGTTGGACGTGACCGACGACGACGACCAGAATCTCTCGACCGAAGAGATACGTGACGAAGTAGTGACGCTCCTGCTGGCGGGCCACGAGACGACCGCGCTCTCGCTGACGTTCACGGCCTACGCGCTCGCCCGCCACCCCGAAGTCGAGGACCGACTCGTCGCGGAACTCGACGAGGTGCTGGACGGCCAGACGCCGACGATGGCCGACCTCTCGGAACTGACCTACACCGAGCAGGTGGTCAAAGAGTCGATGCGACTCTATCCGCCGGTCCCCGGCATCGTCCGCGAACCGGTCAAACCCGACATCATCGACGGCTACGAGATTCCCGCGGGCGCGACGATTCGCATGCACCAGTGGGTCGTCCACCGGGACGACCGCTGGTACGACGACCCGCTGGCGTTCCGACCCGGCCGCTGGACCGACGACTTCGAGAGTTCGCTCCCGAAACTGGCTTACTTCCCGTTCGCGGCCGGACCGCGCCGCTGTATCGGTGACCGGTTCGCCATGCTGGAGGCCCGCCTCCTGTTGGCGACCATCTACCAGCAGTATCACCTCGAACTCACTCCCGGCACCGAACTCGACCTGATGGCGACCGTGACCGCCCGCCCGAAGGACGAGATTCCCATGACCGTCCACGAGCGTTGAGGGCGACCGAGCGAGGCCCCCAACCGAACTCTCACGCTGACAGCGCCCCCTCGATTCTCCGCCAGATGCGCTCGGCGTCGGGCCGGATGACGGACCGGATGACGGGCCACGAGCCACCTCAATCCGTCGCCGCCGGTGCACCGACTTCCGAGTCGCTTCCGGCGTCGTCGCGCTCGCCCGTCGGTCTGACCGGCGAGACGGCGACCCAGACCAGACTCGCGCCCGCGGTCAGGACAACGGCGCTCGCGGCGAGGAACCGAATCGGCCCGAGCGCCGCGGCCGCGTACCCGCCGCCGACCTTGGTTGCTCCGGCGACCAGCGAGAAGACCATCGTCGCGCCCGAGAGGACCGTCGCGCGCCCGACGTTCTCCACGCGGTCGTTGAGGTACTGGTTCCGGAGCGGTCGGAACACGCTTCGCGCTCCTCGGGTCAGGAAGAGGACCGGGACCACCAGCACCGGCGCGAACGCGATGGCCGCGTAGGTGGCGCCGAGGAGTGGCACGAGCAGGCCCAAAGCTCCGCGGACGCCGAGGTGTTGTTCTATCCACCCGGCGCTGGCGGCCGCGACCGCCGAGACCAGTTTGAACCCGGCGTAGAGCAGTCCGAGCGCGGGCACCGAGACCCCCGCGGCGGTCATCGCCGGTTGCTCGAAGGTCCGCGAGAGTTCGAAGAGCGTGTAGACCAGCGCGGCGAACGCGACGAACCACCGGATTTCGGGCCGTCGGGCTTGCAGGCGGAGCGTTCGGAGCGCGTCGCCGACGGTGAACGTCTCGTCCGCGACCGCCGCGGCGTCTCCATCGCCCGGAGCGTCGTCGCCTTCGGCGTCCTCGCGCTCGCTGGCCACGGTCGGGAGCGTCGCCAGAATCGGAATCCCGAGCGCCGAGAGGAGGGCGTTGGCGAGGAACGGGAGCGACCAATCGACCGCCACGAGCGCGCCCGCGGCGACCGCGGTCGCTCCCGAGGTCAGCAGGAGCGCGGTGTTGGCGCGACCGCTGACGCGGGCGAACTCGTCGGCCTCGCCGTGGGCGTCCAGTATCTCGTAGAGCCACGCCTTGCCCGTGCCCGACCGGAACGCCCACCCGAACGCCCAGACGACGTTCAGGCCGACGTAGGCCAGCGGCGAGTCGGCGACGACCCAGAGACCGAGCGTGACCGCCGACAGGAGGTTTCCGGCCGCGAGGCTGGCCCGGCGACCGATGCGGTCGCCGACGTAGCCCGTCGGAATCTCGGCCACGACCTCCGCGAAGAGGAACGCCGCGCCGGTCAGCCCGATGACCTCCATCCCGTAGCCTTTGACCTGCGTGAGGTAGACGACGCTCACTGGCAGGTAGAAGCCGTAGGCGTTGGTCATCTTGTAGGCGTAGTAGCGCCGGACGACGCCTCGGAGGTCTCCCATTATCTAAAACAACTCTGGCCGCCCTAATGGGGTTTCCCGGAAGCCGATTTATGTAGGACTTCTGTCTT